>JASKKI010000074.1 GCA_030154225.1 Clostridia bacterium | reverse complement strand
AAAACAAGGTAGATAACTTAGAAAACAAGGTAGATAACTTAGAAAACAAGGTAGATAACTTAGAAAACAAGGTAGATAACTTAGAAAACAAGGTAGATAGCTTAGAAAACAAGGTAGATAGCTTAGAAAACAAGGTAGATAGCTTAGAAAACAAGGTAGATAGCTTAGAAAACAAGGTGGATAACTTAGAAAAAGGTCAACAAGAGCTTAAATATAAACTTGATATAGTATATCAGCAAACAGCTTGTTTAACAGAATTTCGTACTGAAATGTTGGAAACTCAAAAATCAATTAAAGAAATTTTAATTGACCAAGAAATAGCAATTAGAATTCTTAAAAGAAGAGCAGTTTGATTAGTTAAAAAAAAACCAGGCTTGCGCCTGGATTTATTTTTTATCGTTATAGAAAGAATAACTTTTGGGCTAATCTTCGTTCTTAATCTTTTTATTACCTGTAGCGCGGTAGAACTGTAGCTACTATATGTTCTGAAAGACCGACGAAGTCGGTTTTTCTTATTTACAGCCTTTTGGCTTTTTATCTTTTCCGCCCCTGATCAGACCTTGTGGTGGGTAAGGGGGCCAGTCAGGTACAAAGTCTGAGGGACATTGACCTAAAAATTCCCCGCATTCGGGTGGTGGCGGTGGATAACCAAAAGTAGGAATTAATAATTGAACTTCAGCTTCTACTTTTATTAATATTAGGATTCCTACACAGCAGGTAACTTCTAAAACTCCACCTGCAGAATCTCTGTTGGAAATAAAGCAGAATAAGCATTCGGGGAAGATGTCACATTGCACTTCTAACCCTTCTTCGCCTGCCCGTTCAACACTCAATGTTTTTGTAATTCCTGTTACTGTTCTACAACGTCTTTCAAATCCTCCGGTGTCTAAAGGAACGGTGGCGCAGACTTCTAAATCAAATGTAACCCTAACAACATCTCCATTTAAAACTTGACACTTTTTATTACTTACTGTTACTGATTCACAGTTTGCCTCTTCAGCATCCCTGGTGTTACTTGCTGTCCAACCGATAATCTCCATTTCTTCAACCTGGGTGTGCATACACTCATTAAATACTTTCTTAACTTTAATGATGTCTATTTCTAGGGGTGGTGGACATATACTGAGACCTGTTTCGGGGTCTACGGGAAGAGGACCGGCTTTAATTTGCTGTTCAGGTTTATTTTTATCACTCATATACTCTATCCTCCTTTTAATTTAGGATAATTAGGATTATTTCCTAATTTTTTACCTCACTATATCCTATGCACTGTTAAAGTTTTTGGCTATTGTTAAAGAAAAAGTTTGGCATTTAAAAAAAAACCGAGCTTATACCAGCCCGGTAATTAAAAATTATTATTTACAGCCTTTAGGTTTTTTATCTTTTCCGCCCCTGATTAAACCTTGAGGTGGGTAAGGGGGCCAATCAGGCATAAAGTCTGTGGGACACTGGCCTAGAAATTCTCCACATTCAGGAGGTGGTGGTGGGAAACCAAAAGTAGGAACTAACAATTGAACTTCGGCTTCCACTTTGATTAAAATTAAAATTCCCACACAACAGGTAACTTCTTTAACACCATTAGAATCATCTCTTTCCGAAATGAAGCAGAATAAGCATTGGGGGAAAATGTCACATTGTAAATCTAAGCCTTCTTCTCCTGCCCTGTCAATCCTTAATGTTTTAGAAATAGTTTCCGTTTCACATCGTCTTTCAAATCCTCCGGTGTCTAAAGGAACGGTGGCACAGACTTCCAAATCAAAAGTAACCCTGACAACATCGCCGTTTAAAGCTTGGCATTGTTTGTTACTTACTGTTACAGAGTTACATTCTGCATCTTCAGCATCTCTGGTGTTACTTGCTGTCCAACCTTTAATTTCCACTTCTTCAACCTGAGTATGCATACATTCATTAAATACTTTTTTAACTTTAATAATATCTATTTCCAGGGGGGGTGGACACATGGTTAAACCTGTTTCCGGATCTATTGGAAGGGGGCCGGGTTTAATTGGTTGGTGCTTCTTTTCTTCACTCATCTATGCTTTCCTCCTTTAATATAAGTTAACTAAGGAATTTATCCTTAATATTTCATTAATATCTTATGAAGTTTAGCTATTCGGTGTGATTGTATAGAAAATAAATTTTTGAACCCCTATATAGCAAACCTGAAAAAGGAGGAGTTATTTGCGTTTAGCTTTAATTAGTACTGAGATATTACCTATAACAAATATTAGAGGTGGTACAACGAACTGCTAAAAGTGAAAAAATATATATTATTGAGAAATGAATTATGGTTGTGAAGAAAACCTGTTATTTAATAAATTCTATCAAGAATATGCAGTAAAATATATCATATTTTCTTTAGAAAAATATTTCACCTCTCTTTTAAGCTGCGGCGAACATATTATGATATTAGACAGAATGAAAGGGGGGGATTTTTTATGTATAATCAAACAATGGGTACAATTCCCGTTGGTCAGATGGGTTATTATGGTAATCCTAGACCCGGTTTTGGTTCAATCTTTTTCCCACTATTATTTCTATCATTAATTAGCCGTCCACCATATTATTACCCATATTATCCCTATTACCCATATTATCCCTATTGGTAAAAGTTTACACACTACTAACAGAGTATTTAATAAATGGGCATAAGTAAATAATCATTGCTGATAGACAGTAGAAAGACTGCTTAAAATTTAAAATCATATTATGTTATTAGGTAAAATGAAAGGAGGGAGTTTTTGATGTATAGACAATTTATGCAACAGCCTTTTCAACCTACCAATTTAGGTGAGATGTATTATATGGATATGAACATGTATCCCTATATGGGTTATCCTACTCAGGAATTAATGTATTCACCTATGTGTCCAATGGGGCCAATGGGCCCACAAATGGGGCAGCCTATGGGACCGCCTCTGATGGATTTTAATCAAATGTATGTTATGTTACAAGAAATGTACGAAATGTTAAAAAGAATATATGAAGATGAGTACCAAAGTTTAGGTTAGTTTGCATAATATATTGATGTATAAGAAAGGGGGCTTAAAGTTTATGAATATACATTGCCCACCCATGATGCAATATCCATATATTGAGTATCCATACATGATGCAATATCCATATATGTATTACCCATATATGAGTCATACCCAAATGCTTTATCAAGGTATGCCTAATTTTCAGGAAATGTTTGCATTGGTGCAGGAAATGTATGAGATGGTTAAGGTCATGTATGCTACCGAATACCCTCCAACATAGAAAATACAAAAGGCATTCAACATATGTTGAGTGCCTTTCTTATCTTTAAAGTATAACTTTTGGGATAACCTAAAATCTTAATTTTTTATTTCCTGTAGCACGGTAGCACTGTAGTTACTGTAGGTTCTGAAAGACCGACAAAGTCGGTTTTTCTTAATAGTCACCTCTGTAAGTTAAAAAGAATATATTAGTAATAAAATGGGTTGCACCACATTAAAGGAGGACTAAATAATGAATTTAATTGGAGGTAAAAAACGGGATATGCCCTGGCCTTATAAACCAACATCTTATCAAAAAAATAAAAGTAAAAAAGAAAAAAAAGAAAAAATTTTGGAACAAAAGAATAGTAAAGAAGAAACTGAAATGCAAGTTGAAGCCCCAGATACAGGGGAACCTCAAACATTTGAAGAAACTGGTAATGAAAAAGCCCAATTAACAACTAAGACGAAGACTGAAAATGAAAAACAAAATTTACCAAAACATACTGTCGAAGTAGAGAAAGTTGAAGAAGTTGCATCTGAAAACGAGAAACTTTTAAAAGAGGCAATTAAACTACATGACGCCGGTGCAGCTGGTGATAAAGATGCTGTAGTGAAAGCCCATGATGTATTAAAAAAATTACGGAAATTAAAACCGGAAAATAAGCTTATCGAAGGATACTATGGTAGTGTAAAAACCCTTTTAGGCCGGGATGCCATTAATCCAACTGAAAGGTTTAATAAAGCCTTGGAAGGTCTGAAAATACTTGATAAGGTTATCAAAGATAATCGGGAAAATATACAACTCCGTATTTTAAGGGCCAACGTCTGTTACAGGCTCCCAGAGATGTATTTTCACCGCACTGACACGGCCATAGAAGATTTTAATTTTCTTATTTCCCGGTATGAGCAAGATAATACCATAATTACAGAAGATTTTTACTGGCAGCTTCTTTATGATTTAGGGGGAGCCTATAAAACCCTAAATAAAACTCAAGAGGCTAAAGAAACCTGGTTAAAACTTGCAAATATTACTACTGATTCAAAATATGCAAAACTTTTAAAACAAGAGGGGATACAGTTACCTAAGAAAAAAACACAAGTGGAAGATTTCCCTCCTGTTCAGAAAGAAGAAATAAAAGTTTCTCAAGATGAAGATGAGGAAACTAATGAAAGGGTAGAAGAAGTACACTTGTCTGAAGAAAAAGTAGAATTATTAGAAAAACCACCTGCACCTGAAAATATTGAAACTGATGTAGAACCTCCTACTGTAAATAACCCCAGTTTAATAGAAGAAGGTATTGAACTTCACGCCCTGGCCTTAAGTGGTGATAAAGAAGCCACCCGGAAGGCTTATGATTATTTCAATAAAGCACATAAAACTTATCCGGAGGATGATCTTATAACTGCTTATTATGCCGATTGCTTGTCCATGACAGGTCGGGATAGTACTATTCCTACCAATATGTTTGGAAATGCCATCAAAGCTATGAAACTATTGGATGAGGTCGTTAATAAAAATCCGAATAATATCCAGGTTCGTTATCTGAGAGCTTATCAAAGTTTTCGGCTTCCCGAAGGATTCTTCCGGCGGACAGCAACAGCAATTGGAGACTTTGAGTATTTGATTAAGTGTTATGAAGAAGGTAGTGACTTAATCACCCGGGATACTTACTGGCAATTACTATATGATTTGGGTGTTGCCTATCAGTGTTTAGGGATGGACCAAGAAGCAGAAGTTGTTTGGGACAAATTATTATCCCAGACACCTTATGATAAATACCATGAGCTAATTGACCAGCACCTAGATAGTAGTTTAAAGGATATAGAAGCAAGAGTAGCTTCTCTGGGTAGTAAGGAAGAATTACTTAAGGAAGGAATTCGGTTGCATGATTTGGGTGTTGCCGGTAATAAAAAAGCGGTAAAGATGGCCCATGAGATATTAGAAAAAATTCATGAATCAGATCCGGAAAATGCAGAAGCCATGGCTTATTACGGCAGTTCTGTTGCTTTAACTGGTCGGGATGCACTGGATGCCAGCATCATGTTCGGGAATGCCATTGAGGGGTTAAAACTGTTAAAACAAGCAATCAAACGTGATCCCGGGAATCCCCAATTTCGTCTTTTACGGGCTTATGTATTTAATTCTCTTCCGCAATCCTTCTTTCCTCTTAAAGAAAAGGCTATCAAAGATTTTAAATATGTTAAAAATGCTTATGAACAGGGAAATAGTAATATTTCTCAGGAAATGTACTGGCAGGTGCTGTATGAATTAGGTGCTGCTTACCGGGAATCCGGAAACGATAAAAAAGCTCAAAAAACCTGGGAAAAACTCTTAGCAGAAAGTACCGATCCTAAGTACAGGGAACTTATAGATATTGAAATTAAGGAGTGAAGATTTAATGGCTTCCAAGTATGAAAAGCGTATTAAAGGGGCAAGACCACTTCCTTTTTTGACCCGCTATCTTACCGGGCCGGCAGATAGCCTGTCTCCAGCCAGAATAGCCGAATATCAAAAAGCGGCTTTAAGAGAAGTGGTAACCCGGGCCTATAAAAACTCCTCCTTTTATCAGGAAAAAATGAACAAGGCCGGGATTAAGCCCCAGGATATTTCTAAAGTAGCTGATTTAGCTAAAATGCCTTTTACTACCAAAGCTGAACTTAGGGGTAATCCCTGGGCTCTTTTAGCCTGTGATAAAAAAGATATTAGCCTTATACATGTTTCTACAGGAACAACTGGTGGTGAGCAAATTTACATCATGTACACTTGGAAGGATTTGTACCTACATGATCTGGCTCCTGAGTATCCTAAGTTATTTGATATTGATCCAGGTGATATTTGTTTTAACGCTTTACCCCATGAAATGAGCTCTGCTGGGCTATCTTTTCACAAAGTTTTTATTGATGGTTGTCAGGCTACTGCAATTCCTGCCGGTAAAGGTGGAGCCTATTCTACACCGGAAAAATCCATTAAATTAATGCAGGATTTACAGCCTAATGTTATTATGACAACCCCTTCATATTCCATGACCCTTGCGGAAGTAGCCAGGGAAAGTAATCTTGATCCCCAAAGTCTCCCCTTAAAGAAAATGTGGTTGACCGGCGAGGGTTGCTCTCCTGCTTTTCGCACTAGGGTTGAAAAAATCTGGGGAACTAAAGCTAATTTCTATTATGGTTCTCTGGAAGCAGGTGTAATTGGAATAGAATGTGATGCCCATACTGGCTACCATATTACCCAGGGCCACAGTTTAGTTGAAATAGTAGAACCCAAGACAGGGGAAGTTTTACAACCGGGTGAAATTGGCGAGATTGTAGTTACATCTTTACTGCGTTTTGATACACCACTCATCCGTTATCGAACTCAGGATTTAGGCTATATTGATCCTGATCCCTGTCAATGTGGTATTAGTTTTCCCCGGCTTTTTATGAGAGGGAGAGCGGTAGATGAAGTAGTAGTTAAAGGAGTTAACTTTTCTCCTTTCTATTTAGAAGAATTTTTGATGCGATTACCGGAAGTAGGTAATTGGTATCATTTTGTAGTTAAAGAAGGTAATAATGAAAGTTTGAAAATTCGTACTGAACTAGCAGATGGTGTTAAGCCAACCCTTGAGCTGGCTGATAAATTAGCCAGCAAAATGGAGTTTAGCTTGGGTATTCCCTGTGAATTCGAATTTGTCTCTAAGCTGCCCCGACCACAGTCCAAAACCATCCGTGTAGTTCGCCAATAGGGAGATGATAAAGATGATAATTGATGCCCATGCCCATATATCTAATACTTCTTATGGTAATGTTGAACTTTATCTGAATCAATTGAAAGAAGCGGGTATAGAGCAGGGTGTAGTAGTTCCCGGTGGTATGATGGATGTTAGGAAGATGACCGACTATATAGTAGGGCGTGCTAAACCTGAAAACTTAATACCTAATAATACTTATGTTGCTGAGGCTTGCCAGGCACATCCAAATTCTTTAATAGGCTATTTTTGTGTTGATCCTCACGAGCCTAATGCAGTAAATAAGCTGGAGCAAAGTTTTAAAAATGGATGCCGGGGATTAAAGCTATCCCCCATGACCCACGAATTTTCCTTTGCCAGTAAGGCCATTGCTGAGCTGGTAGACTGCTGTGGCAGATATGGCTTTCCTGTATATACTCATGTAGTGTTTAGTCCGGGAGCTTCTACAACCAGGTTCGTCGCCCTAGCCCGGCAGTTTCCCCGTACCAATTTTATCCTGGGCCATATGGGGTTTGGACCTGCTGATCAGGAAGGGTTAGCAGCGGCCAAAGAACTGGATAATTTCTTTTTGGAAACTTCAACAGGAAATTTCCTACATATTAAAGAGGCA
Source organism: Clostridia bacterium (assembly GCA_030154225.1). Taxonomy (GTDB): domain Bacteria; phylum Bacillota; class Peptococcia; order Peptococcales; family BICA1-8; genus JASKKI01. The sequence goes on along the minus strand of JASKKI010000074.1, from coordinate 6,416 downwards.
GTTACCAAAGCTGGTCCAGGTAAAATAATCTATGGTTCCGAGTTTCCCCTTTCCCATCCGGCAGTGGAACTGAAGAAAATCCTTCTTCTCGATCTGTCCGATGGAGAAAAGGAAAAAATTCTCGGAGGTAATATTCAAACACTCTTGGGTTTGGACTTAAAGAAAAAAGCAACAAATGAAATAATAATGCAACCGGTGAATAATCAACAGGTAGTTCATCAGAAGGTGAGTAATAAAGGAGCTAAAAAATATAATGGTTGGTTATGGAATAAAAAACCGTAAATGCAAGGATCTTAAAAGGAAAAAAAGGGGGTTTTAATATGGATAAGGAAAAAGTAGTTTCTGCAGTAGATACTTTTAGAGAAAAAGTAAATGATGCCTTAAAAGGAGAAAACGCAGCACAAGATATTCAAAAAGCCGTTTATGAGATGTTAAAAGATCTTAATATTCCGACTCCAAGTAACTAGTAAATATTGAGTTATGTTATAGTTGCTACCCGGTACTTTGAAATTTATAAAGTACCGGGGTAGCATATTTTGTTTTTAAAATACAAGGAGGTAAGTTGAATGACTTCGGCAGAAAAGTTAGCAGTTATAAATCAAGTTATAGAGCGATGTCGGGTCGCATCTTTTTATCGTAACCGTCTTCCTGATAAGCCCTTGGCGTATTTAGAGGATTTCAAAAACATTCCTTTAACTACTAAAGAAGATCTCAGGCAATGCTCTCCTTTGGGGTTAATTTGTGTGCCAAAGAAGGAGCTTTATCAATATCATGAATCTTTCGGGACCAGCGGTACACCGGTTTCAGCATGGTTAACCAAAGAGGATTTACGGAGATATGCCAAAAACATTAATTCCGGCGGTCTGAAATTTACTAAGGAAGATATAGTTTTAATTAGATTTCCCTATGCTATCTCTTCCATAGCCCATATGGTTCACTTAGCAGCTCAATCCCGAAAGGCCTGTGTTATCCCGGCCAGCTCCCGGTCAAACGTGAGTCCCTTTCCTAGGATTATAAGCCTAATGCAAAAATTGGAGGTAACTGTTCTAGCTTGTTTGCCATTACAAGCCCTTCTCCTGGCAGAAACCGCTGAATTAATGGGTTATAAGCCTGCCAAAGATTTCCCAAACCTGAGAGCTATCTTAACAGCTGGAGAACCACTTACCAGTGGTAAACGTAGATTACTGGAAAACATTTGGGATGTACCAATAACCGATAATTTTGGAATGACGGAGATTGGTTCTGCTATCACAGATTGTGAATATGGCCGGGCTCATCCCACAGAGGATGATTTTATCTTTGAAATACTAAAAGATGATCTAAAAACGGATGTTAAACCCGGGGAAGTTGGTCACTTGGTTATTACAACCTTAAAAAGAAAGGGAACTCCTGTTATTCGGTTTTGGACAGAGGATAGGGCCAGAATAGTACCTGAAGAGTGTCCCTGTGGTCAGCGACTTACTTTTAAGCATCATGGGCGTAAAAAAGATATTATTAGTATTAATAATAGGATTATTGACATTTGGGATTTGGATGAGATTGTATCCCATTTTCCTTGCCGTCGTTTTTGGGTTGTTGGTCCAAACCTGACAGGGTTACAGTTTGTGGTAGAAGAAGAGAAAAGCGGTGATACTATTAACACAAGTCAAATTCAGAAACTAGAAGAAAAATATGGGTTCAAATTGGAGGTTGAAATTGTCCCCAAAGGGAGTCTTTATGACCGTAGTGAATTATCTTCCATAAGTGCAGTAGGTAAACCACGCTATATTTATTCTGCTGAGGAGATGCAGGAAAAGACTTATCTCAAGTCAACAGGAATATAAGAAAACCAGCTTTTGCTGGTTTTCAGTTGTTTTTCAAAGATCTGTTAAGTAGGTTTCTTAAAAGGTTAATAAGTATTTTATTTCTTCCACGCCTTTTAGTTGGTTTATAGTTCCTTCATAAATAATTCTACCTTTGTTCATGATATATACATAATCTGCTAGTTTTAAGGCCATGTGGATATTTTGTTCTACCAGTAAAATAGATAAACCAGAGTTTTTTAGTTCAAAAATTTTACGGTGGATGTCTTTAATTATAGTTGGGGCCAGTCCTTCGAAAGGTTCATCCATAAGAATTAATTCCGGATTAGTCATTAAAGCTCGCCCAATGGCAAGCATTTGCTGTTCCCCACCACTTAAGTGTTGACCTGATTGTTGGGATCTTTCCTTTAGAATTGGGAATAAGTCATAAATGCGTTCTAGATCATTTTCCAACTTTCCTTCTTTTCCCCTACGCCAACCCATAATCAGGTTCTCTTTGACAGTTAAGGAACGGAAAATCCTTCTTCCCTGTGGAACCAGGGCTATGCCCATTTGGGCAATCTGGTAAGCTGGTAATCCGGTAATATCTACCCCTTTGAATTTTATTTTGCCTTTTTTGGGTGGGATTAGTCCAATAATAGAATGAATTGTGGTAGTCTTTCCCATGCCGTTTCGTCCCAGTAGAGTAGTAATAGAACTCTGGGGAACCTCCATTGTTACTCCCTGGAGAATATGGCTATCACCATAATACGTATGAATCTCATCTAACTGTAACACGTAGTTACACCTCCTCACAGGCTGAACCCAGGTAAACGTCCTTTACTTGTTGGTTTGATTTGATCTCTTGTTTATTTCCTTCACATAAGATTTGGCCATAATGAAGAACTGTAATACGGTCAGCCAGGTTAAATACTACTTCCATGTCATGTTCAATAATCAGAATAGTGATTTCCGGGGGAAGGGAGGCGACCATTTTTGTAATCATCTGGGTTTCCAATGGGGACATACCGGCAGTTGGTTCGTCTAAAATTATTAATTTTGGTGATTGTGCTAGTGCCAGCAGCAATTCCACCTGTCGTTGTTCACCATGAGAAAGTTCTCCTACCCGTACTTTTCTTTTATTCCATAAGTCCCAGTTTTTTAAAATTTCACGGGAATTGAAAGAAGAGTTATTAATCCGCAGAGCTAGATTAATGTTATCTAAGAGACTTAAACCCAAAAAAAGATTGTTTTTTTGAAAAGTACGGGCCAGACCCAGTTTGGCTCTACGGTAAGGGGGAAATTTAATGACATTTTCACCGAAGAGGAAAATCTCCCCGGTATTAGGTTTTAATGTACCACTAATGATATTAAAAAGGGTAGTTTTCCCGGCACCATTGGGACCGATAATGGCCCTTCTTTCTCCAGAATTCACAAAAAAGGAGACATCCTGAAGTACCTTAACGCCACCAAAATTTTTACTGATATTCTTTATTTCTAATACTTTCATAATGTCGCCAACCTTTATTCTTTATTGGGGACATACCTCTGCTAATTGGGCACATACCTCTAGCTCCATCCTTATTTATAGGCTTTAAAGAGAGGTGTGTCCCTTTTCATTTTGATTAAATAGCCCACAATGCCATCTTTAAAATACATAACACAAAAAGTGAAGATTATACCCATAAAAAGAGGCCAGTGCTCAGTATAGACACTGATCAGGTTTTGGAGAGTCAAAATAACAGCTGCTCCAACTACCGGTCCCGAGAGGGTTCTGGAACCCCCGATAATAACCATTAATAAAACATAACCGGACATGGTCCAATTGAGTTCATGGGGACTGATAAAGCCATTGTAATAAACGTATAAAATTCCTGCTAGCCCGGCAAACCCTCCGGCGATGATATACGCCAGGTATTTAATTAACCAGGTATTATATCCTAAAGCTTCCATTCGGGACTCACTTTCCCTGACTCCGATAATAGATTTTCCCAAGTGTGAATTAATCAATTTCCAGATGAGAATAAAACTAATAATAAAAAAGGTTAGAACTAGAAAGTAGAAATTTCGTTCATTCCACATAGAAATTGGGATACCAATTTCCGGTCTGGATATTCAGGGCAAACCATCATCTCCCCCGGTAAGGGAACGCCATTTCCAGGCTAAAGCAAAAATCATTTGCCCTAGGGCTAGGGTTACCATTAAAAAATATGGACCACTACTTCTTAAAACCAGTAAGCCTAAAAGCATGGCTAAAAAGGTTGCTATACTGATTCCTACAATCAAAGAAATCCAAAAATTAGAAAAACCTTTGGTAAGTAGGATTCCTACTGTGTAGGCACTAACACCAAAATAAGTAGCATGATTAAAGGGAACCAACCCGGCATAACCTATTAAGATATTTAAACTCATGGCCAAAAGGCCGAAAATTAGTATCTGAATTATAAGACTTAGGCCATACGAACTTAGAATAAAAGGTAAACTAGATAAAATTAAACAACCAATTATTCCTAAAAGCCAAGGTGCTTTTCTTTCAGTTAATGCATTTATACCAAAGTTAGAGTTCATGAGGATTCCTCCTTTCCCAGTAAACCCGTTGGCTTGAAAATTAAAATTAAGGCCATGGCAACATAGATAGTTACTAAGGCATAATTGGGGAAAAAAGCCTTTCCAAAAGTTTCAATAAATCCAATAAGGATACTGCCCCAGAAGGGTCCTTTAAGGGTACCTAAACCACCTACTACAACAACAGCTAGAGCTAATACCAAAATTTCAAAATCCAATCCAGGGTAGGTACCAATTATCGGGCCACCTATTACACCACCAAAGGCTGCCAAAAAGGCACCTAAAGCGAAGATTCCGGTAAAATACAGTTTTATGTTGATGCCCATTGCTGTCACCATTTCCTTATCATTGACACCAGCCCTGATGATTATTCCGGTTCGGGTTTTTTCCAGCAATATCCACAAAGCCAAAGCTATGGTTAATCCGGTAATTATCATAACTAACCTGTATATGGGAAAAGCTTCCCCTAAAATATTTATGGAGTTATCTAAGAAAAGAGGCTTGGGAAGGGAACGGGGGGTACCTCCCCACAGCCATCTGGCAATATCCATAAAAATGTAAGCAAAGCCAAAAGTTAAAAGAACCTGATCTAACTCCCGTTTATAGAGACTGCGTAGAAAAAGACTTTCCATTATTATACCTATCAAGGACATTAGTAGGGCGGCTCCTCCCAGGGCCAGGAAAAAACTTCCTGTATGGCGGATGATTACCAGTCCCAGGTAAGCCCCCAGCATATAATATGAACCGTGGGCCAGGTTAATCACGTTCATAAGCCCAAAAATAAGGGAAAGTCCAGCTGCCAGCAAAAATAGTAGTAAACCGTAAGATATTCCGTTTAAGATCTGGATAATTATTTGCGATGTTTCCATTACTGTTTCACCCCAAAAATGTTCTCAATCTCAACCTTAACCTAGCGAAGCGGAACCTAAAAACTGAGCACAGCTCAGTTTTTATTGTTTCCAGCGGTTTTCGGCCGGAGGTATAGTTTCGATAACTGTGTTCACTAGTTTACCATCTATTTTTTCTGTTTTACGAATATAGGTTTTGAAGATTACGTTTTGCGTTTGGGGATTAAAGGAAAAGGGTCCCCGGGGAGCTTGAAATTCTACTCTCCCAATGGCAGCTAAAAGTTTCTCGTTGTCAGAAGTATTACCACCGGTAGACTTCAGGGCCTCAACAATAACTCTGGCTGCAACATAGCCCTGTTCTGCGTACATGTTGGGTTCTTCACCATATTTGCTTTGGTAACTGGTAACGAATTTTTTGTTCTCCGGGGTATTCAAAGCTACACTATAATGGTGAGAGCTTATAATCCCTATGGGTGACTCTCCCTGTTGGGGTAGAGCGGACTCATCTACAAAGTCACCGGTACTGAGTAGGGGAAGTTGGCCTTTTAGCCCATATTCATCATATTGTTTGACAAATCTGATGCAATCTGTACCGGAAAAGTGGACCCAGACGGCATCTGCTTCTTTATTTACCTGGATTAAATAAGGACCGTAATCAGTAGTTCCCAGTTTGGGATAAATCTCCTGAATAACCTCTCCACCTAAATCTTTGAAACTGTTGATAAACCCCTGGGCCTTTTCGCGACCTGCCGCATAATCTGGTGCCATAACCACTACTTTTCGGAATTTGAGCTGGTTATAGGCATAGTCACCCATGGGGTATTCATACTGACCATTGGCAAAAGAAACCCTAAAAATATATTTACTACCCTTTTTCCCGGTTAACTCTGCTGCTCCGGCATTGGCGATAATTACGGGAATTTTATTTCCTACTAGATAATCTCTTAAGGCATAGGCTACAGTACTGCTAACAATTCCTGTCATTATATCTATTTTTTCACTTTCAACTAACCTACGGGCTTTTTGTAAGGCCACTTGCCCATTCATTTCACTATCTTCTTTAATAAGTTTTATTTCCCGGTTTGCAATTTTCCAACCTACTTCCTCAAGATACAATTCCATACCTTTAGTGATATCATAACCATTGCTGGCAAAGACCCCGGTATAGGGAACAAGAAGACCGATTTTGATGGGGCTATTTTCCATCTGCTTATTTTTTGCT
>JASKKI010000073.1 GCA_030154225.1 Clostridia bacterium | reverse complement strand
TTGGGCTAACCTTCAATCTTAATCTTTTATTTCCTGTAGCACGGTAGCACTGTAGCTACTGTAGGTTCTGAAAGACCGACGAAGTCGGTTTTTCTTAAAACTATTGTAATTTATCAATGAATTTTATACAATCAAATAATTAAATAGCTCCTAAATTAGGAAGTGAGATTTGTGCAATTACGAATAAGAAACAGGATGACTTTTTCCTATTTACTTTTGATTTTTATATCTATGAGCGTATTAGGACTAGCTTTACTTTGGCCTTTACAGAATTATTTTATAAATCATATTAAAGTGGAGCTATTTAACAATACAGAGCTTGTATCTAATATTATGCGGCCGTATATAATTGAAGAAAATTACCAGCCAATTGATAAACTTAGTAAAGAATTGGGGAATAGGATTGGAACCAGAATAACAATTATAAAAAAAGATGGAAAAGTTGTTGGAGATTCTGATTATGATATAAGACGAATGGAAAATCATGCTGGCAGGCTGGAGGTAAAAGAAGCTTTAGCGGGAAAAAGAGGAAGTGCTACCCGTTATAGTACAACCCTGGACATAGATACAATGTATGTAGCTATACCTTTAGAGTCTCATGGAGAAATATTAGCAATTGTTAGATTAGCTTTACCTTTAACAGAAATAAATAAAACACTATTTAACTTAAAAATGATTTTATTTACTGGGATTCTTTTAGCTTCTACTGTGGCAGTCTTAGTGAGTTTACGTTTAGCAAAGACAATAACAGAGCCTATCGAAGAAATAAGTAATACTGCAAATAAAATTTCCAATGGTGACTTAGAACAAAAAATATTTTTAAGATCACAAGATGAACTGGGTGAATTAGCTGCTGCTATTAACAATATGACAGCTGCCCTTAAGCAGGAAATATTAGAAGTGAAGTCTAGTAAACAAAGGTTAGAAGCCGTTTTAAATCATATGGTAAGTGGGGTTTTAGTTCTTTCAAATAGAGGAATTATTCAGGGTATCAACGTTGAAGCAGAAAGAATGTTCGGTACGAAAGAGAAAAATGTCTTAGGAAAACCTTATCAAGGAATTTTAAGAAATTATGGTTTACAGGAAAAGATAGAAAAAGTCATTAAGGAAAAACAAGTGTATTCCCATGAGTTTACCACTATCTACCCGGAAAAACTAACTTTAAAAGCTCATATTGCGCCTATAATCCAAAATGGTCAAATTGAACAAATAGTTATTGTTTTTCATGATATCACTTCATTACGGCAGTTAGAGAAAATTAAAACAGACTTTGTGGCTAATGCTTCCCATGAATTACGCACACCAGTGGCAGCTATTAAAGGTTTTGCCGAAACTTTGCTTGATGGTGCTATGGAAGAAAAGAAGTTAAGGGAAAGATTTATTGGTATTATTGATAAAGAAGCCGATAGATTAATTAGATTAATTAATGATCTTTTAGACCTTTCAAGTTTGGAGGCTAAAGAAACTGAAATAGAAAAACAGCCTACAGATGTCGGTCAATTATTGAAGGATTGTATTACCAGCCTCAATAATAAGGCTAAGGAACGGGATATCCAAATTACAACAGATATACCGGATAATTTACCTAAGGTAATAGCAAATCCAGACATGTTAATGCAGGCTTTTATTAATTTACTGGATAATGCCATTAAATACACTAATTTAGGTGGTGAAGTAGAAGTAGGTGCTGTGGTTAATGATGGTTACCTAATGATTAAATTTAAGGATACTGGTATAGGTATTCCCAAGGAGGATTTACCCCGTATCTTTGAGAGGTTTTACCGAGTTGATAAAGCTAGGTCCAGGGATGTAGGGGGAACCGGCTTGGGTCTTAGCATAGTCAAGCATATTATGGAACAGCATAAAGGTTATATTTATGTTCAAAGTGAAGTAGGTAAAGGATCAACATTCTGGCTAACCTTACCACTCTAGACAACCTTCTTTAAGGGTTGTCTTTTTATTAATGGGTTATTAACAAAAAATTAACATAAATATAATATTTGCTTTTTCTAAATATGTTAATGTTACTTTGAATTGTTTCAAGAGATTATGTTTTTTAATTTAGGAGGAAATTATATGCAGAAAAATGTTAAGAATAAGATTATTGCCAAAAATCTTAATTTATTTTATGGACAGGTACAAGCTTTAAAAAACATTAATTTTAACATAAATGAAAAAGAAATAACAGCTCTAATCGGGCCATCAGGCTGTGGTAAATCTACTTTTTTAAGAACATTAAATCGCATGAACGACCTTATTCAAGATGCTAAAGTTAAGGGTATGGTTTTGATCGATGGATCAAACATTTATGACTCCAGTGTTGATGTGGTTGCCTTAAGAAAAAGAATAGGTATGGTTTTTCAGAGTCCTAACCCCTTTTCTATGTCAATATATGATAATATTGCTTACGGTCCCAGGATACACGGTATTAAAGATAAAAGAAAACTTGATGAAATAGTTGAAAAAAGTTTGAAGCAGGCAGTATTATGGGATGAAGTAAAAGACAATCTAAATAAGAGCGCATTAAGCATTTCCGGTGGACAACAGCAAAGGCTCTGTATAGCCCGAGTTTTAGCTGTAGAACCGGAGGTATTGTTAATGGATGAACCTACCTCGGCTTTAGACCCCATTTCTACTTTAAGGTTAGAGGAACTGGTACAAGAGCTAAAAAAGCATTATACTATTGTAATTGTTACCCATAATATGCAACAAGCAGCCAGAGTATCAGATGTAACCGCTTTTTTCTTGAATGGAGAATTAATTGAATATGATGTAACGGAAAATATGTTCACTAAACCCAAGGATCAGCGGACAGAAGATTATATCACAGGAAGATTTGGTTAGATAAAAGCAATTTAACAATAATGGGATTTTAAAAACCGGCATTTAGCAGCCGTTTTTACTATTTAACAAAAAGTTAACAAAGTTAAAATATCTAGTAAACAAAAGAATTATGGGAATGTGGTAATATTGAAATCGAACGAGATGAGAGGGTACATAAGCCCAAAACAAAACCAAGGAGGAGAATAAAAGATGTTTTTCTTTAAAAACAAAACAGTAGTTTTTTTAGCAATCATTTTAGTACTTGCTCTAGCTTTAGTAGGATGCAGTAAGCCTGCTGACGAACCTAATAATGAAGAACCTAAGCAGGAAGCTAAGAAAGAAGAAGCTAAGCTTTCCGGTGAAATTAAAATAGATGGTTCTTCAACAGTATTCCCGATAACTGAAGCAATGGCGGAAGAATTTACTAAATTACATCCTGATGTAAGAATACCAGTTGGTATTTCTGGTACTGGTGGGGGTTTTAAAAAGTTTGTTGTAAAAGAAACGGCAATCAGTGATGCTTCTAGACCAATTAAAGATAAAGAGGCCGCTGCTGCTAAAGAAAATGGTGTTGAATATATAGAATTAACTGTTGCTTATGATGGTTTATCGGTACTAGTTAATCCGGCAAATACTTGGGTTGACAGTTTGACAGTTGATGAGCTGAAAAAAATTTGGGGTCCAGAAAGCACAGTTAAAACCTGGAAAGATGTAAGACCAGAATGGCCAGCAGAAGAAATCAAATTATATGCTCCTGGAACAGATTCCGGTACATTTGATTACTTTACAGAGGAGATTAATGGTAAAAGTGGTGCTATCAGACAAGACTTTACACCCAGTGAAGATGATAACGTACTAGTTCAAGGTATTGCTGGTGATAAAAATGCATTAGGTTTCTTTGGTTTTGCCTACTATATTGAAAATAAAGATAAATTAAAAGCTGTTAAAATTGACTCTGGCCAAGGTCCTGTTGGTCCAAGTTTTGAAACAATTGCTGATGGTTCCTATACCCCACTTTCCAGACCAATCTTCATCTATGTAAACAAAGCTGAATTGAAAAGACCAGAAGTAAAAGAATTTGTTAAATTCTACATGGAGAATGCTAAAGAACTTGTACCTCAGGTAGGTTATGTAGCTCTCTCTGATGATAAATATGCAGAAAACTTAAAGAAAATTGTACAATAATCAGTAATGACAATTAGTTGACCAAAAAAGCGCCTTCATTAATTGTGTAGGTGCTTTTAAGATCCAAGGGACTTTATACACCACTAAATTCACCGCAGAAAATTTTGAGACCCTCAGATATGCCATTGAGGAACCAGTTAATGATTATGTTCATCATCATGTCTATCCTTCCTGTTGTGCTAATAGGGTCCGGGAAAAGTATATAAGAATGAACATATCTGATACCAATTATTTCAAAAAAATAAAAAATGGTGAAAAGTTTGTCATCGGTGATCCTATCAAGTCAAAGGCAACAGGAAGATTTGTTATTCCTCCTTGCCAAATCAGTAGAGACAATGGCCAGCCAAATGGGACTGAAATTGTAATCAGCAATTGGAGATAAAAAAATTAACATAAACTTAACATAAAGTTAAACTCAGCAAAAAATACTCAATAATTAGCAATGGTATAATTTATTTGATAGGTTATTAAGTCTTCAGTTGAAACTGGAGACTTTCTGCTGTTTAAAGGGAGGAGAATTATGGATAGAATTAATAAAAAACTAGGTTATATCGATAGAAAAGAATTAGTAATAAAAAGAATTTTACAGTTATTTGCACTGATTTCCATACTAACAACAATTGGAATAGTTATTACTTTATTTAAAGAAGCATTAGTCTTCCTTCAAGAAGTTTCCATAGTTGAATTTTTAACAGGTAAGATATGGGCACCGTTATTGGAACCAAGACACTTTGGTATTTTACCTTTGGTTACCGGGACAATGTTAATTGCTGTTTGTTCAAGTATTATTTCCCTGCCTCTGGGGCTGGCAACTGCAATTTATTTGAGTGAATACGCCCCCAGCAGGGCCCGCAAGATCATAAAACCAATGTTGGAAATATTAGCAGGAATACCCTCTGTTGTTTATGGTTATTTTGCTTTGACCTTTATTACCCCGGTATTACAAAAGATATACCCGGGTACAGAGGTTTTTAATGCCGCCAGTGCTAGCATTGCTCTGGGGATTATGATCTTACCAATGGTAGCCTCATTAAGTGAAGATGCTATGATGGCAATTCCCGATTCTATCAGAAATGGTGCATATGCCCTGGGTTCAACTAAGTTTGAAGTGGCTACCAAAATTGTGGTACCTGCATCAATTTCCGGTATAGTATCTGCCTTTGTTTTAGCAGTATCACGGGCAATAGGAGAAACAATGGTAGTTGCCATCGCTGCTGGTGCCAGTCCTAAATTAACATTTAATCCGTTTGAAAGTGTACAAACTATGACCGGTTATATGGTAAATGTTGCTTTAGGAGATATCCAACATGGAACTATTATGTATAAGACAGTATTTGCTGTAGGTGCTGTACTTTTTATAATAACCTTTATAATGAATATTATTGCCAAATTAATAGTTAAAAAAGTAGGGGAGGCTTATTAATGAGTCCGGAAGGAATTAATAATATTAAGAGAAGAAATATTACAAATACCGTTTTTCACGGTTTACTTTTTTTATCAACATTAATAGGTATAATGTTTCTTATTGTATTAATAGCTCAAATTCTAATTAAAGGATTGGGTTGGTTAGACTGGGATTTTATTACTAATTTTCCTTCCAGGTTTCCTAAAAAGGCCGGAATTAAATCGGCTTTAGTAGGGACTATCTGGGTCATATCCTTTACCGCACTATTTTCCTTTCCCTTGGGAGTGGGAACAGCTATATACTTAGAAGAATATTCCAAGAAAAGCTGGTATAATAGATTATTACAAATAAATATATCTAATTTGGCAGGTGTACCTTCTATTGTCTATGGTATGCTTGGTTTGGCTGTTTTTGTTAAATTATTTAACTTTGAAAGAAGTATTTTATCTGCTTCCCTAACTTTAACATTATTAATATTACCCGTTATTATCGTTGCTTCTCAAGAAGCATTAAAAAGTGTACCTAATAGTCTAAAAGAAGGTTCATATGCCCTGGGGATGAGTAAATGGCAGACAATTACAGGAGTTGTTCTACCATTTGCTTTACCTGGTATTTTAACAGGTACAATTTTAGCCTTATCCAGGGCAATTGGTGAAGCAGCACCTTTAATTATGGTTGGAGCTTTTGGTTATGTAGCCTTTCTTCCCAAAGGGCCAATGGATTATTTTACTACTTTACCAATACAAATTTTCAACTGGACCTCCAGACCCCAGTCAGAATTTCAAAACATTGCCGCTGCAGGTATTATAGTTTTGTTAATTTTACTATTATCAGCTAATGCTGTTGCCATAATTCTCAGAAATAAATACCAGAAAAGAATATGAGCAATTTATTAGGAGGGCTATTCTATGGCTTCATATATAAAAGTGGAAAATCTTGATTTCTTTTATGGTGACTTCCAGGCCTTACACAATATTAACCTGGAAATTGAACCTAAAAAAATAACTGCTTTAATTGGACCTTCAGGTTGTGGTAAATCAACTTTTATCAGAACCCTAAATAGGATGAATGATCTTATAGATGGTACCAGGGTACATGGAAAAATCATCCTAGATGGAAAAAGTATTCTAAAAAATGAGATAGATGTTGTAGAATTAAGAAAACGGGTAGGTATGGTATTTCAAAAACCCAACCCGTTTCCCAAATCAATATATGAAAATGTTATTTATGGACCTAAAAGACATGGAATAAGAAATAAAAGCCAGTTAGATCAACTTGTTGAACAAAGTTTAAAAAATGTTGCATTATGGGATGAAGTAAAAGATAGATTAAATGAGTCTGCCTTAGCTTTATCCGGTGGACAACAGCAAAGGCTATGTATTGCTAGAAGTTTGGCTATGAAACCTGATGTATTACTTATGGATGAACCTACATCAGCTTTAGATCCCATATCTACCTTAAGAATCGAAGAATTGGTTCAGCAGTTAAAAGAACAATACACCATTGTCATAGTCACCCATAACATGCAACAAGCAGCAAGAATATCTGATATAACAGCATTTTTCTTAAATGGGGAACTTATAGAATATGGTCAAACAGAATATATATTTACTAAACCATGTGACCAACGAACAGAGGATTATATTACAGGTAGATTTGGATAAAAAAAGGGGGTTGTTAAATTGACCAGGTATAATTATCAAAATGCTCTTGATGAACTGGAAAAAGAAATATTAAAAATGGGTAGTTTAGTTGAGGAACAGATTAATCTGGCAGTAACATCACTTGCCAAACAGGATTTAGAATTAGCCCGGAAAGTAGTGGACCAAGATGATATTATTGATTCCCTTGAACTAGAAATCGAAGAAAAGATACTTAAATTAATAGCAACCCAACAGCCAATGGCTAAAGACTTAAGAAGGATTGCAGCTGGTTTTAAAATAATTACGGATCTAGAAAGAATAGGTGATAATGCTGTAGATATAGCCAAAACAACATTAAGAATAGGTAATGAACCATTAATTAAACCTTTGATTGATATTCCCAGGATGGCTGAAATTACCCAAAATATGTTGCGAGAAGCTTTAGATGCATATATTAATGAAGATGTTAAATTAGCGGAAACTCTGGCTGCGAAAGATGATATTGTTGATAGTCTACATGCTCAAATAATTCGAGAACTATTGACTTATATGTTTGAAAATCCAAGAAATATTAATCAGGGAACACATTTAATGTTTGTAAGCAGGTATTTAGAACGGATTGCTGATCATGCTACTAATCTTGGTGAGAATGTTATCTATATGGTGACAGCAGAGAGAAAAGATCTTAACGAATAAAAATAATCCCACCTGTAAAAGGTGGAGATTATTTTTTATGCAGGACAAAAGGTGATACCAATTAAACCAGGGCCGGTATGTACTGCCATGGACGCAGTAGTTTGCGCGATATAGCTTTGCGCAATATTTATTTTTTCCTCTTTTAGCTTTTCCATTACATATTCAGCATCTTCAGGAGCAGAGCCATGCAAAACACCTAAATAAACTTTACGATTTCCTATGGCCACTTTAGCAATTTCAATAATTTTTTTAAGAGATCTGATTCTTCCCCTGCATTTGGCTACCGAATAATATATACCTTCTTCATTTATTGAAATAATAGGTTTAATATCAAGTATATCTCCAATTGCACCTTCAACTAGGCCAATTCTCCCACCCTTTCTTAAATATTCCAGGGTTTTTAAGACAAAAAATACTTTAGTTTCTTTAACCAGTTCTTCAATTTTTTCAATAATATCTGGTAAAGGGGTATTTTTCTTGATAAGTTCTCCTGCTTGCATAACTAAAAAACCCAATCCCAGTGATAATGCTTTAGAATTAATTATGCTTAAATTAATTCCAAGTTCAAAAACTTTAGTTTTCAGGCTTTCCACCATGGCTAAAGTCCCGCTTAAACCACTTGAAAGAAGAATAGCTAAAATATGGGTATAACCTTCCATTTTAAGATTTTGAAAAAGCTCCCATGTTTCACCAACAGACGGCATGGAAGTGGAAGGTACCTCACTTTTTAATCTTTCATAAAATTCTTCAGAAGTTATATCTATCCCATCTCGATAATCGCCATCACTAAAAATAATGTGTAAGGGCAAGACATGAATATTATAACTTTTTAATATTTCTTGGGGTAAATCACAGGAACTGTCTGTTATTAAGGCTATTTTCTCCACTATAAAAAACCTCCGCAAAATTAGTTAACACTTGTGAAAAATTATAGTTTCATATACGCCAAAAAAACTTAAAATTCCTGCTTATACTATTAATATTTAATTATTTCATTAAATTTAAAATGCTAAAAAACTGTCAGGTTGTGATTAACTAATATATTTATTAAAGCTATGCAAGTAAATTTACAAACCACTAATAATTAGTCACCTGCTAGTTGTTTTTTTATTAAGATGTGGGATTTTTGCCAAATATTTTATCTAAATCAATAAAAAGCATAATTATTAATGCTAATAAGAAGGCTTCTTGGGGGCCCAGTAAGTTCAACAAATTAAGCATAAATTAAATTCTCCTTTTTACTTTATTATTATCAAATGAAATTATTTTATGATAAAAAATTTATTAAATGAATTTTATATATTCAAACTGGATAATATGTTTATTTTTATATGATATAATAAACAATGAATAAATGAATAAATTAGGATCAGGGTGAAGAAAATGAGTGAAAAAACAGCTCCATTAACAGAACATTTAGAGGAATTAAGGAAAGTATTAATAAAATCTTTTATTGCTATCTTAGTAGGTACTGTTGTTAGTTATGGATTTTTATTGGACAGAATAATGGAAATTGTTGTGGGGCCCCTTAAAAAACTGGGACAAGAGTTAGTTTTTTTGGGAGTAACGGAAGGATTTTTTACCCAATTAAAAGTGGCTTTTTTTGCAGGAATTATATTAGCCAGTCCAATTGTGATCTGGCAAATACTATCTTTTATACTTCCTGCATTATATAGTCATGAGAAAAAGATGTTTTTTCCACTTTTCTTTTTCGGGATAGTTCTATTTGCCGGGGGAATAGTTTTTGGTTATATATTTGTCTTGGGGTTGGGATTAAGGATATTACTTATTAATTTTAGTGGTGGCTTAACTCCCATGATCTCGGTAAGTAAATATGTATCTTTTGTTATCTCTTTTTTACTTCCTTTTGGAATAGTTTTTGAAATACCGATAATAACTTATTTTTTAACTAAAATGGGTTTTGTCACGCCTCAATATTTAAGAAAAAATAGGCGTTATGTTATTTTAATTATGTTTGTAATAGCGGCGGTACTTTCACCAGGTCCGGACGTTATTGCCCAGTTGTTTCTAGCGTTACCAATGATAGTTCTCTATGAATTTAGTATCATAATTTCAGCCATTTTATACAGAAAAAAACAAAAAGCAGAAATGGAAGAAAAATAAAAAACATCTTTTTCTTCCTTTTTTATAAATTGTAATATATGTTTACTAGTTTCTTCTTATAACAGGGGTTATAAATGGACAAAAAGTATTTTAAATTCTTCAAATGATAATAACTCCCTGATAGATACCTTATTAGATGCACTTGAGGATGATTATGTTACGGATTATATAAGAAAAAAGACGGATAATTTTTGGCATAAACTTTAATATTTTTTTATTAAAAGAATAGTTATATTAACAACCCGGAAGCATGTTTTAAGGAAGTAATAATAGGGTATATAGTTTTAAAAAGATAAGGGGGAATTAAAATGAGTGATAATACTACCCGTGTCCAAAGTTTATTGGGTAAAGAAGTAGTTAATTTAAAGGATGGTTCATTTATTGGCAAAATACAATCTGTTGTTATAAATCCGGTAGAGAAAAAGGTTATTGGAGTTTATGTTAAACTAAAGGGTATTCTCAGTGGGCGAAATTTCATACCATTTTCAGGCATTCAATCCTTTGGTACCCATAGTGTTACTATAAAAGAGGATTTTGACCCTGAAGCTACTGCTAAAGGGGTGGAAGAGAAGGATATAATTAATATGCCTGTGATTACCATAACTGGTACCATGCTCGGAAAGGTAGATAGCTTTACTTTTGAAAAAAGTAGTGGTGTAATAACAGAATATATTCTCACCGAGGGAATTGTCCAAGATACTTTAAGGGGTAAGGCCTTGTTGAAAGGGGAAAAAGTATCTAGAATTGGCAAAGATGTCCTTATTGCAGCTGCCGAAGTTGATGAAACCGGTTTAGAAGAATTAGATAATCATGAATATGAAGAATCTGTAGTTTCTACCTTTATCGAGGTAAAAGAAGATGCTCAAGAAGTTTATGATGAATCCAAGGAAAAACTGCAAGAAACCAAGGAAAATATTGTGGAAGAAATTGAAACTAGTAAAATTTCGGCGAAAAATGCTTGGCAGCAAGCTATCAGTAAAGCTAAAAAGATTAGTGAAGAATGGACTTTTAAGATCAAGGAACAGGCTGGTAAAGTAGAAGGTGAAGCTAAAGAATTATGGACGGAAGCACAAAGTGTTACCCAAAAACAAATAGAAAAGTTAAATCACATCAAAGAAAAATGGCAAGAAAAATTGGCCAATATTCAAAATAAGAAGCAGGATGAGTTTGGTGAACAGTTATTGAACGAAATAAAGGGTAAAACCGTTAGCAAGACACTATATGATGATGAAGGAAATGCTATTATTCTTCCCGGCCAGGTAATAAATGATGAAATATTTAAAAAAGCAGGGGAAAAGGGTAAACTTCATGAATTATTTATTTTAGCTGCCACCAAAGAAGTAGAAGACCAAATAGAAGAGATGGAAAACTAGCATTAAAAAAGCGTAACCTGTTGGGTTACGTTTTTTAATAATTTAAAACTCCTGTAATAGTACATCTTTTCGATAATTTGTTTTGAGAATTTATAGGTTTTTAGCATTTTCGTAAATAGCAAGTTGTTCCCGGGGTGAGCAAATTTTTAGGGTTAAAATAGCAATGATAATGATAATTGGAATATTAAGTAACAACCTTGATAAAGAAAAACCCATTCCTAAAGCTGAGGTCTCGAATAGAAACATGGGAATTTTGGTTGTAGACCAGGCTCCAATAAAGATAAATATGTTGATAAGAGAAGCCTCTTTAATTAAAAGCATTTGTGCAACGGGAAAAGCTGCGTATAAAGGGCCTGCTGCTGCTGCTCCCATCAAAAAGGCTAATGTTCCTCCCCTTAGACCTGAACCTTTACCCATAAGCCTGATCATAGTTTCTTTGGGAACCCAAACATCCAGTAAACCTAGAATTATAAAAATGGGAGGTAAAACACTAAGCATTTGTTTAAAATTATACCAGGTTAAATTTACTGCTTTTAACCCAAAATCAGGTTTGATAATATATGAAATTAATAATAAAAATCCAAGTAAAATTACCCATTTATATCTTCTTATACTACCCATGGCATTACCCCCATTAATAAAGCAATTAAAATAGAAAAAACAAAAGCTAATCCATTACGGGTATATGTAAGCTTTTTACCAAAGTATTTTATTTCTAATGGTATAGTAACTACCCCCACCATCATCAGACTTGATACAAAGGCAGCTATTGGTACCAGTGCAGCACCATAATCAAGTAAAGCTTTTGCCAGTGGAAAGGCGATGAACCCGGGAATTAAAGTAATAGCCCCCACTATACTGGCAATTAAAATTCCTAGTATCCCTGAGGAAGAACCAATTAATTTTGAAATATTTTGGGGGTTTAACAAGGAAAGTACTAGTCCAATAAGTAGAAGTACGGTTAAAAACTCAGGCAATATATTAGTAAAAGATTTATATCCTTTTTTTAGAGCCTGTTTGGTTTTCTTTTTATCCTTATAAAAGGAATAAACTAAAAACGATATAGCTGTAGAATATAGAAAAAATGTAAACATTATTACTCCTCCATTAAATGGTTATATATTTCTATGAATTTAGAAATGGTTTCTTTAGTATTGGTTAGATTGGTTATCCAGGCTGTCAATAGTTCCTCTCCTGCGGGTGAAAGTTCATAAAGCCTTTTAGCGGGACCAGTACCGGATGTGTCCCATGAAGATGTTACCATTTGTTCGTTTTCTAATCTTCTTAAGGTCCTGTAAAGAGCTCCTGGGTCATTATCCATTCCAAATAAAGTAAGTTCTTCCATAAGATCATAACCATGGGTAGGCTGTTCACACACTGGTTGGAGGGTTAATGTTATGATGATAAACATAATATTTTGCTATAGTGAGGGTTAAAAAATGGCTGAAGTCAGCTTGGATTGTTTATATGAAGCATGTAGATTAACAAAAACCCCTTTGAGAGGACATTATAAATTGAAAGAAATCTTTTTCTACACCTTTAAGACTATTCTCTTTTTCATGGATAATATGATAATCTGCTTCGAATATAAGGTCAGCTAGCTTTATTTCTTTTAAGGTTTCGGTTGCTAGTTCCTTTTTTATTGCTAATTGGGATAAGATAGAAATACCCTTACCGGCAATAACTGCTGACTTAATTGCTTCAGTAGAGATTAACTCCATAATAATATTAGCTTGGTTTAAACTTATACCATGCTTTTCTAGAGTTGAAATTATAACTTCTCTGGTTCCTGAACCTTCTTCCCGTAAAATTAAGGGGAGTTTAAGAAATTCCTCTATAGTAACCCTATCCATTTTAAATTTTTTTGGTGATGCAACAAGTTTTAAGTTATCACTGGTTATTTTGGTCTGAATTACTTCCTGGTTAATTAAGTTCCCTTCGATTAATCCTATTTTGGAAATACCATTCAGGATATTATTTACTACATTTTGAGAATTAGTTATATCAAGTAAAACATTAACCTGGGGAAATTTTTCTTTGAAAAGATAAAGGGTGCACGGCAAAGCATAAGAACCGACAGTTGTGCATGAGCTCACAACTAATTCAGTTTTTTGTCTTTTAAAAGCATCAAGTTGTCTTTCCACATTCTCCTGAATAGAAAGTATAGAAACTGCGTAATCGTAAACAATTTCACCAGCTTCTGTTAATTCTACTCCTTTATTACTTCTTTTTAAAAGCTTAACATTAAGTTCTTTTTCTAAAGCTTGAAGCTGGATGCTAACCCCGGGTTGCGACATGTGTAATAATTTTGCTGCTTTAGAAATACTATTAGATTTCACGGTAATATAGAAAGTTTTTAAATATTCCAAGTTCATAAACCCACTCTCCTTTAGGTTTAATACTTAGCTTTAGATATAACTATATAAAATTTTTATAATAATATTAAAGTTATACGACATTGAGAAAGAAAATACCTTCACAACCACAAAAATTTTCAAACCATCGCTTGTTAGTTAACACACTTTATCAAATAATACATATATTTTTCTAGATGAATTTATGTTATAATTTTTATACTCAATTGGTTATCTATTGGGTATATTTTTTTATAGCTTTTGGTAATGAAAAGAGGGGAGAGCAATGTCAAAGGTAATAAGTCTAGCTAAACTCAAAGTTGGTGAAATAGGTGAAATAGTCGAATTAAAGGAAAATGGCAATACTATACTTATGAGTGAAAAATTAGGTATTGCTAAAGGCATGTCAGTGATTGTTTTGCAGCAGGCCGTA
>JASKKI010000072.1 GCA_030154225.1 Clostridia bacterium | reverse complement strand
TGTAAATCGTTCTTTGGTTTGAGTCTTTGCACCCAGGCTTGTACTAAAAGCCATCCACCCACCAATAATAATGCTATACCGCCCAGCATTTCCGCTATTTCGGTTGATAAAAAATTAGCAATCAGGTTTCCGGCCAGCATTGAAACTGCCAGAGCAGAAGCAGATGAAATACAAATTACTATAAGAGACTTAAACGGGATTTTGATCTTACGCATACCATATGATATTCCAACACCAAATCCATCCAAACTCAATGCAATTGCAAAAATTATTGTAGCCCAAATCAAGGCTTTCCCCTCCTTAGTTGAAACAGTAAAGCTAATCATACTATATGGAGGGAACATAAAAACTGTGCAGATTTTTTAACTGTAGGTACTGTAGAACTTAACCTTTACTACTCACTTTTTCGTTGACAATAGGGACAGTAGGCTGTACTTCTTCCCCCTACCTTGGTTCGTTCAATTTCTTTTCCACAGTTAAAACAGGGTTGACCAGCTTTTCCATAGACCTTTAGTTGATACTGGAAACTACCTACTTCACCAAACCCGTCTACATAATTTTTAATAGATGTACCTCGATGCTCAACTCCTGCCCTTAATCTATCCCTAATGGCTTCCCAAAGTGCTTTTAACTTTTCTACCGTTAGTTTATCCACCGTTTCACTGGGATGAATACCAGCCTGAAAGAGTATCTCATCAGCATAAATATTTCCTATTCCTGCTATACAACTCTGGTCCAACAAAAATATTTTTACTTTTTGTTTTTTACCTTTAACGGCTTCTTTTAAGCACTCCAGAGTAAACTCAGTACTTAAAGGTTCAGGTCCCAATTTTTTTAAACCTGAAATTGCCCCTAGTCCATTTTGGGGAACAAGATAAAGTAAGCCGAATTGGCGAATATCATGGAATCTTAATTCATTCCCATCATCCAAATAGAAAATAAAATGGGTGTGTTTTTCAACTGTTGTATTACCATGAACATATAATAAACGTCCTGTCATTCGCAGGTGAATAACTAGCACCCAACTATTATCCATATAAAAAAGCAAATATTTACCACGCCGTTTAATCTCATTAAACTTACTACCAATTAAAATTTCTTTAAACATCCGTTCATCTCCCTGGGGAATTTTGATCAATTTCGGTAAATTAACCTCAATACCGGTTATTATTTTCCCTAGGAGTTTGGGTTCCAATGACCTGCGGACCGTTTCGACCTCTGGTAATTCAGGCATTTAGTTCACCTCTTATATTGTCTCTAAGTCATACCAGTTAAAACCAACTTGCATATCAACTTTTAAAGGGACATCTAGAGAATATGCAGTTTCCATAGTTTCTCTTACCAATGGAATTAACCTAGATATTTCCTGGGGTGGTACTTCAAATACTAATTCATCATGAACTTGTAAAATCATTCGGGCAGCAAATTTATTTTTACCTATTTTTTCATGGATTCTAACCATAGCTATTTTAATGATATCGGCGGCACTACCCTGAATAGGTGTATTCATAGCAGTTCGTTCAGCAAAACTTCTTAAATTATAATTTTTACTTAAAATGTCGTTGAGATACCGCCTGCGTCCTAATAAAGTAGTAACAAAACCCTGTTCCCGTGCCTCGGCAATAATCTTTTCAATCCATCTTTTCACTCCCGAATAACGCTTAAAGTAATTATCAATATAAATCTTGGCTTCTTTGCGGGTAATACCTAAATCTCTAGCCAAACCAAAATCACTAAGACCATAGACGATACCAAAATTTACAGCTTTAGCATGTCTACGCATATTTTTAGTTACTTTGTCCATAGGTACACCAAATACTTCCGATGCAGTTCTGGCATGAATATCCTGACCTTCTTTAAAGGCTTCAATCAGTACTTTATCCTGGGCGATATGGGCTAAAATTCTTAATTCTATTTGAGAATAGTCAGCAGTTAATAAGATATATCCATCTTTAGATGGTACAAAAACCTTACGAATTTTTCTACCTTCTTCTAATCTTATTGGTATATTTTGCAGATTGGGCTCGGTACTACTTAATCTCCCTGTCGCTGTTATGGTTTGGTTAAAAGAAGTATGCACTTTCTTTGTTTTTGGATTAATAATATTTAATAAACCATCAACATAAGTAGTTTTTAATTTAACTAATTGACGGTAATTAAGGATCTCCTTGACTATTTCATGCTCTTCAGCTAAAGTTTCTAAAACTTCGGCATTTGTTGAATATCCTGTTTTCGTTTTCTTGATAGTAGGTAGGCCTAACTTCTCGAAAAGAATAACACCCAATTGTTTGGGTGAATTAATATTAAATTCTTCCCCGGCCAATCCATAAATTTTATTTGTCAGCTCATCAATTCTAAGTTCCAAATCCTTGCCCATGATGAGTAGTTGTTCCCTATCTAATTTAACACCCTGTAATTCCATAAAGGCTAGAACTTTGGCTAAAGGTAATTCAACATTTAAGTAAAGTTCCAGCAAATTATCAGCGACAAGCCTATCCTCAATTAAACCGGTTAGCTGATATACTCCCCGTAAGGAACCAAAGGTTCTAGCCGGTTCATTTTCATCCAGCACTTTTTGTAAGTACTCATATAATAAAGTAGCTAAAGTCAAGTCATTTTGAGAAGGGTTTAAAAGATAACTACCCAACAAAACATCCCACTTTAATCCTTTAATTTTTACTTTTTCTCGTAAAAAGAAGATATAGGCCATTTTGGCATCATAGGTTTTTTTCACTATATCTTCATTTTCCAGGTATGGTTTTAAAACCAGGGCATAGTCTTTAAAATCATTTTCACAATTAACTAGGTATCCTTTACCATTAATAAATAAACCAATCTTTAAAACCTTACCTCTATAGGCATCGGTAGAATCATGGTGTAAAAAAAAGGTTAATTCATTAATTTCATTATTAGATAGGACTTTTTTTAACTTTTGAGGATTGCTAATAACTTCTCCTTCTGTTTCCAACACCTTACTGGGAGCCTTTTCCTCGGAAAGTATATTTTTTAAAAGGTTTTTAAATTCTAATTCTTCATAAATCTTTATTAATTCCTCATAGTTAGGTTTTTGTACTTTCAGGTCTTCACTGGTTAGCTTCATATCTACACAGCAGTAGATAGTAGCCAATTTCTTACTTATTAAAGCCTGGTCTTTATTTTCCTTTAATTTTTCACCCAGTTTTTTTCCTTGAAAGTCGTCTAAATTGTTGAATATATTTTCAATACTACCATATTGCGCCAGTAATTTTAGTGCAGTCTTCTCCCCTACTCCGGGAACTCCTGGAATATTATCTGAAGCATCACCCATTAAACCTTTTAAATCAATTATTTGTTCCGGAGTTAGACTATACTTATCCTTTATAGCCTGTAAATCAAAAACTTCCATTTCACTGATACCCTTTCTTGTTAATAATACCCTGGTTTTTTCAGAAACCAGTTGTAGGGCATCTCGGTCTCCGGTAACAATAAGGTTTTCCCAGTTATGTTCTTCTGCCCATTTTACCATTGTCCCGATGAGATCATCGGCTTCATAACCTTCTTGTTCATAAATAGCTACATTCATTGCTTGCAAGATGTCTTTAATTAAATCCATCTGCGGTCTTAATTCATCAGGCATACCTTTTCTATGAGCTTTATACTGGACAAATTCCTCATGACGAAAAACAACCCTTCCTTTATCGAAGGCGACAGCCAAATAATCAGGTTTTTCATCGGCAAAAATCTTCATCAACATATTAGTAAAGCCATAAGCAGCATTGGTAATTATCCCTTTACTATTACTGAGTAAAGGAATCGCATAAAAAGCTCTGTTGGCTAAACTGTTACCATCAATAATAACAAATTTTTCTTTTTTCATTCTCCCACTCCCAATTACCAACAACTAATTTTATTATATACAATAACGTTCTGTGGTATTTTACCATAAAAACGAAATTCGGTGTGCAAGAAAAGTTTCCTGCACACCAAATTTGTTAATTGGACTTTTTATATTTTTTGAAAAGGCTTTGGAAAACTACCCATAGGATAACAAGAGCCAAAAGCCCTAAAAGTACAAAGGGAATATATGCTCCCAGGTAAACTATTAAATTACCTGTTCCGATTATAATAGAATTAATACTCTTGATAAAGGCTTCCTGGGTTCTAATGATTATCCCCTGTAAACCTGTGGTTTTAATTTGTTTTACAGGTGTAAGAGTTTCCTTGATAGTAACGTTTATAGTAGATAATTCTGTACGATTATTAAGGTATCTTAAGCGTCCTTCCAATGCTTCCAGGTCAGCCCTGGTCCGGGCTAATTCATTTTCCACGGCTAAAATGTCACCTAAGCTGCCGGATTTATTAAGAATGGCAAGTAGTCTTTCTTCCTTTAAGCGCATAGCCCGCAAGCGACTTTCTACATCAACATATTCTTCGGTAACATCTTGACTATCTACTGTCCGATTATTGGCATTACCCATTTTTTCCAGTCGATTCAAAGCTTCCTCAAATCTCTCATGTGGGATACGTAAAGCCATACTACCGGCTAATAACTTTCGTTCCTGGTCATAAATATGGGTATTTTCACTTACTACATAACCCCGCATTTCCTGAACCATATTATTAATTTGAGTTGTAGTATCTTTATAACTATCTACCTCCAGGTTTAGATGACCTGTTTTAATTATTTTCCTTTCAATTACTGCAGTATCGCTAGCTATAAACCGGGATTCCTGTTCAGCAATACTCATTTTGTACATATCAGGAGCTCCCTTATCAGGTTCTTTCATTTTAGCTTCAGGTCCTACAAAATTCCTACCCTCAGGTACAGCCGCAAAACCACCATATCCCGCCGGAGCGCTTTCCATTTTGGCTTGTTTTTTAGCACTTTGAGCTCCCATGGGACCAATACCATTAATAAAAACAGGTACAATAATCAATAGTAACAATGCTGCTGCCGCTAAAGGCATCCAGAGCTTAAAAGAAGATTTATTAACAGATCTTAAAAATTTATCAAAAAAGCTAACTTGTGAAAACTTTTGTTCCTTCTCCAGTTTCTGACGTAAATGTCGTCTAAAACTAGCAGGGGGAATGAGTTCTTCATCTTGTAAGCTGTTAAACATGTTAACCATTTCCTGTAATGCTTTTAATTCTTGTTGACACTGAGAACACTTTTCCAAATGATCTTCCAGCTTTCCCTTCTCATCAGGTTCTAGACAATCATCAACATATAAAGATAACATTTCCTGAAATTCATTACAGTTTCTCATTCCCTCCCCCCCTTTCGTCCATCATCCAAGGTTATTTGCTCCCGCAAAGCCTTCCGAGCCCTATTGAGCCTGGATTTCACTGTTCCTAAAGAACAGTCTAGCATTTCGGCAATTTCTACATAACTATAGCCCTGGATATCTCTTAATATTACCACCATCCGGTACTCGGTATTGAGATTATTAATTAAACTTTGCAGATATCCTTTTAATTCCTTATGCTCATAAACCTGTTCCGGTGTCAGCCCAGTATCTTTTATTTGTTTGGTAACTGCCCCTTCAGCAAGCCAGACTTCTTCATCCAGAGAAGTCTGATTTTTTCTCTTCAATTTTCTAAGTTCATCCCGGCAAACATTAGAAATAATGCGGCAAATCCAAGTTGAAAAAGATGCTTCCTGCCTAAAATTTTTAATTGATTGGTAGGCTTTCAGAAAAGCTTCCTGGGCCAAATCACTGGCATCTTCTTGATTGCCCATAAACCGGTAAGCAATAGCATATACTTTGCGCTCATACCTGGCTACCAATTCTTCAAAAGCATTTATGTCCCCATTTTGACTACGCGTAATCAATTCTTCTTCTAAGAACATCAACTGGTGTCCCCCTTTCAACCAGTACTTCATAGACGAACTTTAATTAGATAAAGTTCCCTAAAAAGTTGTATTTTTTTTGTTTTCTTTTTTAATCAGCCTTGCTCTTGTTACCGTTTTCCTTCCATATTTACTGTTGATTTTGTCCAAAGCTTGGTAAAGTTCTTCAGACTTGTCCTCTTTTTCTGTAAATAATGAAAATTGTCTCTGGATCTGGTCTTCTTTAACCAAACCAGAAACTGTAATCCCAATTAGCCTTAAACTCTTTTCCCCGGAAAAGTTTGTATTCAAAAGCTTAACTGCTTCCTTATATATTAAGTCATCCCCGTTAATTTCTTCTGTTAATGTATGGCTACGGGTTATTGTCTTGAAATCATGGTAGCGCATCTTTAAAGTTATCGTCTTGCCTTTAAGCCCTGCCCTGCGTAGCCGCCAACCTACATCCTGTGCTAAATCAAGCAATACTCTGGTCAGAAAATCTTTATTAATAATATCTTCACTAAAAGTGGTTTCATGACCAATAGAATGTGCTTCCCGTTCCGGTACTACAGGCCGGTGATCAATTCCATTGGCCAGCAAATGTACCTCTCTTCCCCAACTACCCAGAATTTTTGTTAATACACTGGGATTGGTTTGGGCCAACTGTCCAATGGTTTTTATATTTAGTTCCAGGAGTTTTTGAGCTGATTTCCCACCTATCCCCCAAAGTTTTTTGACAGATAGCGGCCATATTTTCTTCTTTATATCTTCCGGGTTAATAACAACAAGACCATCAGGTTTTTCTAAATCCGATGCCAGTTTTGCCAGGAATTTATTAGGTGCAATACCAATAGAGGCTGTTAAATCTAATTCTAATTTAATTCTATTTTTTATCTCCTGGGCAATTTTCTCACAATCACCAAAAAGTTTTTGGGAACCGGTGACATCTAAAAAGGCCTCGTCTAATGATAATGCTTCTACTAATGGTGTATAATGATTAAAAATTTCCATAATTTCGTAGGAAACTTTGCTGTATTTTTTATGATCAGGTGCAATAAATATCCCCTGAGGACAGCGCCGGTAAGCCTCAATCAAAGGCATAGCCGAATAAACTCCATATTTTCTTGCTTCATAGGATGCCGTTGAAACTACACCGCGGGATTGGGCTTTTCCACCAACGATAACCGGTTTACCCCGTAATTTTGGATTATCCCTTTGTTCAACAGCCGCATAAAATGCATCCATATCTACATGGATTATCTTACGTTCCATCTTTACTCACTTCCATAAATATTACTATTAATTAATTTTATCATAAAGAAAATTTTCAGGATATTAGGGATATAAGACTAAAAAGCGGAAATTATAATAAATGAAAGGGGGGATTTAAGACAATGAAAAAACAAAACCAACCACAAAAAGGTATGAAGCAAAACAACATGGCCCAAACACAACAAAACTATGTCCAAGAAGCTTCTGAAGAATTAATGCAAGAAAAAGGAATGCAAAAAACTCAAAAACAACAAAAGAAAATGAAGTAAGTAGTGAGGGCTAAAACCCTCACTTTATTGTTTAAAATTCTCTGAACCGGGTAAAAACTATATGTTTAGAATTTATTATTTTGCTCTTTTTAAACGGAATTATGTAGGATCTGCAGTAGAATCCATCCCCAAACCTTCAGCTTGTTTACCCATACTGATGAAGTTTGTGTTATCAGCGAAATCAGATTGACAAATCCCAGGTATTTTAATATGCCTCTGAGAAAAATTAAGCTGCCAGGGATTCTCTAATGTCCTAATTTTTTCTTCATAAAGGCTCCCAGACTGTAGATTTTCAATGAAAAAAATAAGCAGGCTAGAGCCTGCTTGCATTAGTAAACCATTTTCATTATTAATAATAATTATACTATTCTTAACAACCTTTTAACGGAACGGCTTAAATTTTTATTACCCTTATCTTTTTACCCCTGCTATTTCAATTTTTCAAGCTATTTAAGAGGAAATAATGGAAGTTCTTCTAGATATATTATATCATCTCTTTCACTAGCTGACCCTTCAGCTAAGATAGCAGCCTTTGCTACAACTTGTCCTCCAGCCTTTTTTACAAGGTCTTCAACAGCTTGAATAGAATCTCCAGTACTTATAACGTCATCAATAATTGCTACTCTTTTGCCTTTAATATCATCTGCATCTTTTTTATCGAGACATAATAGCTGTTTTTTCTGGGTTGTTATGGATTCGACCTCATTTACAATAGGACAATCCATATAAGGTTTTATACTTTTTCTAGCAACTATATATTTTTTCATATTTAATAGTTTTGAAATTTCGAATACTAAAGGAATACCCTTTGCTTCTGCTGTCACCAATATATCTACCGAAGGTAGTTTTATTACAAGCTCTGGAGCAGCGGCACATACCAATTCAGTATCTCCTAAAATAACAAAGCTTGCTATACATAAGCTATCACTAATTTGGATTATTGGTAATTCTCTGGTAACACCAGCAACATTTAATGTATAAGTTTTATTCACAAGTAGCCCCCCGCTCTCTACAATTCTTCTTTTTTATAGACCAAAAATCCCTGCAAAAAGTTTTACAACTAAACCTGCCAACATACCTAGAAAAGGATCTGTAATAGCAGTAATAGTCATTGTTACTCCCCCAACTATCGAATCAGAAGGCATTCCTCCACCACTTAAAGCCATAGTGGCATTAACAGGAACTGTAACAATAGCACCCAACACAAATAAAAACCCTGCGATTGATTCACTCGGAATATATTTACCAAGTTTAGGCAACAATCCACTTAATAGAATAATTGCCATTATTCCCATCATCATAACCCCAGATAAGACAGGATTTGGAGCACTTCCTGTAGCTGAGATAATAGACTCAACTGGACCACCACCAAATAAAGAAGACGCCATATCGGCAAGACTACTAATAACTGCTAAATGATCAACATTCACATCTGTTTGGGCTATTTTTCCAGTAATATTACCAAAAGCAATATTGGCTCCAATATTAAGGCATACCATAGCCATTGCTCCTCTAACAACATCAGGATTTATTACAAATTTCTGCAAAATAAATTTTTCTCGTCCTACAATATTTATTTCCGTTTCTTTCTTAAGAATTATCGATACTAAACTTGAAAGCACAACAGAAACGGCAATAGTATAAACTAAATCCTTGGTATACATATATACCAAAAAACCAATTGCTATTGAAGGTAATCCAACTATTTTGTTTTTTCTAGACATATCGATTGCAACCTTTGTAAGCATTATGCCTACACCTGCCATCATACCATTTGTTATTACTGGGCCAATAAAATCAATGATAGTCTCTAGTAAACCAAATAACCCTATAAGTGCCATAATACCTGCACCATAAAAAATCATCGAAAGCCGTTCTTGCATATTTTTTCCCATAGTTCCAGCTAAGGTAATTGTTTCGGCCTGAAAAGATATTGGAGCCACCGATCCAACAGCCAAATTACCCACAGCTCCTATAATAAATGCCAATGCAGTAGGTACTGAAGCAAATCCGAAGGATAAAGCTAGAAGTCCTTGAGGTAGTCCGTTAAGTATAACACTTAATGCAGCTAATAAATCTTTTAGAATTTCCATTTGTTCTCTTCCCTTCTCTAATATCTAGTAAAAAATTTTAATTATATTTGTAAATTTCTAATTAAAAAATTTACCCATTAAACCCATTTTTTTCATAGCCCCCCTTAAATTTCTCCATAACCAAAAAAGCAAAAAAACTCCCAAATAAAAAATCTGGGAGTTTATATTGAAAAAATAAAACATTAATCAAAAAAATTAATAAAATTTTCAATAGCAAACTAACAGCTATTAAATAGCTACTAAAATCTGGCAATCAGTTTTGACTACTAAATTTCAATATAAACAACCAGTAGTCAGGTAATTTACGGTTACCCGGTAGAGACATTTGGACCATATTTCCAAACATATACAAGTCGTTTATTTCCGAACAATATTTATTTTTTTTGATTTAATGTTCACTATTTGTACATTATCTTATCTTATTCGACAAAATAAATCAAGTCAAAATTTAATAAATAGTTTTTAAGATTGTAATTTCTCAATTTAAAAAAACTTTGAAACCAAAATTCTATCAGTGTAATAATTGACAAAGGTATTAAGCCGTGCTATACCATTCTTCGTCAATAAAATATTCCGACTTAATCATACCCACACCCTGGCCCGCAGACCAGATATCCTTCCATGCCTTTGCTCCAGATGTATTTGTATCTAAAAAATCTAAAGATTCTTTTTTTGTTAAATTGTCTGGATCCAGTCCAGCATTTATGATACTAGGAATTAGATAATTAGCATAAACTCCGGTGAATGCATCTGTATAAATAAGATCCTCTAGGGTTGATTAATTAACATGTTTTGGTATTCTTTACTGGCAGAACTTTCAGAAGTGGCAATAAAACGTTTTCCCATATAGACAAAGTCAGCACCAAGGACCTTTGCAGCAAGTATATCTTGCCAAAATGTTTAACGATAAAAAATCCAACTAAATGGTAAAGAATATTTATGCATCATAAATTTAACCATAGATATTTGCGGTGGAAAGTGGAAACCCCTTATTCTATGGCATCTTGGTAATAATGGTATATTGCGTTTTAATGAGATTAGAAAGTACATGCCTAGCATATCTCATAAAATGTTGAGCCAACAATTAAAGGAATTAGAACAGGCTGGTTTGATCATCCCCTCGTAATCACAAAGGAACAACTACTTCTATATTTCTAATAAGAATTAATATCTTTATGATTAATAGTAGTATCGGTAAGAAAAATCAAGTTATTTATTATTCACATCACAATCGAACGTGTAGGTAGTAAGTTGCCAGTGCTCCTCATTACTAAAAAGTTTTTCGTAAAAACAGACCTTTCGCTGCGAAGTAACAAGAATTATTGTTTTAATGAGGGTTCCATAGGTAGGGGTATCAATATGAATAGTCGATAGCATACGCTCGGTTTCAAGAGGAACCCCTGTCTGAGGTAAATCTACATCTGGTGGCACCTCAGTATCATCTAATATATCAAAGAGTTGATCTACTGAAAAATCTGTATTTAAGAGATGAGCTAGGCGGCGTTTTGCCTTGTTTACCTTAAACCACGAAGTGTCTAGTAAAGCATTACTTAAGCCATAGATCCCTGGCTGAATAGGACGAATTTGATTTTCAACATTAGAGTAAAACCACAGATCATTTAAGGTACCCACCACTAAATTAAAAGGATTGTAAGCGGTTTGTTGTAGCTGGATTTCTTGTAAGTATTTTTTTGGGGAAACAGAATTAACTAAAAAATCACGTGTTAAATAGCCTCTTGAAAGAGTGGAATCTCTTTGAAGAGAAGGATCACGATAATTCGTTAAAAAAGCAATGCGACCTTCTTTTGTAATTCCCGCCCATGTCCCGCCCTTTTCCAAATCAATTCCACCTAACACATTAGGATGAGATTCCCAAAAATGAGCTCCAATAAAAGGTCGACTTTTAAATTCATCTCTATTTCCTAAAAAAACAAAGTCATATTTGGGGTGGACCTTATATGCAAAGAGTAATGTACACATGTCTTTCACCTCGTTAAATAATATTATCAGATAGATTCTTTTTATATTGATATATTCAATATTATTTCCCATCAAGAGAAGTTTGACAAGGTATGTAAAATTACCGATCTTAGCATTGAAGAAATAGTAGATAAAGAGAGAACCCAGAGATTAGTTGATGCCAGAAAAGCAATCAATGATAGACAGATCGCCTTCAATCTCACCTTTGGAATACTCAATTATATTAGCATAAGGAGGGTGAGTAAGAACTAAATCAACACTGTTGTTTTTTCAAGATACTCGAACTTCTTCTGAAATAGTATTGTAAATTTATTTCCATACTTGGAGTTTATCTGTTCTATGATTGGTTTTAATGCTAATTCCATAGCATCTCCACTTCTATTTTTTCTTGCATGAGTATCCATTCCAACTTCGACACCGGTTACATAATCCTGAATACTCTTAGTTGATAGTTCCTCAAAAAATCTCCTAAGACCCGTCTTTGAGAAAAACTCAATAAAACTTTGGATTTCTTGTTCAGACAGATCTCGTTTTCTGAATTCATATTCAACAATATCATTATTTCCGTCTAAAAAATCTTTAATTACCTTCAGTTTTGGCTCTCTAATGGCTAGCAGGATGGGTACGACTGGAAGGATTGCAGGATAGTTTTTTTAAGAGGTTTTTTAACTCTTCATCAAAGTTTCGACTTCCAATTAGACTATTCAAGATGTTAAATTCAACCTTATACTTCTCGACTTGCTCTTGACTTTATCCCAATTTACAAAAAACTTATAACCTCTATTAGTATCAATTATAGTATTATGAAATACTTCGATTGTTTCCTCAAGAGTATTTAAACCCAGAACGCTTTGGTAAAGTTGTAGGTTCATAGTTCTCCCCCAAATCAATAGTTTCTAATAATGAGCTCGTTTATATCCCCTCTTTTTGAGCTGTCACAATTTATATACCTTTTCGCAGTTACTCGCTCTATAGTAAAATCCTTATGCTTATACAGTTTTTCAAAAAAGTCGTCGTTTTCGTTATAGTTTTTAGGGTCAGAGTTGCTTAACATGAGATAAGCACCCGTTTTGTGCAATTTCTTGAAAAATTGAGCTAGTCTTTCTTGATCCTTATCATTAAACCCTTCCTTATCGTAGCTTGTAAAACTTGAAGTGCTATTCAAGGGGCGGTATGGTGGATCAAAATATACGAAGGTATGTTTATCGATAAAATCTTGTGCTTCAGTAAAGTCACCGCACAATATTTCCGTATCTTCAAAAGCTTTATGGACTTCCAAGATATTATTAGAATCACATATCTTTGGATTTTTATATCTTCCAAACGGAACGTTAAATTCACCCTTTTGGTTTTGGCGAAACAAACCATTGAAACATGTCTTATTTAAAAAAATTAAGAATGCTGCTCTTCCAACCCATTCTTCATTATAGTTATCGTAATCAAAACTTTTGATTTTTTGATTATATTTTTCTCGGACTTTATAGTAATATTCTTTTCGTTGTTCTTCTTCCATGCTCAAATAGTTTTTTTCGATATTATTCAACTGGTTAATTAGCTCTTCCGGGTCATTCTGAATGGCTTTATACCCTATTATTAATTCACGGTTTATATCAAATAAAAAAGCTTTTTTAACCACATAATTTCTTTTCAAAAAAAAAAGAACATTGCCCCACCACCGACAAAAGGTTCAACGTACCTTTCAATAGTGCGAGTGGCGATGATAGATTTGGGCAATCTCAGGTTGAATTCATCAACCAATTGGGTCTTTCCCCCGGCCCATTTTAAGAAAGGCTTGGCCTGATATTGGTTACAATGCACGCTATTACTGTCGGAAACCGGGCAAATACTGCTCATAATTAAATTACCCACCCTTATTTTGACAATTTGTATCATCTAGAATTATATCAGATTACTGCCATCTTTTCATTAGGTTTTTAAGCAATTTATGTTTATTCTGTGATAATGTCACCGTGTAATTATTCTTATAAAATGTCACTATGAAGAAAGCTTTACTCTCCATGGTGCTATTGATGATGCTACCGGTAAAATCGTTGGCCTATATCTTACTAAAAATGAATGCTTGCAATGTTATTTTGAAGCTACCAGACAAATTCTTCTTAATCATGGTATTCCGGGTATATATGCTGATAGACATTCTATTTTCCGTTCTCCAAAGGCTGATAAGATTTCTATCGAAGAACAATTAGCAGGTAAAGTAGTTAATGATACCCAATTTGGACGAGCTATGAAAGAATTAGGCATTACACTTATCCCTGCACGTCCTACCCAGGCTAAAAGACGTGTAGAACGGCTCTGGGATACTCTCCAAAGCCGATTCCCTATTAAATTCAAAGTCGCTGGTATCACTAACAGGAAAAATATTGCCTCAAAGGTCAGCAATAACTTCGTTAAAACCCATGAACAGTTTAATAATGTTACAATATTAGGGCGTGGAAAAGTGATACCAATGTTCAAATGTTTAAAGGATATGCAACATGGATCTCTTAAACTGTAAACACAAATAGGGCGGTCTTCAAAAAAATATTCTACAAAAAGTTGACACCGTCAATGGAAACAGCATTATTGACAAAGTTAGTTGGCCGTGCTATACTAACCTTTGTCAATAATATGCCGAAGTGGCGGAATTGGCAGACGCACCGGACTCAAAATCTACT
>JASKKI010000071.1 GCA_030154225.1 Clostridia bacterium | reverse complement strand
ATGTTTGGAGTAGACACCTAAATCATACATGATTTCTCACTATGGTTGTTTATTTTTTTACATGCATTTTACCTGTTGCATTTAATTTTACAATGAACCCAGGATTTATTTTCTAATCCCTCTTACTCACGTACCACCAGGCAACTAGAGTACCTAAAGATATTACTAGTAATCTTAACCATATATCATCAGTTCTTATTTGACCTTCAAAAATCAGGAAAGAAACAAATCTAATTATCACAAAACCGAGAAAGATTATAAACCAAAAACTTATAGACTTATACCATTTAGCACTTGTTTTTTGAGATTGTTTAATATTATTTTTTTTTATTTTTTTCCTTTTTGTATGGGCATCCTTTTCCTCCTGCTTTATATCTTTTCTTAAAAATAAGAGCAGATAAAAACCACCAAAAGCAAGAACCATATTAAAAGATACTGCCTTCCAGTTAACAGGCTCACCCCTTAATACACTTCCTGTTACGGTACCTGTTAAAATACCTATAACTACCGCTATTACTATAACCCACTTTGTTTTATTACTCATTTAACCTTTTCCAACCTTTCGTTCCTGGTAATCCCCGGAATTCTACCCCTTTTAGCAACAGGTTTACCCTCTATTTCCTTTAAATCCATGGTCATATCAATTGCCGGAGCACTGGATATATAACTTCCCACACCAAAAGCATTGGCACCAGCTTCTTTTAATATTTTTATTTTTTCTGGATTTAAACCACCTGAAACAAATATCTGGACATGATTAAAACCAGCCATATCTAATCGAGCCCTTATCTCTTTAACCAATTCAGGTGTAACACCTCCCCGCTCACTAGGAGTATCTAGTCTTATCCCCTGTAACTTTTCCCCCAAAGCTTCGGCAACCCGTAAAGTTTCTTCAGCTTCGTCTTTAAATGTATCTACCAGAACTAAACGCAAAGCATCAGGGGGCATCACTTTATCATAAAGTTTAGCTACTTCCACTGTATCCCCTACAATTAAAAAAACTGCATGGGGCACTGTACCTTTAGGTTCCTTACCCGCTAGTTTTGCACCAAGAATACAACTAGCACCATCTATACCACCAATTATGGCTGAACGTTCCATTACCGGAGCCACAGCGGGGTGGACATGTCTAGCCCCAAAAACTAGAGCCAAGCTATCCTGGGCGGCTTCTTTTACCTCTTTTGCTGCAGTTGACCAACCACAAGAACTGGCCAAAATCCCTAAAATAGCAGTCTCATATATTCCAAACTCACCATAACTTCCTTTAATACGCATAATTACTTCTTTTCTTTCAAATTGAGCACCTTCAGGCAAAGACCAAACTTCTACTTTACTATCCTTAAGCAAATTTAAAACTTCGGGTAACCCGCAAAATACACCGGATTTGCGAGGAAAAATTTCGGCAATTACCTGGGTATTCTCTTTACCCATGGCCTTTAATATTTCGTGGGTTTTAACAAAATACACATCGGTAGTAGCCCCGTTAATTATTTCATCATGGCTTGCAGAATATAAAACCCGCCCCTCTTCTATTTTTAAAGCGTTAACTTGTTCTAATGACAAAATCTTTTTTTCAGGCATTTACATTTTCCTCCTCAAAATAACAAGTGACATAAAGAAAAGATAAAATATATGTTTATTCGCTATTTTTTGCATAAATACCTTTCAAAATTATGAATTATTCATTATCCTTTTCTATAAAACAAGTCACCTTCCTTTAAAAATAGGTGAAATTTTAGAACAAATCAACCCTACTGAAAACTAAGGTTGATTTTCTTGGAATTAAAGAAAAAACCTGCTGTGCAGGTTAAAAATTACTAAACTAAATCAAGAAATATAAAATCTGGCAGTGAATATATCTTCGGTAGTTTCCCTTGTTACTCCGTGATCTAAATTACTGCTTAAATGCATCAAAATTTTAAAAACTGTTTCTATTTCTCCTTCCTCTCCGATGTATTGGGCAATTTCCTGTGCTGTAAATCCTTTCCCTTTCTCTCGGCTTAAAAAATACAATATTTTTTTATGTATATTTATTGCTTTAGCAGCAGCTTTTTTACCTGCTTCTACAGCAGGCTGGTGGTAAGCATTAATATTTACTAGTGACGCATATAATCCTACAGCCCTTTCAAAAAGGGCAATCAAAAATCCTAAAGTAAAAGGTTCTATTTTTTCAATTGTAATTGTAATAGATTCCCTGTCTTTTTCTGTTAATGCCCTCCGAGTACCCAGAAAAAATGCATGTAGATAATCTCCACTGGTAACTCCATCTTCCACTTCCGGGGAAATATTTTCTCTATCTTTTAGAACCTCAATAAATGTTACGAAAAAGTCTCCTGGACCATCTAAAAGCTGCTGTACATAAGAATGTTGATCTGTTGAACCTTTATTACCAAAAACGGTTATCCCCTGGTTTACAGTCTTATTGTCCAGATCTTTCTCTTTACCTAAGGATTCCATAATCAATTGCTGTAAATACTTGCTAAATAATTGCAAACGGTCTTTATAAGGTAGAATAACCATTTGCCTGCTACCTTTTATCTCTGTGGAAAAGTACCACATTAAAGCTAGCATTGCTGCCGGGTTTGCTAATGTCTCTTCCTGTCGGGTGATTTCATCACAACGGCGGCTTCCTTCTAAAAAAGCATCAATATCTATACCCTGAAGAGCACAGGGTAACAATCCCACCGGTGAAGTGATAGAAGTACGTCCGCCAACCCAATCCCAGAGAGGAAAACGTTCCAGCCATCCTTGACTTTTGGCTATTTTATCCAATTTGCTATCATATTGGGTTATGCACACTACATGCCTTGAAAAATCCAACCCTTGAGCTGAGTACCTTTGTTTTACTTCCAGCATGCCGTTTCTGGTTTCAATTGTTCCACCACTTTTAGAAATAACAATGACCAGTGTTTCATCCAATTCTCGGTTTATCAGATTGAAAACTCGATCCATTCCATCAGGATCTGTATTATCTAGAAAGTAAATTGTCATCCGATGATCCTTTTTTCCTAAAGCATCGGCGGCCAACTGGGGCCCCAAACTGGAACCACCAATTCCTATAATCAGTACATTTTTAAATAATTCTTGTTTCTCAGATAATATTTCACCGGAATGAACTTTATGAGTAAATTCTTTTATTTTTCTAAGGGAATTTTCAATCTCCGTTTTAATCTCTTTATCAAAAGCCAATTCTGGAGCCCTCAGCCAATAATGGCCAACCATTCTATTTTCATCAGGATTAGCAATAACCCCTTTTTCCAGCTTTTCCATAGCTTGGTAAGCCCTTTGTATCTTCTCTTCCATTTGGGTAAAATAATCCCTGGGAAAATTCATCCGGCTTATATCTAATGTAAAGCCGAACTTTGAATTATGATAAAGATACTTTTTATATCTTTCCCAGAGTCTTTGGTTATTCAATCCCATTTCCTCCTTTTGTTTTCACAGAAATTTTAATAAAATTTCTCTAAGTAGATGACTGTTAATTAAATACACGGAAGTTGTTCTTCTAATCATAGTATAGCTTGTCTAGGAATAATTATCCATTTTGCACTAACAATATCATTCCTTCTAAGGGCTGTAAGGTAATTGTAAAATTTTCCTTCAATATTTTATCATTAAGTATATCTCTAAAAATCCCCTTTTTCCGGGTAATAGTATCAAGTTGAAAAGTTATTTCCTTTTCTTTATTCCTATTAAAAATATTTATAGCTGTTTCTTGCCGATTTTCCCTTTGAAAACCAAATAAATCACCTTCAACGTTAAGGGGATACCAATTACCATCGGTAAATACAGAATATTGTTTTCGCAACCTAATAATCTTTTTATACCAAGCCAATATATCTTGGTCTTCTCTACCCCAGGGATAAGGCCCTCGGTTATAAGGGTCAGAGTATCCTTCCATACCAACTTCATCACCATAATAAACACAAGGAATTCCCGGAAAGGTCATCTGAATTAAAGATAGTAGTTTTAATCGTTTAATTCCCAGTTTTCTTTGTTCTTCATTTAACCTGTATTCTTCTTTTTCCCCATCAGATAACTGGTGTTCTTCGGGAGCTTCACCTAAAAGAGTTAAAACTCTAGGAACATCATGGCTACCGATTAGGTTCATAGTACAGTAAAAATTTTGAGGAGGATAATTTTCAAATAGTTGTAGAAGCTCGCTACCGGCCTCAGAACCATCGATACTTCCTAATATATAACTTAATAATATCCTGCGGAAAGGGTAATTGGTTACAGAATCCAGTTCTTCACCCAAAAGATATTGGCGTAATTGACCATAGCTGATTTTATTGGAAGCATCCTCCCAGACTTCACCAATCAATATAGAATTAGGATCAGTTTCTTTTACAGCATTCCGCAGTTCTTTTATAAATTCAGCTGGTAGCTCATCAGCTACATCTAGCCTCCAACCTCTTGCCCCCATTTTCATCCAGTATTTTACAACACTATCTTTGTCTTTAAAAATAAAATCCTGGTAAGAAGGCTCTAATTCATTAACATTGGGAAGGTCATCTATACCCCACCAGCATAAATACCCTGCAGACTCTTTATTGAAGTGATACCAGTTGTAATAAGGAGATTTATCTGATTGGTAGGCTCCCAAATCAGAATAGTTTCCATATTTATTAAAATAGATGCTATCACTACCCGTATGACTAAATACTCCATCCAGGATAATACTAATTCCATACTCACGGGCTTTAATCGCCAGTTCCTGAAAAGTTTCATTATCACCAAACATTGGATCAATTTTTTTATAATTTCCTGTATCATATTTATGATTACTGGCCGCTTCGAATATGGGGTTTAAATAGATAATGGTAATACCTAATTCTTTTAAATAAGGTAGTTTTTTTATAATGCCAAGTAAATTACCTCCAAAAAAATCCCAACGCCTAATGCGGTTTTCACTATCTTTGATGTAAAGGGGGGTATCATACCAATCTCCGTGGATAAGACTTTTTTTCTTCGGATTTAAAATTTTTTTATCTTCCAGACCATTAAAAAAACGATCTACAAAGATTTGATACATAATTCCGTTTTTAAACCATGGGGGAATTTTACTCTCTTTATACACTGTAATCTGGTAGCTAGGAGGTTGTTTACTCCAAGTTTCTCCTATACCCCCTAGTTCTTTGGAATTATTTCCGTAATAATATGTATTACCATCTTTTCTCACTACAAAGAAATACCATAAAATACAAGGCTCCTGGGGAGTAAAAATTTCGCCTTCAAAAAAAATTCCTCGGGGATCCTGATGTCTTTCATTAGTCTTTTCCATTTTAATTAAAGTCTCCCCGGTGGAATTTTCCCATAATCTTAAATAACAATCTATATTCTTACTATTAGAATATACTTTTAACCTTAAGATAATTTTATGACCACATAAAACAGCACCAAAAGGATTACGATAAAATAATTGGTGGGAATCATGAAAAAGTAAATCCTTCATAAAAACACCTGCCTGTAATTTTAATCTACATTTCCCAATAAACTTTTATAAATTTTTTTATATTCTTCAGCCGATTTTTCCCAACTGTAATCACCCTTTAAAGCATTTTTGAAAATTTTAATCCAGACTTTTTCATCTTTATAAAACCTTAAAGCTCTCTGGATGGTGTACAAAAAGTCATGGGCATTGTAATTAGTAAAACTGAAGCCATTACCTTCCCCGGTAGCTTCATTATAAGATAACACGGTATCATTAAGACCACCGGTTTCTCGAACAATAGGAATACAACCATAGCGTAAAGCTATCAATTGACTCAAACCACAAGGTTCAAAAAGAGAGGGCATAAGGTAGATATCTGCTCCTCCATAAATTTTATGGGCTAATGATTCATCAAAAGTTATTTTTACTGCTAATTTTTCTGGATATTTCTTTGCCCAGTATTGAAAACAGTCTTCATATTTTTTCTCTCCGGTACCGAGAACAACCATTTGAATATCCATATTTAAAAGTTCTTCAAAAATACATTCTAGTAAATCAATCCCTTTTTGTTTTACCAAGCGGGAAACAATAGCTAAAATAGGTACTTCTTGTTGAGGAAGATCTAAATATTCCTGCAGCTTTTCCTTATTTTTTCTTTTAGTAATTAAAGAGCTCCGAAAATTAAAAAAAAGATGGGGATCTGTTAGGGGATTATATTTTTTGTAATCTATTCCGTTTAAAATTCCTGATAGATCTTTTTCCCTAATTTTAAGAATTTCATTTAGTTTTTCACCATAATAATCTGTTTTTATTTCTTCGGCATAGGTCGGACTGACAGTTGTAATAACATCGGAAAAAACCAAGCCGCTTTTCAGAAAATTTACCTGCCCGTAAAATTCCAGCTTATCAGTTGTAAAGTAATCATTCTTTAATCCTAGTAAATCCCCTAATATCTCCTTGGG
This sequence comes from Clostridia bacterium, assembly GCA_030154225.1. Taxonomy (GTDB): domain Bacteria; phylum Bacillota; class Peptococcia; order Peptococcales; family BICA1-8; genus JASKKI01. The sequence continues at coordinate 8,000 of JASKKI010000071.1, read as the reverse complement.
GAAAATCCCCTGGTATTTAAGATTGTGGATAGTAAAAATAGTTTTAATGTTTTTAAATAAATCATCACCTTGATAAAATTCCTTTAATAATACACTTATCATTCCGGTATGCCAATCATGACAGTGAATAATATGTGGTTTGTAATCTAGGTGGAGGAGACTTTCTAAAACTGCCCGGCAGAAATAAGCATATCGCTCCGCTTCATCATAAAACCCATAAAGGCCGGGCCTTTTAAAATAATATTCATTATCGATAAAATAAAAAGTAACTCCTTCATAATTTAGTTCCTCAATACCACAATATTGTTCACGCCAACCTACCCTTACGGTAAAACTTTTTTTAAAAGACATTTTCTGCTTATATTCCTCTGGTATGTCCCCATATTTAGGAATCATAACCCGCACATCTACATTTTTATCATTTAAAGCTTGAGGTAAAGAACCCACAACATCACCTAATCCTCCGGTCTTAACAAAAGGAACAGCTTCGGAAGCGGTAAAAAGTACCTTCATAATTTTCGCTCCTCCTTAGACAGTAGTTTTCTTTTCAAAGATTATTACTGTTTATAGCACGAGGTTCTCCTTTAAATTAAATTGTTTTTTCCAACCACTTTTCAACAGATTTTCCGTTTTCTACTATAGTATTTTTTGCTAATACTAGGTTATCACCAATTACAGTTATACTATTACTTTCCAGTAATTTACCATTTTCTTTACAGCCAATGCGACTTTCATTACTAATTATGGTATTTTCACCTATAATAGCCTTGTAAACAATAGAATAGGGCCCTATTTTCACATGGGGTAAAATTATGGAATCCTTTATCTTTGTACCTTCCCCTACAAATACTCCTGAAAATAATACACTATTTTCTACTTCCCCTAAAACCATACACCCGTCGGGGATTAAAGAGTTTGTCACCTTAGCTTTTGGTCCTAAATAATGGGGAGGTAATATTGAATTATTGGAATAAACTTTAAAGGATTCATCAAATAAATCTAATTCCGGCTTTTCATTTAATAAATCCATATTAGCAGCATAATAACTTTCAATGGTTCCTACATCTTTCCAATAACCTTTAAATTTGTAGGCAAAAAGTTTTCTACCTTTATTTAGCATTTTGGGAATGATGTTTTTGCCAAAATCATTATCAGAATATGGATCTTGGTTATCTTCTTCTAAAAACCTGCGTAGTGTCGGCCAGTTAAAGATATAAATTCCCATGGAAGCCAGGTTACTTTTAGGTTTAGCGGGTTTTTCTACAAACTCAGTTATTTTACCATTAGCATCAGTATCCATTATTCCGAAACGGCTGGCTTCTTCCCAGGGTACCTGGATAACAGCTATCGTAGCATCGGCTTTTTGGACTTTATGATAATTAAGCATTAGGGAATAATCCATTCTATAAATGTGGTCACCTGATATAACCAACACATAATCAGGGTCATACTGATTAACAAAATCAATATTCTCGTAGATAGCGCTAGCCGTACCTTTATACCAGTTGCCACCTTTTTCACTCATAAAAGGTTGTAAGATAAAAACCCCTCCATTGGTATAATCTAAATCCCAGGCACTCCCAATACCAATATAGGAATTAAGTACCTGTGGCTTATATTGGGTAAGTACACCTACAGTATCAATTCCTGAATAAGTACAATTACTCAAACTAAAGTCGATAATTCTATATTTAGCTCCAAATGGTACTGCCGGTTTAGCCACATTCTTTGTTAATAGCCCTAACCTACTTCCTTGTCCTCCAGCTAACAACATAGCAATCCATTTTTTCTTCCACATAAAAATTCCCTCCTTTTAATTTATTATTAATCCGATTTTAAGATAGGCTTAATCTTCCAGATGTCTTTAGTATATTCCCTTATGGTCCTGTCACTGGAAAATTTGCCGGAATGAGCTATATTAGTAATAGCCATTTTCGCCCACCTTTTTTTATCCCTGTACTTTTCATCTAGTCTAGATTGAGCATCAACATAAAAGGAAAAATCTTTCAGTACAAAAAACTCATCATTGTCATAAAGTAAAGCTTCATAAATACTACGAAACTCACCGGCTTCCTCATGGAATAAACTATTGTTTAATTGTTCAAGAATTTTTTTAATTCTCGGGTCATTATTGTATTCATCCCAGGCATTATAACGGCCGTCTTGATAATAATCTAAGACCTGGTCAGCGGTAAGCCCGAATATAAACATATTTTCATCACCGATCTCATTTCTGATCTCTATATTTGCTCCATCCAAGGTTCCAATTGTAATGGCTCCATTCATCATAAACTTCATGTTTCCTGTCCCGGAAGCTTCTTTACTGGCTGTAGAAATCTGTTCACTAACATCAGCTGCCGGATAAATCATTTCCGCCAGTGATACATTAAAATTTTCTAAGAAAACAACTTTTATCTTTTCGTTTACCGTTGGATCTTTATTTACTTTTTGGGCCAGGGTATTAATTAGCTTAATAATACACTTGGCAAAATAATAGCCGGGTGCTGCTTTACCACCAAAAATGAAAGTTCTGGGATGAATATCTAAATTTGGATTTTCTTTCAATCTGTTATGTAAATCAATGATATGTAGTACATTTAGTAACTGCCTTTTATAGCCATGGATTCTTTTTACTTGAATATCAAAAATTGAAGAAGTATCAATGAAAATTTGGTATTTCTTGTCAATATAGTCAGCTAAAACTGATTTATTGTATTGTTTGACTTTAGTTATCTTTTCTCGAAAAACAGCATCATCTCTAAAATTTAATAGATTTAATAGTACTTTAGGTTGTTTAATCCAACCCGGACCAATACTTTCCGTTATTAAGGTCGCCAATTCGGGATTGGCTTTTAACAAAAATCTTCTATGGGTAATACCATTGGTCTTATTATTAAACTTGTAAGGATAGGTCTCATAAAAATCTTTCATTACCTCAGTTTTTAAGATTTTTGTATGGATTTTAGCTACTCCATTGACCGAATAGCTACCTACAATAGCTAAATGAGTCATATGGATATAATCATAACTAATTATGGCCATGCGACTGATTTTATCCCAGTCTCCTGGATATTTACCCCAAAGACTTCTAGTAAATCTCTCATTAATTTCTTCAATGATCATATATATTCTCGGTAGTAGAGATTTAAATAAATCAACAGGCCATTTTTCTAATGCTTCCGGTAAAATAGTATGATTGGTAAAAGAACAGGTATTTATTGTGATATTCCAGGCTTCATCCCAGCCTAATCCCTCTTCATCTATTAAAATCCTCATCAATTCCGGTATACATAGGGCCGGGTGGGTATCATTAATATGAATAGCAATCTTTTCAGGAAAATCCTTAAATGAATTATTATATTTTTTATACCTACGCACTATACTTTGTAAGCCGGCAGATACAAAGAAGTATTGCTGTTTTAACCGTAAAAGTTTTCCTTCATTACTACTGTCATCAGGATAAAGAATTTGGGAAATGGCTTCTACAGAATACTTATACTCTACGGCTTTTAAATACTCACCTCGATTAAAAGAAGGTAAATCAAATTCCTGTTTCACACTTTCTGCACTCCATAAACGTAAAGTATTGATGTTTGTATTGTCAAAACCTACAATAGGAATGTCATAAGGTACGGCCAGTACAGGTTCAAAATCTTCATGAACAAAATAGGTTTTTCCATTGATTGTTTTTACACTAACTTTACCTTTAAACTTGACCACTACCGATTTGTCAGGCTTTCTAAATTCCCAATCATAGCCATTTTTCAACCAGTTATCAGGTAGTTCAACCTGATAACCATCAACAATTTTTTGTTCGAAAAGTCCATATTTGTAACGAATTCCATTGCCATGACCAGGTATTCCCAGGGAAGCCATTGAGTCCAAAAAACAGGCTGCTAATCGACCCAAACCACCATTCCCTAGTCCCGCATCGGGTTCCGCTTTTTCCAGGTCGAAAAAATCAATATTCAGGTCAGATAAACCATCTACAACTAATTCTTTAATACCTAAATTAATTAAATATGTTCGTAATAATTTTCCAATTAAAAATTCGATGGAAAAATAATAAACCTGTTTTTTATTTCCATCCTGATAGCTCTTATTAGTTATTACATGAAAGGGACTTATTAGATCCCTAATTAAACCAGCCAAAGCTTTATATTTATCAAGATTGGTACCTTCCTCTAGATCTTTACCGTGCATTTCCAAAAATTTTTCTAAATAGGCTTTTTTGAAACTTTCTTTATCTTTTAGCATGGAACGATCTCCCTTCTTTTATAGATTTGAATTTTCTTCATCTACTTTTTTTAGAAAAACTCCTGCCAGAGGAGGAACAGTAATTTCCAGTGAATAAGGTTGATTATGCCACCTTTTTTTTTCTGCTTTTAGCTCTATGTCAATGTTATTTTGACCTGAACCGCCAAATGTCTCCCTATCACTATTAAACACTTCTTTATAAAAGCCTAATTGGGGAACGCCAATACGGTAATTTTTATAGACAACAGGGGTAAAGTTTAAAACTACTATTAAAAAATCTTTATTTTTAGCAATTCGTAAAAAAACTATAATGCTCTGATCGTGATTATTTGGGTCTATCCAAGTAAAACCCGACCAGCTGTCATCTTGTTCCCAAAATGAATTTTCATTCAAGTATAAATTATTAAGCTTCTGCACAAATTGATGAAATTTATTATGCATTTCATAATCTAATAAAAACCAATCCAATTCTGAATAAAATCGCCATTCAATAAATTGTGCAAATTCACCCCCCATAAAAAGCAGCTTTTTACCGGGATGGGCCATCATATACATTAATAAAACTCTAAGGTTTGCAAACTTCTGCCAGTAATCTCCCGGCATTTTCTCAATTAGTGACTTTTTGCCATGTACCACTTCATCATGGGATAATGGTAAGACAAAGTTTTCAGAAAAAGCGTAAGTTAAAGAAAAGGTAATTAGATTGTGATGCCATTTACGGTAAACGGGATCTATTTCCATGTATTGTAAAATATCATTCATCCAACCCATATTCCATTTAAAGTTGTAGCCCAATCCTCCAACATAAGTAGGACTGGTTACCATTGGCCAATCTGTTGATTCTTCAGCAATCATTAAAGCCTGGGGAAAATAGTGAAAGATAACTTCATTAAGTTTTTTCATAAAAGCGATAGCTTCTAGATTTTCCCGTCCCCCATAGATATTGGCCCGCCATTGACCTTTTTCATTACCATAATCCAGGTACAACATACAGGCCACAGCATCGATTCGTAAACCGTCAAGATGAAAAACATCAAACCAGAAAACTGCATTGGAAATAAGAAAACTAACTACTTCCGGTTTGGCAAAATTAAACTTTAAGGTCCCCCACTGTAATTGTTCTTCTCCCTCGAAAAGGGGGGTACCATCAAAATTGGCCAATCCATGACAGTCTTTACAAAAATGTCCCGGAACCCAATCCAAAATGACACCAATTCCTTTCTGATGACAACAATCAACAAAATACATAAAATCATAGGGGTTACCATAGCGGCTGGTTACTGCATAATAGCCTGTTAATTGATAGCCCCAGGAACCATCAAAAGGGTGTTCCATTATGGGTAGCAATTCTATATGGGTATATCCCATTTCCTTAACATAATCCACTAATTCATGAGCCAGCTCCCGGTAGGAATAAAATTGATCGCTTTCTTTTCTTCGCCAGGAACCCAAATGAACTTCATAAATTAAAATTGGACTTTCGTAAATATTTTTTTGCTTTTTACTTTTTTGCCATTTTTGGTCTTGCCACTGGTATCCGTTTAAATTAAAAACCCGGGAGGCAGTACCAGGCCTATTTTCAGAATAAAAACCATAGGGATCGGCCTTTAAAATTTTTTCGTTATTAAAGGTATGAATTTCATATTTATATAATTCTCCTTCTTTAAGCCCAGGTACAAAGGTGGCCCAAATTCCACTGTTATTTACCTTTTCCAGAGGGGTGGTTCTACTCTGCCAGTTGTTAAAATCCCCTACAACAAACACTTCCCTGGCATTGGGAGCCCAAAGGGTAAATCTCACCCCTTCTTGACCATTTAAAACCTCAAGATGGGCACCAAGCATCTGATAACTGTGGAAATATTTTCCTTGATGAAAGAGATAGATATTTTCCGGTGTAAGATGATTATTAGTCATAAAACCTGTCTCCTTTTAAAAGTATAGTTAAAGTATATTTACCCAATATCAAATGATTTAACGTTTTTTATGTTATTTTTTTGTTAATTTTGCTATTTTATGTTAGAAATTTATAAATTCTAACCAAAAATAAAGTGGTGTGCTTTTGGTAAAAAAGCCACACCACTTACTAATATTCATATTTACTCCAAATATGACTGTTAAGTTATTAGAAAATTATTTTTCATATAAATCCCGGTAAGTTTTATAATCCATAATTACCTTATAAACGTAGTTTCTTGTTTCCTTAAAAGGTATATCTTTTAAATCATTAAAACTACCTGACCAGATACCTTTATTGATCCATTTCTTAACATTAGTTTCCCCGCCATTATAAGCAGCTATAGCGGCAATAATATTTCCGTTAAATTGTTTAATTAAATACTTTAAATACCAGGTACCGATATTAATATTATCTCTAGGTTCAAAAAGTAAATCTGCATCAAAATCCCGGTAATTTAGTTCTTGAGCCACCCACTGACCGGTTTCCGGTAAGACCTGCATTAGTCCCCGGGCTCCTTTGGCAGACTGGGCTTTTACATCAAATTTACTTTCCACTTTGATAATGGCCATAATCAGGTGGGGATCAATACCATATTTTTTACTGGCTTCTTCCACAAAATCCTTATGGCGCTGCGGGTAAAAAAGCTTGAGAAACCATTCACTGTTCAATACACTCAACATAACTACGATTATAAGTATAAAAATGATTATAATTTTCAAAAAATAACCTAATCTAAAAATAACACTGTACCCCCAATTACTTAATTCGTTAGTGAATTGTATGTTTCAACCTTTGTTTACATGCTTTTTTTCTACAACTTCCTGCCAGATTTTCTTAACCTGATGCAAGGTTTCCTCTATATTTTGATTATTATTTATTACCCGGTTTGCATATTTCAATTTTTCTAAAGTAGGCATTTGAGAGCTTAATCTTTTGATAGCAGCTTCTTCTGAAATCTTATCCCTAGCCATAACCCGCTTAATTTGTAATTCAGGTTCCACATTTATTACCCAGACTTCATCTACTAATTCCTGCATTCCCGCCTCAATTAATAAAGGAGCATCAATAACTATTAAGGGTATTTGTTCATCAAGTTTATATTTATCAATTAATTCCTTGGTTTTTTTAATTACTTCGGGATGAATAATTTTATTTAATACTTCCCGTTCCCGGGGGTTAGCAAAAATTATCTCTGCTATTTTTTTACGATTCAAGGTCCGATCCTCATTTAGGGCTTGTACACCAAAATAATCCCGTATTTTTTGCCAGGCTTTTTCACCAGGTTCTACTGCTTGCCGGGCTAGTAGATCTGCATCAATAACCACTGCCCCTAAACTCTTTAAATAATTGGAAATGGTACTTTTTCCACTGGCAATTCCACCTGTTAAACCTACTACAAGCATATTAAATACCACCTCAATTGTATTAGTCAGTGGCTGGAATATCCAGCCACCCCACTCCTCTAAAAAAATTTAACAGCACCAAGAAAAATTATAATAAGCCCTGGCAATAAGCCAAAATTTCCCAAAGAGTGGCTAGTCGAAGATTGACAACCTAAATAAAGACCTAGTGCCACCAGGCAAAACTTGGAAATTCCTGCTACAAGAGGTGTTATAATTGGACTAAATCCCATCATAGCTGCACCTAAACCTGCACCCAAAGCATCCATAGCCAGAGCAAAACCCAAGAAAACCGCTTCATTTGCACTAATTTCTCCCGATTCATCAAAATCTGCCTTAGCAGGTTCTTTCAAAATTTTAATTACTAAACCTAAACTGGGAATAGA
>JASKKI010000011.1 GCA_030154225.1 Clostridia bacterium | reverse complement strand
GTGTTTTTCACTAATTCTTGCAATATTTGTTTGAAAATCATCATAATATAATGTTATTCCTAATAAAGGAACTGTCAATAATAGACTGATTAAGCCTGCATTTTCTATTAATGCTTTCATCCAGTCTTGTAAATTTGCCTTATTGTTCGATAACAAGTATATTCCTATAATAAATAAACTAACAGATAAATACTTATTAAACCCTCTCACCAATGGTAAAGTAAATATAATAATAACTATAATTAAAAATACCATCAAAATTTCTAATATTTTGTGGAAAATAAAGGAATTTATTAAAAATGAACATACAAAGCCTAACATTAAATATACTTTTATTTTTTCTAAATTTTTTAAATTAATGTGCAAGATTATCACCGCTTGTTTTCAAGTAAATAGAAATAGTTAGTTTTATAATATTAAATTAAGAAAATTAAATCTATGGATTATTTATCTAAAAAAGATAGGATAACCAAATATTTATTTGTATATTTTATTTGTATTTTACAGAAATACTTATTTGAATTAAAATAAAAATTATAAAAATACTGAAAAGGGGAATTTTTGGATTAGTGTCAATAATTTATGATAGTCTTAAGATTGTTGCCGCAATTTGTCTAATTGCATATCCTTTGACTAAAAATATCAGCTTTCGTCGTTCATTTTTAATGTATCCAACTCTCAAAGATAAAATTTTTCTCTCTTTTCTTTTTGGCATCCTTTCAATATTAGGTAATCTTTTTGGTATTGAAACATTTAATGGTGCAATGTTAAATGGTCGCATAATTGGGCCGGTTGTTGGAGGAATAATCGCAGGACCAATGGTAGGAGTATCTGCAGGATTTATTGGAGGAATTCATCGTTATTATCTAGGAGGAATTACTATAATTCCAGCTTTTATTGCCAATATTATAGCTGGATTGATTGGTGGATTTGTGTATAAAAAATTTGGACAAGATAGAACCAGGTTTACTAATGCTTTTTTAGCAGGGTTTACTTCTGAAGTAATATTACAAATACTAATTTTATTACTAACTAAACCAAGAGTAGTAGCTGAAGTTATTGTTAGTATGTTCGGAGTAAGTTCAATAATAATCAATGCTTTAGGAGTAGGAATTTTTGTCTCATTGGTCAAAGATATCCAGTACAGCCAGCATTCAATCGGTGCTAATTATGCTGAAAAAGCTTTGGAAATAGCTAAGCTAACTTTGCCTATCTCCAAAAAAGGTTTTAATAGTAAAACAGCAAAAGAAATAACAGAAATAATCTATAATGTTACCGGAGCAAGTGCTGTTGCTATTACAGATGAAAAACAAATTTTAGCTTTTAAAGGAGAGGGTAGTGATCATCATATGCCCGGAAAACCCATTTTGACTTCAGCAACATATCAGGCCATTAATAATGAGAAATTATTTTATTCAGATTCCAAAGTCTTGATTGCTAATTCTAAAGAAGAAATTGGTTGTCCAAATCCTAATTGTCCTTTAGATGCAGTAATTGAAGCTCCTTTGACTTATAATGGAGAGTTATTAGGCTTTCTTAAAGTTTACAAAATCAATGATATAATAAATCCTCCCGATATTAAAATGGTGACAGGTATTGCCAATTTACTAAGTTTACAACTGCAAACTGCAAAACTTGATGAACAAGCCAAGCTATTAGCAAGGGCGGAATATGTTGCTTTACGTTCTCAGATAAATCCCCATTTCTTATTCAACGCATTAAGTGTAATAAAACTTTTAATAAGAACAGATCCCAAACAAGCTCAACAACTGATTGTTAATTTAGCTTCTTTTTTTAGACGAACTTTAAAACAAAATGAAGATATTCTCCCTTTTTTAGAAGAACTTAAAATAGTAAACTTTTATTTAACTATCCAAAAAGCTCGTTTTGGTGAAAGACTACAAGTAGACATGAATGTAGATGAAGATTGTTATGAAGTGTTATTCCCCACCTTTGCCCTGCAGCCTTTAGTGGAAAATTCAATGAACCATGGTTTAACATCAAAAAAAGGAATATTAAAAATTCAAATTTCAGGATATATTGAAGATAATAACTTCATAGTGAAAGTTATAGATAATGGTATCGGGTTTCCTGATGAAGTTATTGAAGCAGTTAAAAATAATTTTAAAAATAATAAAATGGGTATAGGTTTAAGTAATATAAATGGTCGCTTAAGAAGTATTTATGGTAAAAAGTATACTTTTGAGTTAAAGAATATCTCAGAGGGCAGTCAAGTCTTAATAAAAATTCCTTTGACTTAATTACTAAAAGGGACTAAGGGGGACTAATAATGACTGTTAAAATTTTAGTTGCCGATGACGAAAATCATATATGCTTAGAATTGGCATATATTTTAGAACAGATGAAAGATGTGGAATTAGTAGCAACTTGTTCAACCGGTGATGGGGCTTTAGAAAATATATGTAAACTAAAACCGGATATTGTTTTTCTGGATATTGATATGCCTGGTTTAAATGGAATAAAATTAGGTCATCACCTAAATAATATTGAAAAAACTCCATATATTATATACGTTACAGCTTATGATAAATTTGCTGTTGAAGCAATAAAAGTAGGTGCTAAGGCTTACCTTTTAAAACCTTTCTCTGAAGAAGATGTAAAAGAAGAATTAAACACTGCAATAAAATATTTCGAAAACAGAGAAAATGTGATAAATCCTATAAAACAAATACCAATTTCAAAAAACAGATTTACACGCATCAGTGGTGAAATTAACGGGAAATTTTATATGTTAGATCAAGAAGATATATTAATTATTTATGCTAAAAACAGATCAGTATTTATTAAAGCAAATAATAAGAACTATTTTAGTAATTTTACACTATCCCAACTGGAAAAAAGACTCCAGCCAGATATATTTTTTCGTTGCCATCGTAATTATATAATCAATCTCTATAAAATCAAAGAAGTAGTTCCCTGGTTTAATAGTACTTATCTTTTAATTATGGATGATAATAAAACCGAAGTACCTGTAAGTAGGACGAATGTAAAACAACTGAAAGAATTACTAGGTTTATAAAACATTACCATTTTACTTGAGGGGAAATATCCCCTCTTTTTTTTATGAATTTTTATATGTTACTTGTAATGGTATTTGGTCTATCGTCAATTAATTCTACCTCTCGTTTTATATTTGTTAAGAAATTATTAAATTTGTATTATCTTAAAAAATAGATAATTTAAAAAATTTATAAAAATTACACTTAACAAAGGAGGGGGACTCTTTGGTAGTTATTAATGAAAAACTATGTAAAGGCTGCTTAATTTGTGTAGAATTTTGTCCTAAAAATGTACTTTCATTAAATAAACTTCAAAAAGCCACAGTAAAAAATTCAGAAAATTGCATTAGCTGTGGTTTGTGTGAGTTAAGATGCCCTGATTATGCAATAACAGTTCGTAAGTAGTATAAGGAGGTTTATGTTCAATGTCTCAAGCTTTTTTAGTACAAGGAAATGAGGCCTGTGCTTTAGGGGCATTAGCTGCAGGTGTAAGATTTTTTGCCGGATACCCTATTACACCATCAACAGAAATTGCAGAAATACTATCTAAAGAATTACCTAAAGTAGGCGGAAAGTTTATCCAAATGGAAGATGAAATAGCAAGCATAGGTGCCGTATGCGGAGCTTCTTTAGGTGGTTATAAAGCTATAACAGCAACAAGTGGGCCTGGTTTTTCCCTAAAACAGGAATTAATTGGTTATGCTACATTAGCGGAAATTCCTTTAGTGGTTGTAAATGTACAAAGAGGTGGTCCAAGCACCGGTCAGCCTACTTCTCCTAGTCAGGCAGATGTTATGCAGGCTCGCTGGGGAAGTCATGGAGATAAAGGAGTAATTGCTTTATCACCTTCTTCTGTGCAAGAAACCTATGCTTTAACGATAGATGCAGTTAATTTAGCTGAACGTTATCGTACTCCCGTTATATTTTTATTAGATGAAGTTGTTGGTCATATGAGAGAAAAACTGATTATTCCTAAAACACCACCCAAAATTATAGACCGTAGAAAACCAAATCCTGGTGAACTACCATATACTCCAGGGCCAAATGGAGTACCCCCATTACCAGCATTTGGAGAAGGTTATCGTTTTCATGTAACCGGACTCATTCATGATGAAACCGGTTTCCCGACTGGTAACCCAGAAGTAACAGATAAAACAATAAGAAGATTACACTCCAAGTTAGAAGACAACATTAAAGATATTCTTAGATATAGTGAATATCAAACGGATGACGCAGAATTTTTAATTATTTCTTACGGATGTTCAGCAAGATCTGCAGAAAAAGCTGTTAAACTAGGACGGGCGCAAGGAATTAAATTAGGTCTATTAAGATTAATCAGTATCTGGCCATTTCCTACAGAATTAATTATGTCTAAAACAAAAAATGTCCATAAAGTATTTGTTGCTGAAATGAATTACGGTCAAGTAACCGCCGAAGTAATAAAAGCTATAGGTCGAGAAAAAACTGAAGGTATTTTAAGGGTTGATAGCCAGTTAATTACACCTGATGAAATTTTATCAACAGTTACTAAAGGGGTGTACTAATAATGAATGAAATTATAAAAAAATATTTTCGTAATAATAAACTTCCTCATATTTGGTGTCCTGGTTGTGGAAATGGCATAGTCCTAGGAGCTTTAGCACGAGCTGTTGATAAACTGGGTTTAGATCAGAATAAAACTGCTGTTATTTCCGGAATAGGATGTTCATCACGTTCAACAGGATACTTGGATTTTGATACTATTCACACCGCCCATGGCCGTGCTTTAACTTTCGCTACTGGTCTAAAATTAGCTCGACCAGAATTAAATGTAATAGTAATTACCGGTGATGGTGACTGCACAGCTATTGGTGGAAATCACTTCATTCATGCAGCACGACGCAATATTGATATTACTACTGTTATTTTCAATAACAATATTTATGGTATGACTGGAGGACAGTATTCTCCTCTTACTCCTACTAAAGGAAAAAGTACTACATCTCCCTATGGACATATCGAAAAACCATTTGATATTCCAGAATTAGCTATAGCCGCAGGTGCTACCTATGTTGCTAGAGGTACCACATATCATACTATGGAATTAAGTAAGTTAATTGCCAATGCTATTGAACATAAAGGTTTTTCAGTAGTAGAAGCACTCTCATCCTGTCCTATATCCTTTGGACGTCAAAATAAATTAGGTAATGCTCCATCAATGATGAAGCTCTTAAAAGAAAAAGCAATTTCAATAAAAGCAGCGGAAAAGTTACCACCTGAGAAACTAGCAGGGAAATACTTAATTGGTGAACTTTTTCGAAAACAATTACCTGAATATACAGAGGAATATCAAAAAATTATTAATAACCTAACAGAGGGAGGGCAGATGCAATGAAAGAAATTCTTTTAAGTGGCTCAGGTGGTCAGGGAGTAATCTTAGCTGGAATAATATTAGCTGAAGCTGGTTTAATAGAGGATAAAGAAATTGTCCAAACCCAATCCTATGGCCCGGAAGCCAGAGGTGGTGCATGTAAAGCAGAAGTTATTATGGATAATGAACCAATCTCGTTTCCACATATAGATAAACCTGATATTGTTTTAGCAATGACTCAGGAAGCTTTTAATAAATATACTGAAAATATAAAAGACAATGGGATAATCATTTCTAATAGCACCTTTGTTAAAGATACATCATCAGTTTCCTGTAAAGTAGTAGAAGCACCTATTACCTCCCTTGCTATCGAAAAGGTAGGTAAAGATCTTTTTAGTAATATAATCGCATTAGGAGTATTAGTTGGTGCAACTGATATCATCGAATTTGATTCTCTAAAAAAAGCAATTTTAGGACGAGTGCCTAAAGGGACTGAAGATGCTAATCTTAAAGCATTAGAAATTGGTTTCGACATTGGAAAAGCTAGTTAATAGAACTCGTTCCTGGTAATATTAAAAAATACAAAGGGTGATTTTTAATGTTACAATTATCACATCCCATTGCTCAGGAAGTTGCAATTATAGTATCCTCTCTAATTGGTTATAGTATTGCTATATGCAACAGGAATGGTTCTATTATTGGTACTACTGAGTATGATAGATTTAATAAATTTAACCAAGGAGCCTATGAAGCAATTAAAACAGGAAAAGAAATAATTATTTCCACAAAAAATATCAATAAATTCGAAGGTGCCAAATTAGGGATAAATTTACCATTAAAATTAAATAATCAAATAATTGGTGCGGTGGAAATTGCAGGAGATCCAAACAGGATTAAAATTCACGGTAAATTAACTAAAATGACAGTTGAAACGATGATAAAAGCCGCACTAATGGAAAAGCAAACTAGTCTTGAAAGCAGGGCATTAGAAAATTTTCTCTATACACTTCTTTATGAACAATTGGATGAAACAGAACAATCCCTTAGAGAACGAGCTTCTTTACTAGGTATTGATTTAAAAAAACCAAGGATTGCTATTGTTATACACATACAAGATTTTCAATATGTACAGATTCAAAAAGAAAAGGTATTAAAATGCATAAAGTTTGTATTAAATGGTAATGATCAATATTTGTCTGCATATACTGGTGGTAATAATTTTGTAGTTTTTGTACCTATTATTCCGACAAGTGAAAATTTCGAAATTAAGAAAAATGTTAATAGAATTAGTAAAACCTTCATTACAACAATTAAAAAACAACTTGGTTTAGAATCTGTAATTGGAATAGGTTCATTAAATAATAAATCTTATTACTCCTTAAAAACTAATTTTCAAGAAGCTTGTGAAGCTTTATCTACAGGCAATAATTTTAAAAAAGAAAGGAACATTTATTTTTTTGATGAGCTTGGTTTGGATTTAATATTAAACAATATTCCCCAAAAAGTAGCAGATAATTTCTTGAAAAATATAATCGGGGATAAAGAAAAATCTTTTGACTGTATTTTAGATAGTACACTTTTATATACTCTAGAAGTATTTTTTGAATGTAATCTAAATATAAGTGAGACAGCAAGAATCCTATTTGTTCATAGAAACACCTTACTTTATCGTTTAGATAAAATATTCAAAATAACTAAGCGAGATCCAAGAATTTTTTCCGAAGCTATGGAACTAAAAATACTTTTATTATTGAAACACTCCTCTTCATTAAAGGAAAATCAACCTGTAATGAATGTAGCTATTCAATAATGTACTTATTTGTATAACCAATTATATACTAAAAAAGCTTGCCGACACAGACTTTGTCGACAAGCTGAGACCAAATAAATTAAAATTTATTTGGTCCTTTTTTTTTAGTTTTCTAAAAAGGAGACTACTAACTTATTAAAGTTAAACTTTTTTAAGGACTCTTTTATTAACTAAATTGGGAGGTTCCTTTCCTTTTAGACCAGCAAGCATATTATCTGCTGCTATCTCAGCCATTTTATTTCTAGTAGCTATACTAGCACTAGCTATATGTGGTAATAAAACTACATTATCTAATTTAAATAAGGGATTATCTTTTTCAGGTGGTTCTGGGTCCATAACATCTAACCCAGCACCCCAGATAGTTCCATTAATTAAAGCTTCATATAAATCATCTTCCTTAACAACTGGTCCTCTTGCCGTATTAATTAATACAGCATTTTTCTTCATTTTTTTAAGACTTTCTTTGTTAATAAGGTGTTTTGTACCTTCAGTTAAAGGAACATGTAAGCTTATGAAATCTGATTCTCTCAGCACTTCATCCATATCAGCATATTGTACCCCTAACTCTTTTTCAGCAATCTCATTACGAGATAAATCATAATATTTAATTTTCATATCAAAACCTTTAGCCCTTTTGGCCATTTCGTAACCTATTCTGCCAAATCCAATTAAGCCTAATTGAGCACCATGTATATCTTGACCTAAGAACTTCATAGGCTCCCATGTCTTCCAATTACCTTCTCTGGTAAATTTATCTGCTACAACAACTTTTCTAGCTGTTGCCATTAGTAAAGCAAAAGCTAAGTCGGCAGTAGTTTCTGAAAGTACGCCAGGAGTATTAGTAACAAATATACCTTTATCTGTTGCAGCATCTAAATCAATATTATCAAAACCAACAGCGTAATTACTGATAACTTTCAAGTTTCTTCCAGCATCCATTACTTCTTCATCAATTTTATCAGTAAGTAAGGAAACGATGCCATCAACTTCTTTAATTTCTTCTAATATAACCTCTCTACTAGGTGGTAATTCACCTTGCCAAACTTTAATATTAGCAAATTCCTCCAGCATTTTTAAGCCTACCTCAGGGATCTTTCTGGTTACAAATACTTTAGGTTTCATTTATGACCTCCTTTAGCTGAACTTTTATCTATTCTAAGGTCCAAGCTATATTAGCTAGAGCTCCCTCATCTCTTAATTCTTTTAAGACAGGTAAGCTAACAGGAATACCTTCTTTTAATCTCTGCTGTCTTTTTCTAAATTCAATTTCCCCGGACAGAAATACTTCTTCTACTCCTCTAGCTGGTGTATTTTCTTTAATTTCTCTAATTATTTGATCAATATTTTCTTTAAAAATTTCTAAATCGATAAATTTATCCACATTTATTGCCCCAAAAATATGCCCAGTATTAGTTGGTTCCGTAAAGTTGGCATACATATCTTTAATATAAGTTCCAAATGCAGCTCCTGATAAAACACCAGATAGAATATCAACTAACAATGCTATAGCTGATCCTTTGGGTCCTCCGAATGGAAGTACCGTACCTTCTAAAGCTTCTTGAGCATTTGTAGTAATTTCACCTTGTTTATTCATAGCCCAACCCTCGGGAATATCTTGATTATTTTTAGCAGCTAATATTATTTTTCCTCTTGCTACTACACTTGTAGCCATATCTACAATAATAGGTAATTCTTTACCAGCCGGTACAGCTACTGAAAAAGGATTTGTTCCAAAATATGGGTCCCTTCCACCCCAAGGCGCCATCCGTGAAGGACCATTAGTAGCTGCAAAACCGATCATACCATACTCTAAAGCCATTTTGGTAAAATATGCTGCTGTCCCATTATGGTTAGAATTATTAACAGTTACAAAAGCGGTTCCTACTTCTTTCGCCTTTTCTAAAGCGATTTCCATAGCTTTATATGATGCAACAGCACCCATACCATTACCTGCATCTAATGCAGCACCAGCTGGGAAATCACGTAATACTTTTAATTCACATTTAGGTTTAACAACTCCCTCTCTAATTCTTTTTAAATAGATACTCATTCTACTTACTCCGTGGGAGTCTACCCCTGAAAGGTTTGCATCAACCAAACTGTCGGCATTTATATTAGCATCATCTTTAGGCATTCCTACACTTTCAAACAAAGCTGCACAATATTCCCTTAAAGGTTCGGCTTGAATATATTTGACTTGATCAGTCAATAATTTCACATCCCTTTTCCTGTAAAACTTTGTCTACCCAACTTCTATCTAAAGTACCCCCTTCAATAGCTTCAAAAATACTAGCTTCTTTGGCAAAAGTAGCTCTGGCCTTTTCTAAGACTTCAGGCGCATCCTTAGGAGTAATAACTACTACTCCATCTTCATCTCCAACAATGATATCTCCAGGATTTACTACTACTCCACCACAGGAAACTGGTACATTTATTTCACCAGGACCATCTTTATAAGGTCCTTTTGGATTAGCTCCTCTTGCATATACAGCAAAATCTAAATTTTTTAGTGCTCCTGAGTCTCTTACTGCACCATCAATTAAAAAGCCTACTATTCCTCTCTTCATTGCATAACGCATCATAATTTCTCCAGCAACAGAGTTAATCATATCACCTTGTACGTCTACTACAATTACATCTCCCGGTTCAGCCATATCTAATGCTTTATGGAACATTAAATTATCTGCAGTACTAGATCTTACAGTTAAAGCAGTTCCTAATAAATGTTTACTGTTCATTGGCTTAATTGCGGCATCTACACAGAAAAATCTACTCATATTATCAGCTATATTAGGAGTCGGTAGGCCTTTAAAAGCCTCAACTAGTTCTTTAGATGGTCTTTCAACCTTTGTATAAATTCGAAATCCAACATTTGACATAACTTAACACCTCACATATTTAAAATAATAAAAATTCTTAATATTCAAAAAGAATTTATAAAGCCTTACTATAACTAGCAAGACTTTATAAAAATATAAAAATAAATAAGGGGGTTATCATTACTTTAGAAAGCTTTTACCATACCACCATCTACTAAAATTGTTTGACCTGTAATATATGTATTAGCTTCTGAGCAAAGGAAAACAGTTAGTCTAGCGTATTCTTCAGGTAGACCATAACGTCCCAGTGGTATACCTTTACAAGTATTTTCACGAACTTCTTCAACAGTAATTCCAGCTTTCTCGGCTCTTACTTTATCTAAGTAGTCCATTCTTGCAGTTCCAATTCTTCCAGGACCCATTACATTAATTAAAATGTTATCTGGACCTAATTCTTGAGATAAAGTTTTACTTAAACCTAAAACACCCATCCTGAAAGTATTTGATAGAATGAGATTATCTAATACCCGTTTAACAGAAGAAGAAGTATAGTTAACTATTCTTCCCCAACCCTGTTTTTTCATGTAAGGAAGAACCTCTCTGATACTTCTAATAAAGCTTAATAAAGTTAACTCATAAGCTTTTTGCCATGCCTCATCATCAAACTTATCAAAAGTTCCGGCAGGTGGACCACCAGTGTTATTAACTAATACATGAACTGTACCAAACTTTTCAGCTGTATTGTTAACAACTTTCTTAATATCCTCATATTTAGTTAAATCTCCAACTGTATAAAGAGGTTCATTACCTGTTGCTTCTTTAATTTCGGCTTGAGCTTCTTTTAATTCATCTTCAAAAGGACTAAATAACATTACATTAGCTTCTTCTTTAGCAAACTCTAAAGCTGCTGCTTTCCCTAATCCTGCACTAGATGCTAAAACTATAACCGACTTATCCTTTAAACCTAAATCCATAATTCATCCCTCCTATTTTTTTAAGTCTTTTACAGGATTTTTAAGTGACTCAAATCCATCAATCCAACATTCTACTACATCTCCGTCACTTATATGAACTGCCCTTGGAGTACCTGTAGATATAATATCACCAGGAAGCATTGTCATAACTTTTGAATGGAATGACACTAAATAGTCTGGTGGAAAAGTCATATTTGATACAACGTTTTGAGCATGAATTTTTCCATTTATAACTGTAGCTACTTTTAGATTCATTACATTTTCAACTTCATCAGGTGTTACTAACTCAGGACCAAAACTAAAGAAAGTATCAAAACTTTTTGCTCTTGTTAAGTATCTCGGATTTTTACGAAGAATATCTTCAGCAGTCATATCGATAATTGTAGTAAAACCAGCAACAACACTTAACCAGTCTACTTTTTCTACATCTTTACACTCTTTACCAAAGATTACACCTAGTTCACTTTCAGCTGTGGTACCATTTGACTGCAAGGGAATTTTAATAATATCGCCTGGTCCAATTATTGTAGTATCTGGTTTCATAAAACTAGCAGGTTCTGTATTCGGAGCTTTTTCAGCTAAGTCTGCAGCATGATCAACATAATTTAATCCAATACCCCATATTTTACGGGGATGTCTATATAGAGGAGCATAGTCAGCTTTATCTTTAGGAATAGCATCATCTTCAAGATTTTCTATTTTTTCCTTTCCACCAGCACGATACCAGTTATTCAATTCTTCTAATTGACCAGATTTAATTAGCCAAAACATATCTGTTAACCAGTTTTGGTTTAACTTTTTGTTAATTACTTCTACAGGAACAAGGCCTGCAGTAGTTACAACAGATGCAACTTCTTTTCCATTTAATTTAATTGTTGATAATCTCATATTTTTCAACTCCTTCTAGTTTTAAAATTAGCATACATCTTTAAGAATTTTTAATCTATTAGCAATATTAATGAAAAATATATTTTTTAATTGAACCAATTTGTATAGATTATCTAAAAACTAATAGTAACCTTATTCAACTCCGTTAAGTACAAATTTGGGTTTCTTTCCATTCTCAATTAAAGAAAAATTCTGGAATGCTAAACCCAGTACTTTGTTTAAAGTATCTCTAGTACCTGCTCCTATATGGGGTGTTGCGATAACATTATCAAACTTTAATAAAGGATTTTCTTTACTTACAGGTTCACTAGCCCAAACATCAATTCCAGCACCGGCTATTTTCTTGTTTCGTAAAGCTTCGGCTAATGCTTCTTCATCAACAATATTTCCGCGGGATACATTAACTAAAATTGCATCAGGCTTCATTAAAGATAGTTCTCTTTTACTAATTAATCCTCTTGTTTCGGGAAGCAAGGGAATATGCAAACTGATGATGTCAGATTTTTTTAGGACTTCATCCAATTCCATATATGATACTCCTAATTCTTTTTCCTTATCTTCTGGTAATCTAAACTTATCATAATAAATAATATTTGTTCCAAAGGCTTGAGAACGTTTTGCAGTTTCTCTTCCTATATTTCCAAAACCAATAAACCCATGGGTTTTACCATTCATCTCATAGGATGAAGGACGGTATTCCCACATTAACCATTGACCTTCTTTTGTAGCTTTATCTAAAATATTTAACTTTCTATATAAACTTAAGATCATCCCAATAGTTAATTCGGCAACACCTGCCGCATTACCACCTGGAGTATTACAAACAGGTATATTTAATTCTTTAGCTGCTTCCAGATCAATATTATCAACACCGATACCTGTCTTTTGTACCAATTTCAAGTTACAGGCTTTATTAATCATTTCTTTTGTAATTTTAGTTGTTGCAACCAGAAAATAGTCAGCCTCCTTTAAGGCTTCTTCTCTTTCAGTTTCAGACATTTCATACCAATAAGCAAGTTTTAAACCATCAGAATTATGAGTTTCTAATAGATCTTTGAAAGCTGGAAAAACTTTATCAAAGTATAATACTGTAGACATTTTAAAAAAACCTCCATTTATTAATTTAATTTTATGCTTGTGCTTGTACTTCTCTTTTTCTCTTTTGTTCTAGCTTACTTAAGATCATTGGAGAGGCTATTGCTAATACAATTAAAATAATTAATACTATACAAATTGGGCGACCCAAAAAATATCCTAGTAAATTCCCTTTTGATAAAACAAAAGATTGTTTTAAACCATTTTCAGCCATCGGTCCTAAAATGAGGGCCAAAACTACAGGTGCCGGATGGAAACCGGTTTTTCTCATAAAATAGCCGATTATACCAAAAGCAACCATTACATAAACGTCAAAGATATTATTATTTATGGCATAAGAACCTACTACTGATAAAACTACTATAATTGGACCTAATACTGCCGAAGGGATTTTAGTTACTTTCACTATATGTTTAGCAGCCAATAACCCGCAGATTCCCATTAAAATATTGGCAAGCATAAAACCAAAAATAACAGTATACGTAATCTTGGCATGGGTTGTAAATAACTCACGACCGGGAATGAGTCCCTGAATAATTAATCCACCAAGCAACACTGCCGTTGTTGAACTACCCGGAATACCCAAGGTCAATAAAGGAATGAGAGCTCCACCGGTAACAGCGTTATTTGCAGCCTCGGGAGCTGCTACACCTTCAATACATCCAGTACCAAACTTTTCAGGATTTTTGGAAAACCTTTTGGCTTCGTTATATCCTACCCAAGAACCGATATCACCACCTGCTCCAGGTAGTATGCCAACAAATATTCCTAAAATACTTGATCTGATTATAGTAATAAAAATACTTTTAAATTCTTTCCAGGTTGGAAGAACTCTACCTTTTAATTCTGCCATAACTTTTTCTTTATCAACTTTTCCTAATTCTTCTACTTGTATTAAAACCTGTGATAATGAAAACAATCCAATCATTGCCGGGACCAGGGCAATACCGGATTCTAATGGTGTTAGCCCAAAAGTATAACGGGGAAATCCAGTTATAATATCTGTCCCAATCAATCCTACTATTAAGCCAATAACCCCAGCAGATAAACCTTTAATAATTGAACCTGTAGTTAAACTACCAATTATGGTTAATCCAAATATAGCTATTAGAAAATATTCGGGAGCATTAAATTTTAACGATATTAATGACAACGGAGGAGCTAGAAACAATAATGCTACTGCACTAAGAAAACCACCTATCATTGATGATATAGTAGTAATTCCCATGGCTTTTAAACCTTCACCACGCAAGGTCATCTGATAACCGTCTAAGGCAGTGGCAGCGGAAGCCGGAGTTCCCGGGGTATGGATTAGAATCGCAGAAATGGAACCTCCATATACAGCAGAAGTATAAATAGCCGATAACATTGTTAGACCAGCCACTGGATCCATACCAAAGGTAACAGGAATCAATAAAGCAACTCCCATAGTAGCACTTAGACCAGGAAGGGACCCTATTATCATTCCACCCAATGTTCCTGCAAATAGAGCTAACAATGTCTCAAAACTAAAAAGTTTAGTAAGAACAGTAAGTATAAGATCTGGATTTATTACCATGTAAAAACTTCATCCTCCTTTTAATTAAAATAAGAGACCTTTGGGGAAGGCTACATTTAGCTGCAACACAAACAGTAAATAAACAAATACATTAACACCAATTAATGTTAAAATAATTTTTTTAATACTTCGTACTTGATAAAAATACATAAAAGCGATTATAAATAAACTTGTGGCAGAAAAAAAGCCTAATATTTTTAATAGCGCTACATACACAAGTACTATTAGCAATGCAGCCATTGGAGTTTTTATCTTTAAAAAGCTGAAGATTTCTTCTTCCATTTTTTTAGCATTTTCAGAATTATATACTTTAGATTTTCTAACTCCCTGTATAAATACCAAAACACCAAAGAAAGCAAATATGGTAAGTATTATTTTAGGAAAAAACGCAGATCCTTCAGGCATATCTCCCGTCATAGAATACAAGAAAAGGGAAATAAGCAACATAAATATCCCAATGTAAACGTCATGATGAATTATTCGTTTCATTTTCCCCCACCTTTCTGTGATATAATTAGGCCACTAATTGTGGCCCTTTATTTAGAATTATCTACTTTTAGTGATTACCAACCTAGTAAGTCTCTTACTTTGATTACACTAGCTTCATCTTCTTTTAAAAATTTCTTGTATTCTTCACCCTTCATCCATTTAACCAATAAGCCCATATCTTCCATTTTCTTAACATGTTCAGGTGCATCCATAGCCTTTTCAAAGGCAGCAATAAGTTTATCCAATTTGTCTTGTGGTAAACCTGGAGGTGCTGCTAAACCACGGGCAGACCAGGAGTAAATCTTACCATAACCTTTTTCCTCTAAAGTAGGAATGTCTGGTAAAAACTTGGAGCGTTCAGGAGCCATAATAGCAAGAACTCTCATTTCACCATTTTTATGAGGAACAGTTGCTTCACCTACGTTAGCAAAAAATACATCAATATGCCCACCTAAAACACCGGCTTTACCATGGGAAGCACCTTTACCATGTACCGGAACAAATTTAGTTCCAACACTATCATTAACTTTTAAAGCAGCAATGTGATCATCACTACCCATACCAGTAGATGTAGTAGTAACTTCATTTTTCTTAGCATATTCTATTAAGTCATCAATAGTTTGGAAACGATCATCATCAGCTTTAACAGCAATAGCACCATAATCAAGGACATGGTTACCAATTAAAGTGAAATCATCGATAGTTTTATCTCTTTTCATTGCTGGATTCAAGTAGCCAGTCATTAGGTTTGGAGTATTAATATAACCAATTGTATAACCATCTGCTTCAGCATTAAGTAGTTCATTCCAGCCTACCCAGCCACCGCCACCAGGCTTGTTAACTACTGTTAAAGGTACACCTAATTCCTTCTCTACATGAGGAAGAAGAATACGGGCACCAGTATCTGTTCCACCACCAGCAGAATATGAAACTATTACTGTAATTCCTTTTTTAGGATACTCTTCTTTTTTAATTTCTTTAGGAGCTTCCTTGGACTCATCTTTTTCAGCAGGTGTGTTAGTACCGGCACCACATCCGGCTAAAATGGATAAAGCAAATAAACAAATAACTAATAAGGCAATAATTTTTTTCAATCTAATTCCCCCTTTAAAATTTATAAAAATTAAACTTTTTTACTAACCATGTCCACCTCCTTTTACCTAATATTAAATTAGTACTGCTAGTAATTGTCCCAATTGATGTAAAATTCCTAATATTATACTAACTCTTTTTGATTTTATAAATTAATGTATTTATTGCATAAAAAAAATAGAATTTTCGTTTTATTTTTTTGTACATTTTTAAGTAGGAAGTTTATCTCTAATTAAAGAAGTTTACCATAACATCGATAAATCCCTATATGAAAATTCAATTTTTAAGTATTAAGAAAGGAGCTTATAATATGCCTATTATAAAAAATATGGAAATTGTTGAAAAAGCTCTTGATGAAGTTTCAATTCCAAGATTTGTGAAAGTTCGTCAAGTATTTGATGGACCAGTAGTAGAAAATATTGTTAGGACAACTAGAACTGAATTAACAAAAAAAGAACTACAAGATCGGATTAAGCCAAATCAAAAAATTGCTATCTGTGTAGGTAGTAGAGGAATTGCCAATTTGGCTAAAGTTGTAAAAGAGACTGTCAACTATGTTAAAGAAAAGGGAGCAACACCAATTATTTTTCCGACAATGGGTAGTCATGGAACCGCTACAGCAGAAGGCCAAAGAGCTATACTTGCCGATTTTGGTATTACCAGTGAAAGTATGGGAGCAGAAATACTGTCCTGTATGGATGTTGTGCAAGTAGGAACAATTAATGATGGCACCCCGGTTTATGTAGAAAAAAATTTGCCTGATATGGATGGTATCATCATTATTAATAGAATTAAACCACATACATCCTTTAGTGGAAATATCGAAAGTGGAATTATTAAAATGGCAGTGATAGGATTAGGAAAGCACAAAGGTGCAGAAACCTGTCATAAATTGAATTTTAAAGATTTCGCACCTCGATTAATAGAAATGAGTAGAATAATTATTAATAAACTACCTATTATATTTGGAATAGGTTTAATTGAAAATGCCTATGATCAGACAGCAGAAATAGTAACTATACCTGCGGAAAAGGTAGAAGAAATTGAACCACAATTACTAAAAAAAGCCAAGTCATATATGCCTAAAATATTATTTGCAAATCTTGATGTTTTAATAATAGACGAAATTGGAAAAAACATCAGTGGAAGTGGTGCAGACCCTAATATTACAGGCAGAAACACTTCCCCATATAAAAAAGCAGATTTTATTCCCCCAAAAAGAGTTGTAATAAGAGATTTAACCAAAGAAACCGAAGGTAGTGCAGTAGGAATGGGCGCAGCGGATTTTATAACTGAAAAAATTTATAACAAGTTTGACATGACAAAAACTTATATTAATTGTATTACCTCAACTAATAATGGTGGCGCATTTATGCCAATGGTTATGCGTAATGACTATTTTGCAATTAAAGGTGGTATTAAAACCTGTAACAGATTAGATCTTGATAATGCTAGAATTGTAAGAATTAAAAATACTTTGGAATTAGAAAATATTTATATATCTGAAAGTCTTTTAGAAGAAGCTAAAAATAATCAAAATATTGAAATACTTTCTGAGCCATTTGAACTTAAATTTGATGAAGAAGGGTATATTGTTGAATAGTAAAGACCAACTTCGCTGGTTTTTGTTCAATAACCGATAGTCAATAGTTTATAGTAATATAAAATTAGGGACATGATTGTCTGTGGCTGCAATTAATTAACCCCATGCTTAAAGGCATGGGGTTTTATTAGCTTTGGGCTGCTTCCAAGGTGTTTTGCAATAACATTGCTATAGTCATGGGTCCTACTCCGCCAGGTACAGGAGTAATCCAACCTGCTTTTTCTTTTGCTGTTTCAAATTCAACATCACCAACCAGTTTACCATTATCCAAACGATTAATTCCTACATCAATAACAACAGCGCCAGGTTTAATCATATCACCTGTTATAAAGTTTGGCTTACCTACAGCCGCTACAACAACATCGGCCTCTAAAAGCTCAGCCTTTAAATTTTTAGTACGGGAATGACAAATGGTAACAGTGGCATTTTCATTTAATAATAAAATAGCAACTGGTTTACCAACAATATTACTTCGTCCTACTACTACAGCTTTTTTACCCTGGAGATCAAATCCTGTTTCTTTAATTAGGTGGATACAACCCTTTGGGGTACAAGGAACCAAACTCTTTTCTCCTACAAACAAGGCACCAGCACTCAAAGGGTGAAATCCATCAACATCTTTGACAGGTGAAATCTTATTGATTACTTCTTTTTCATTTAAATGTCCGGGTAAAGGAAGTTGTACTAAAATTCCATGAATATTTTTATCATTGTTTAAATTGTCTATTAATTTTAAAAGTTCTTCCTGGGATGTTGTTTCAGGCAAACGATAAACTTCTGAATGAAAACCAACTTCTTTACAAGCTTTTTCTTTATGACCTACATAGACCTGAGAAGCAGGGTCATTACCAACTAATACTACAGCCAAACCAGGTGTAAATCCTTTTGCCTTTAAATTTTCAACCTGAGTTTTAATGGTTTCTCTTAGTTTTCTTGCAGTTTCTTTGCCATCGATAATTTTTGCACTCATTTAAAAACCTCCTTTAAGTAAACTAATGTTCATTAATATTGAACGCAATTTATTATCACCGAACTTTATTAATAATTCCACTTTATAATTTGATTTCCTGCTTTGTTTCTAAAATTTTCTTAAATATTTAGATTATTTAAAAAGACTTCCTTATCACTAAAGGAAGCCTTTTGAAGGCCAGAATTGTGTTACTTTCCCTCTAGGTATATATCTCCTTTATCGGGTTAGTGTAAAAGTGATAAATTAGTAAAGTATTAAAGTATTTGCGTTACAATATTAACTAATTGAAAATCAGGTTGCTCATCAATAAAGTCTATTATCCTAGAAATTTGCTGGTCTAAAACTCTAGTTTCATTTCCGACAATAGCTACTCCAATTTCCGAAACTTGCCATTGTTCCAAACTGTCAATCTCCGCAACAGATATATTAAATTTATTTTGCAACTTTTTGATCAATCTTTTCACTACCCTCCGCTTATCTTTTAAAGATTGGGAGGAAGGAATAAAAATTTTTATATTTATTGTTCCTATTAGCACTATTTATCTCCTTTTTTCTAAAAAGTAGACCATAATTCCAAATTTAATTTGACCAAATTTTCCCATATCCTGAAGTTTTAATATTCTCTACAAGCTTCCAGGCGTCTTTAATAGTTTTAAGAGCCGCATCAGGTTTTTTAAGATAAATAGCCATTTCTTTCATATGTCTTAACCTTAGGGGATTATTGCAGAGGCTATTTATTTCCCTTACTAAGTGTTCTACTTTTCTAATTTTTATAGCCACACCTTTATTAATTAAGTAATCTGTATTTCTATCTTCTTGACCTGGTAAAGGAGAAATAATAATCATAGGGAGTTCCATTGCTAAAGCTTCGGCACAGGTAATACCTCCTGGTTTGGTAACTATCATGTCGGCAGCAGCCATAAGTTCGGCTACATTTTCTACAAATCCAAATACGTGTAATCTGTTATCCTTTTGCAAAAGTTCAAGATTATCTTTCAATCTAACGTTGGAACCTGTAATAACCATTATCTGTAAATCACTTTCACTTAATAATTCATTGACAACAGCTTCAATTTTACCTAAACCTAATCCTCCTCCCATAACTAATATGGTTTGCTTTGCACTTAAACCTAATTTTCGCCTGATTTCTTTTTTAGTAGGAACTTCTAAAAATTGTGGCCGGATTGGTATTCCATAAGGTTTAACTTTATTTAAATCTACTTTTTCTTCAAGAAATGGATAAATTAGATCTTCTTCAGGTATAACAAATAAATCTACCTGGGGATGTATCCAAAAGCTATGTACTGTATAATCTGTAATGCAGGCAACTAAAGGCTGTTTTAAGTTTTTTTTGGTTTTTAGAACTGATAATATTCCTACAGGAAAAGCATGGCTACACATAAGAATATCAGGTTTAAAGTCCATTAAAAGTTGATCTAGTTTAGGGGAAAGTAGCTTAGACAAGATTTGACCAATATCAACTAGTCTTTCTCCATCTTCAGCCTGGTCATATAAATATCCCCAGACCTTAGGGGTAAATTTTATGGTTTCCATATAACTACCTACTACTACCTTATTAAGTATAGGATTAATATATTTAAAGGTATCTACAATCAAAACCTGGGAATCCGGTGATTGCGTTTTTATTTCTTGAGCAAGAGCATTAGCTACACTATCATGACCTGAACCTATAGAAATTGAAAAAATAAGTACCTTTAATGGTAATAGACCCATTCCTTTACTCCTTTCCATATTTATTACTTTTGGCGTTAAAAAACAACATCTATTTATTTAGTTGAACTTTTTTGCCAGCATAGTTATACTTTTTAGTGTATCAAATGACAGAAAGGGAGATTCTTAATGTGGCGTAAATTTCAACGTCCTTTATTTAATAAGGTAAAAAGAGCAATAAGAGAATTTGATTTAATAGAAGATGGAGATAGTATTGCTGTCGGAGTATCTGGAGGTAAAGATAGTGTTATCCTGCTATATACACTGGCAACTCTGAGAAAAATAACCCCTATTAGTTTTAATATAAAAGCCATAACTTTAGATCTGGGCTGGGGTAATGACTTTACACCCCTTCTTAACTTCTGTACTTCACTGGATATACCTTATTATATAAAAGAAACGGAAATTGGTAAAATAGTCTACTATGATCGCCAAGAAAAAAGTCCTTGTTCCTTATGTGCAAAGATGAGAAGAGGAGCTTTGCATAATTATGCCAAAGAACTAGGCTGTAATAAAGTAGCACTAGGTCATCATCTGGATGATGCTATTGAAACCTTTCTACTTAGCCTAACCTATGAAGGAAGAATTAACACTTTCTCACCCAAATCATATCTTAGTAGAATAGATCTAACCTTAATTAGGCCTTTAATATTTGTCTATGAAGAAGATATTTTCTCCATTGTTAATAAACTAAAAATGCCAGTAGTTATAAATCATTGTCCTGCCGATGGTAGAACTAAACGCCAGGAAATGAAAGAACTGATTTTAGAAATGGAAACTAATAATCCAGTGGTAAGAGATAGAATACTAAGTGCAATCAATAATCATATTTGGACTGGGAAACTAAACAATTAAACTAAGACTACTGCCCATTTATTACTCATCCACTATACTATATTTTGTTTTACTTACCAAATTTTTATCTATCTCAATTATTACCCAATAATCACCCAATGCATCAGGTAGTTTATCCTGACCGGAAACTCTTTTTGTTAATCCTAAACGGGAAAAGACATGAAAATAGTTATTCTCATTAGCCTTAATCTCTATTGTTTCTTTTTTATATATTATATCCTCCTGATTATTTGTCCATGTTATGTCAACTATGGATTCTTTCTGGAGAGCATAATAACCTGCTATTAAATACACAAAATGATCTTTACCAACTACATAATTCACTTTAAAGTTACCCGGTTTTTCATCCTTATACATATCGGTAACAATTAAATAGCTTAATACAGCTGAGTTTTTTCCTTTACCTACAACAGGTTGGGCAGGTTCTTCAATATTGTCTTGTTTTTGGTCATCATCCTTTTTTTCGTTCCCTTCAAAGGTAATTTGGCTGTTATTATTATGTTCATCATTCTTTTTTTCATTATTTTCAGGTGTAATTTGGCTTTTATTATTTTGTTCACTGCTGTCTTTATTTTTCTCTAAATCTATTTCTTGACCTGCTATAACCTCTTTATCTTGACCATTATCTTTTTCCTCTTTATTAACTTGATTCTTCTCATTTTTTTCTCGAGCCTGACTGGTATCAATGCGCTTAACTTGAAAAACCTGGTCACAAGCTATAACACTAATAGCAAAAAGGAGAATAATCATTATGATCATAATCTTCTTAATTGAATTCATATGCTCCCCTCCATTTAAATCTATAGACCTATAATTTCTTATACTTATCTTATCAAATTTAAACAATTTAAGATATGCTAAAAAAAGTCACCAAAAAAGGTGACTTTTTAGTAGTTAGTGACTTTGATTTCAGACATTTTAACACCTACCCTCAAAACAATAGTTGATAAATTATTTGGCTTTATTGTTTCTCAACAGGTAGGTTATTATTATAAAATTTACATAAATAGTTTAACTTACACTTTTCACATTTCGGTTTTCTCGCTTTACATACTAACCGCCCATGCCATATTAACCAATGGTGTGCATCTGACCAATCTTCCTTTGGTATAATTTCCATTAACTGTTTTTCAGTTTCAAGAGTATCTTTGCTATCTGCTAAACCTAGCCTATTAGCTACCCTAAATACATGGGTATCAACTGCTATAGCGGGAATATTAAAGGCATTACTTAATACCACATTTGCTGTTTTCCTGCCTACCCCGGGTAGTTCCATAAGTTCTTCCCTAGTACGGGGAACTTCCCCATTGAATTTTTCAATCAATATTTTACAAGCTGTTATGATATTTTTACTTTTATTTTGATATAATCCTATACTCTTGATTTCTTCTGCTAATTGTTCATGGCTTAATTTACTTAATTCATAAGGGTCAGGATATTTTTTAAATATTCTAGCTGTTACTTTATTGACCTGCTTATCTGTTGTTTGAGCAGAAAGAATTGTAGCAATTAATAACTCAAAAGGATTATTAAATCTCAGGGCTGTTTTAACCCTCGGATAACATTTTTTAAGTTTTTCCAAAATTTTTTCACTGACCATTTTTAATAACTCCTTATAAAAAATAGAGCCTTATAAGATTATTATAAGACTCATTTTTATCTAGTATTTTACTATAAGCCGGCTAAAACTTGCACAGCATTTTTTTCTATCATTAGTTTCCCGTGTTCTGATAAATATGATTCAGCTAAATGTACTAGATTACTATATTCTCCAAGCATTCCCAAAGCATGATCTGATAAACTATCCGGATTTACAAAGGTTAGATAATATACATTCCCCAGTTTATACAAGTTACATCTATCTTGGTAGTCACCATTAATTAGTTTGCAAAGTTGAACTATATCCTCAAAGTCTCTGAAGAGATAGACCAGTTCATCACTTTCTAGTTCAGCAATTTCTTCATCTTCTAAATCCTCATAAAGTTCTTCTCCATCATCATCAAACTCAGTATCAAAAATATCTTTATCACTTTGCTTAACTTTAGTTAAGGTAATTACCAAGCTATCTGTTGTCATAGGATAGGCTTCAACCATTAATTGAGTTTCAGAATCCACCTCAAAACCACACTCTTCATAAGCCTGATCAAGCATTTCTTGAAAAAGTTCTTGTGCTTTAGGACTACTGGGCATTAAATCCCATTTTTTTACATCTCGTTTTTCTAAATCTTCACTGCTAACTATAATTTGTACTTTGTCATCACTTAATCGTTTAAATTTCACCGGTAACCACCTCCAATTAGAAGGGGAATGTACAATTATTATATGTTATACTTACTCAAAGTCAATAGGATAAATGGCAGTTTTTCAAATTCTATTTTCTGGAATGATTTTAACTTTTCACCAATAAGTTAGCTTTCTTTAACTCCTCTTGAATATTATCCAGTATAACTTGAGAAGATGCTTCAACAGTGTGTAAATGTATCCCCTTTGTTAATACCGATAAAGGCTCGGCTCCTGATTTATTCAGGTTTTTTAGAAATTGTTCTACTTCATCTATACTTTCTAGCATAAGGTTTCCCTTTAGTTCTCCATATAACGGGTGATCAACCATCACATCTAAGACTCTTCCTCCATTTGCTACAATAATTTTTAATTCCTCTTCTATACCTTTATTATCATGTTGACAGGCAAAAACCCTAAGTGACCTTTTTTCATTATTATTATAGTTTTTGATTAAAAAATATCCCTGTGGTGTGGCAACAATAGACTGACCTTCTGCACGCAATAAAGCTATATCTTGAACAATTACTTGACGGCTAACCCCTAAAGTTTCAGCCAATTCCCCACCTTTTACCGGCTTTGCCGATTTTTCCAATATTTCTAAAATTGCCTGTCGCCTCTCCTGGGGCATTTTGTTACCTCCTTACTAAGAAGATTATGCAGGAAAGTAAAATAATTTGCAATCTAGAAATAAAATTTCTGCCTATTTGTTTTAACCATTATGGTATTATACATATGGTGTTAATTTTATCATACCACAAGATGATTACTTGAACCATACATTAAAAAAGAATGGAGTAGTAGTAACATGAATAAAAATTATAGCAAGTGGTTTCTCAGTAAAGTGCAAAAAGCTATCAAAAAATACAATCTTATTGAGAACGGAGACAAAGTAGCCGTAGGCCTTTCCGGTGGTAAGGATAGTACAGCCCTTTTATATATTTTATGGCTTTTAAAAAAATATTCCTATTTAAATTTTGAATTATTTGGTGTACATATTGATATGGGATGGACTAAAAGCACTCTTGGCAGCCTCCCATCCTTTTGTCGGGAAAAAAATATTTCTTTAATTATCGAGAATACGAACATAGTCCAAGCTATCATGCCCGAAAATAAATTAATTAATAATCCCTGTTCCTTATGCTCTTATCTTAAAAGAGGTGCTTTAACAAATCTGGCACAAAGATATAACTTTAGTAAAATTGCTTTAGGACATCATAGTGATGATGTAGCAGAAACACTTTTTATGAATATTTTACAAGGAGGAAACTTCAAAGTTTTTCCTCCCCGTATTGATTATCTAGATAAGGGTATTAGCATTATCAGACCTTTAGTTTATATAGAAGAAAAAACCCTGGCAAAGTTATGTAAACTAGAAAATCTGCCGGTAATTCCAAGTCCTTGTCCGGCCGATGGAAATACCGAAAGACAAAATATCAAAAACCTAATATCTGAAATCAAAAAGACCTATCCACAGTTCAGCCAAAAGGTAGTCCAATCATTAGATAATTTGAACACTGAGTTTTTTTGGAATAGATAGTTCATTATTTCCTATAAAACAAAGTCCCCGTCTTATTAAGACAGGGACTTTCGGTTTATTTTTCTTTAATTGCTTCTGTAGGACAGCTGTCCATTGCATCAGCAGCAGATTCTTCCAATTCGGAAGGAACTTCATCAACAATTGCTTCGGCTTTACCATCATCATTCCAATCGTATATTTCTGGACAAAGACTAATACAAGCACCACAGGCAATACAGAGGTCTTGGTCAACATAAACTTTCATCAAAATTACCACCTTTCCATATTCAATAGTACAATTAATAATTTACCCATTTTTTTTGCTATTTAATCTTTTTTTCTTCAACTGCAGATACTTTTCCCTCCATTGTTATTTTTTTGTCCCTCCGGTCATCTATACGAATTGATGTTGAGACCCTATGAGCACCGTTTTCAAATGGAACTTCATGCATTTTTTTTACAACTTCCATTATTTCGTCTAAAGGACCTTCCACAATAGTACTCATTGGTGTAAGCTGATATTTCAGTCCCCATTGATCAAGTACCTGATGACACTGGGCTACATACTTACTGATGCTGGTACCTGTACCTAAAGGTACAACTACAATCTCGGCAATTACCATTTTATCTACTCCTTTCAAAATTAATTATTTATTTTAATAATACTCATTAATATAGTTATTACAAACAGGGAAAAGACTACCTAAAAATTCAACATCTTCCGGGTGATTTATAGTTAAACGCTTTATATTTAGAAGGTCATGTATGCTCAAACGTCCGAATAATAGCTGAGTAAAAGCACCTATTCCAATAATAATACTAGGTTCTTGGTCAACAGGATAAACTTCCGCTTGTTGATCCCGGACATGAACCCGAAAAATTTGATTATTCCAAGGTGCTAGATTATCCTCAATTTTTAAAATTACTTCTCCTTCTATTTCTTGCGGGTAGAAAATCTGAGTTAAAGCCTGTTGTACATCTACAATACGGGCTGTTAAAAAAGGGTATAAAGTAATTCCCTGTTTTGGGTCTGTTAAAAAGAAATAGGACATATCATCCAAAGGAGCATTCCATTCTAGTTTTGCAACTTGCGACCGGTGATTATATAAAAACTGAAACAGTGACTGTTGTGCTTCAAAATTGGAATATGCCATTTCTCTCACAAGTAGTTGATTTTCCTTAAGATAATACATTACATAACCTTTGGGAACTCCCTGGTGTTTTAAAATATAGGTAAATCCTTTTTCTCCTTGATGTTCTTCTAAAGCTAAACGCCAGTTTCTTTCATCACGAACTATATAACCATGTTTATTATTAACAAATTGATTATAAACCTGGTTAAGGTCTGCAATATTTTCCATTCCCATAACTGGTGTGAATTCTCCATAAGACAAGGAAACTGGGCGTAGATCCTCTAAATTTATATTAAATTTGTAATGATGATAGCAAATCTCCCATTGATAAGGATAATAGAATCCCGCTTTAAATGGCATAAGCAAGCTTACAGCATGACCCCGTCTGCGCATTTCTTCTAAAGATGCTTTTAAAAGAATCTCAATAGTGCCACCCCGGCGGGCTTCTGGAAAACTTGCTACACCTACAATGTAGGATGTAGGCAAAACCTGTCCTCGTAAATATAGTTTATAGGGAATAAGTTGGAGACAGGATACAAGTTTACTTTTTTCATAAGCCCCTAAAGTATTTTCAACCTGGTAATATTCACGAAAATACCAGCTAAAAAAGGGTTCATAACTTTCAAAACAATAGGCCCATAACCATTTGACCCTTTCAAGATCGTCATCCGTGGTAATGCGAATCTCCACTTTACTTCACCTCGTTTTTTAATACAGCACTATATTTAATAACTAAATTTACGGGGAAATAAGAAAGCTTGGCCTTGCGCAACCCTTCTATACCCAAATCTTCTTCTCGATTAACATACTTCATGTGCTGCCAGTTATTTTTTAAAAACTCCTGGTTAATTACCTGATATATACCCGTAATATCTACATTTGCTTTTTCAGCATGGATTAAAACTGTATCCTCATTTAAAGCCTCTCCAAAGGTAAATGCTTCTACATTTCCATCAATTAAAATAACTCCACCAATATAATCAAGTTCCGAAAAATTTTCAAAAGCGGAAATAATGGCATCCCTTTCACATAAAAGACTTTTATCTTCTTCACAACCTTTTTTAAGACACCATTCTTTTAGATTAATAATACACGGTTTTATTAATTCTTCTGTCAAGGGTACATATTGATAGTGGGGATACATTTTTTTGAATTTTTTGAGATGATTCCTTTTTCTATGATATTTTCTCCCTTTCAGAGATATTAAATCTTCTATTAAATATACGTAATCAAAAACATCCCGTTCTTCTTTAAAACTAAATTTTCCGGGATAAATTCTTTCTAAAACTCCTTTCATCTCCGGTGATATGCCTCTCATCTGAAAAGGAAAGCCATTTAGTGCAAAATAATCCATTAATTTATTAAGGGCTCTCTCAATTCCATTATCAGTTAGGCCATATGGTGGAAGTACAAAATGCAGATTATCTAATTGGGGCTTAATACACAAAAAGTCTTCAACAATAGCCCATTGAATCTTATAACATTCTCGCCATATAAAAAGATTGGTAAAGGTATTTTCCGATCCCTCATATCTCCGTTGCCTAAAATATTTATCGAAAACCGGTTTGTCTTTAAGTTCAATGGGTTGGAAATTCAACATAAACCTACTCCTTCTTTATATTTTTATTTCACCATTTTATTATATACCCAGATAAGTATAATATAAAAATACTTTAAATGGGATATCCTAAAATATGTTCTTAAAAATGGAGGGTGAGAGAATGAATTGCGATACCATTATGGCTATCCTGATTAATAAGAGAAGTGAGGCTGCACCTAAAGTTCAAGAAATATTAACTAGGTTTGGATGCATTATCAGGGTAAGATTAGGTGTTCATGAAGTAGATGCCTGCAGTGAAGAAGGTTTAGTATTATTACAATTGTGTGGAAGTCCAGAGGATAAAGAACAATTAGTAAATGAGCTAAAACAGTTAAAATTAGTAAGGGTAAAAAAAATGAGTCTAGATTAGAAAAAAGTTTCGCAAGTTTTCCTGGCTGGACCTTTGGTTAATATTGAAAGGGCCCGCCCATTTGGCTGGCCCTTCTTAATGCTGGGGGTGAACCTCCATATTTTCTGAACATTTAACCTGACAAGCTAAACGATAACCCATTTTTATCTCATGCTCACATAAAAGCTTCTGTTCACTTTCTGTTACAGGCTGATTTTCGTCACCTAATACTCTAACTTTACAGGTTCCACATGTACCTTGACCATTACATGTGTGCTGGATATGTAAACCATTTTGTAAGGCAGCTTCTAATACAGTTTGATTTTCTTGAACCTGAACGCTATCACCAGGTATAAAACTCATTTTCATTAAAATACCTCCCATTTGAATTTTATAATACTTTATAATTTATAGTTTTTATAACCGATTATGTTTTATACATTTTTTATTATTAAACTTCAAAAATTTGTTTAAATTTAAAGAAACCTGTGTATATATAAAAATGGATATCACAAACAATAAGTTAGTGACTTAAATTTTCTTGTATGGAGGTTTAAAGTAATGAACACTGATAAGAATTTAAAAGATGCTTTTGCAGGAGAATCCCAGGCAAACCGTAAATATTTAGCTTTTGCTAAAAAAGCTGAAGAAGAAGGATATGAAGTTGTAGCAAAATTATTTAGAGCAGCAGCGGAAGCCGAAACAATTCATGCCCACAACCATTTAAAAGCATTAGGTGGAATTAAGTCTACCGCAGAAAATTTAAAAGAAGGTATTAAAGGAGAAACATATGAGTTTGAAACTATGTACCCTCCTATGATTGAAGAAGCTAAAAGGGAAGGTCGTAGTGATGCTCAGCGCAGCTTCCACTTCGCTAATGAATCCGAAAAAGTCCATGCTAGACTCTATCAAGATGCTTTAGATAACCTTGATAAAAAAGAAATCTTTGATTATTATTTATGTCCCGTTTGTGGGAATATTGAAAAGGGTAGTGCTCCTGAGAAATGTGCTATATGTGGGGCCAAAGGAGAAGTATTTATAAAATATTAGATGACTGGTGAAAGGTAAATTTAATATATTACCTAAAAGCCCGAGACTACAACTGTGGTCTTGGGCTTAATTTATAGTATTTTTTATTGAATTATGTTACATCCTAATAGCAAATATTATTATTTCGGAGGTAAAAATGTTTGGTCCTTATTTTTGGCTTTTTTTAATCGGAGGCTTTGGGTTAATCACGTTTTTAATTATACCTTCCCAGAGAATATTAGAACTACTATCTTTTGGGATTATATTCGGCTTTATATTAGGTAATATAATATTATATATCGGAACAACCCTATTACCATTATATAATATTAATAATGAAATCTTTCCTTTTCCAGAGTGGGGTTTATCAATTCCTATTGCCTGGTTATTTACAGTAATAATCTTTGCTTATTATTTACCCAAAGTCATTGATACCCGGTTAGGTTTATATGTATATATTTTTTTCTGGGCATTAGGAACAACTATAACGTATTTACTATTGAAATATCTTGGCTACTGGCAGGACATAAGCTGGAACCTTTTCTATAATCTATTATTAGCTATTTTTACCCATACAATCATGGCTTTTTACCTGTATCAAACAGGGTATATTGAAAAATACCGCAGAAATCATAAACCTGAAGATAATCTATGGGATGAGCTGAAAAGTCGCCCTTAAACTACTTATTTTTTTGAAGCTCTTATTCTCTCTATACCTAAATAAAGCAAATATATCTGGAAAGCAATTACAGCCCAAATTAAAATTATTTTGGGTGTTTCAGGAATACTTGTTTTGGCAATAGTATTAGGAACCCAAAAAGTTAGTAATGCTAACCAGAGAGGATTAATCTTGATGTTTCTCATATTTTTAACCTCCATTCTTCATCACTTAAATCGAGCTATTGTTACACCGTTTTTTCCCAGAAAGACCTTCTACAACATTTTGCTTCTGAATCAAATTTATTTTCTTTAATACAAACTTACCCTAAATAAAAGTTATAACTAAAATATAACATAAAAAATTCAGGCAACAAAAGGCCTGAATAAATAAGTTATCCCCTGATAAATATTAAAAGCCCCAAGACCGAGTAATGATGATCTTGGGTTTTTATTTCTTACATCATAGGTCGGCTGGGCTGAGAAATATCCCTCAAAGCCTGTCCTGCTTCATCTACAAAAATATTATGGGTTGCCAGGTCACCAATTGAAACAATACCGACAAGTTTATTGTTCTCAACAATGGGTAGTCGTCTAATTTGATGCTCAGCCATAATATTAACAGCTTCTTCCGCATCCATATCTGGACTACCTAAAGTAATGCCGGTAGACATAACCGCATTCACATCTAATTGTTTGGGATCTCTCCCTTCTGCTACTACCCTGATAACAATATCCCTATCTGTTAAAATGCCTTTAACCTGCTGGTTGTTATCACAAACAGGAATACAGCCTACATTTCTTTGTTGCATTATTTTTGCTGCATTGACAATTTGATCTTGAGGAGATACTGCAGAAACATCCTTGGTCATAATTTCTCTAAGCTTCATAATTAACACCTTCCTTTAAATAATTTAGTAAAGTTATTAGTAGCTAGTTTTAAACTAGACTAAATTTAAAATTCCGGTAAGTTATCTAGATTGTTTTCCGGTGTCCCATCAGGATATGTTCTTAAATATGACCTTCCATTCCGATTTACTATTTGTACACCGGTTAAATTACCATTTTCAATTTGCATAATTGCCTGTTCCAGTCTATATACCTGCCCTCCATCTGTCTTAACTGCAATTATGTTGCCATCAGGATCCTTGTTTACAGCAACAACTTTTTCCGGCATATTATCCCTCCATGTAATTTAATATGTGTTTTTTTGCTTTAAACTATTCTTCCAACTTAGTTTCCCTAAATTTCTCAGTCATTATTCCTGATAATTTTAGAATAAATAATAATAACCTTATAGCGAAACAACAATTTAAAAAATTTGGTAGTCTAAACAGAATTATTTTTTATTTATAAAAACAGCTTTGTCCTATAAATTCTCTTAGAATTGAATTATAAGGTACGTCATTACAACCTGCCGGTAAAACATAACTTAAAAACCTAAGTAACCGTTGAGCTTCTAAATATTCTTCATTTTCTGGTCCAATAGCTTTTAATAAAGGCTCTGCAAAAGGTTTTAAAACAGCCAATTCATAGATTAAGGCAGAATTGAACATAATATCTGCTTCTTCTTGGAAAGGAAAGATATTTCTATCTTCTCCTCTTCTAACAGAAGGCCACTGTCTAATAGTACTGATAGCATCAGCACCTCTGAACTGGTTATCTCTAATCATCCTTCTGATTTTTCTAGTATCTGTTGTAGGAATTCTATTATGATTATCAATATTTAATTGGGTTAAAGCAGAAATATAAATTTTGTGTTTATGATCTTTGGGAATTGAGTATGTTAATTTTTCATTAAGACCATGTATACCTTCAATTATAACAGGCTGATCCTGGCGAATTTTTAATTTATTGCCTAAATATTCTTTCCTACCTGCTTTAAAATTAAAAGTAGGAATTTCTACTTCCTGGCCTTGAATTAATTTAGATAAGTGGTCATTAAAAAGTTCCAGATCAATAGCTTCTAAAGCTTCAAAATCATATTCCCCATTTTCATCCTTCGGTGTATCCTCTCTATTAACAAAATAATCATCAACTGAAATGGAAATAGGTTTTAATCCATTAACCATTAGTTGCACCATTAATCTCTGAGCAAAAGTTGTTTTACCAGACGATGAGGGCCCGGCAATTAAAATAATGTTTCCTCTATCTTTATTGGTAAAAATCTCATCGGCTATGTGAGCAATTTTCTTTTCATGTAAGGCTTCCGCAACCCTAATTAAAGTTGGCAATTTATTATTAACTATAAAATCATTGAGGGCAGCAATAGTGTCTACTTCCATTATTTCCCCCCAACGTTCTGCTTCATAAAAAATACTAGCCAACTTTGGTTGGGGTATATATTGGGGAATTCTATCGGGTTGCTCTGGTAACGGGTATTGAATAATTACCCCCGGCAGGTGAAATTGTAAAGTAAAATATTTTAAATAACCTGTACTAGGTACCAAATAGCTATAAAAAAAATCATATATCCAACCACATTTATAAATAATACCCTCTGGTTTCGAGAGATATTTCAAAATTCTTAATTTATCAGTTTGTCCGTCCTTTTCAAAGATTTCAATTGCTTCTTCTTTTGTTATTTTTCGTTTTTCAAAAGGTTCATTAGCTTTTATTATTTCCTGCATTCTTTTCTCAATTTTTTTAACAATATCTAGGGTTAAGGTTTTATCCCTTACTTCACAATATAATCCTTTAGACAATGAATGTTCAACTGTTACTGTACAGCAATCGGGGAGAATCTCACGGGCAGCTCTTATAAAAACGAAAGATAGGCTCCTTACATAAATCCTCATACCAATTTCCGTAGTTAGGTCGAAGAACTTAACTTTAGCCGGTTTATTCAGCTTATGTGTAAGTTCTTTCAATTCATTATTAACCTGAGCAGCAGTAATTAAAGGATCACCGTCTCTACCCAAAAATTTAATAAGTTCAATTAAAGAAGTACCTTTGCTAACTTCTACGGTTTTTCCATTTTCTAAAGTAATGGGTACTTTATTCATAAGTGCTTCCTCCTACTTAGTAGTTTGGTGACTGAATTTAGCTGTTTTAATATTATATTCTTCAAGTTCAGCAGTTATTTTATAATCTTCCGCTAAGTATTCCTGTTTCACTAAACCTAAACCGGGTTTATAATATACATTGCTTTTCGAATTAAATTCCTCGGCAACAACTGAAATTTTTACACAATCTTTAAACTGGCCAGCCGGTGTGTTAACTACAGTATCTATTGCTTCAATTTTGTATTTTTTCCCTCCTGATTCCCAGGAGTTTCCTACAGTAATAGGCTCTTGTAAAATAACTTCAGACATTTCATTTTCCCTACTTAAAATATTTTCCTCTTCATAAAACTCCTCTTGACTATATACTACCATAAGCTTACCATCTTTAAATTCATAAATCATAGCCATGACTGTACCGCCAGTAGCTGTTTGTAATTGAATTCTATCTCCTTCTCTAAATAAGACCTTTTGTTCAAAAGATGCATATTCATTCCCTGTACCGGCAAATTTCCAATAATCCCCCTGACTTAAAGGGTATACATCTTTAACTGTTAATTCATTTTTTACAGGCTCTTCTTTCGGTTTTTCCACCCCCGGTTTTTCTACTTTTGGTTTTTCTTTTTCATCTTTTGCACAACCTACTGCCAAGATAATAATAAGTAGCATAATTACCAAATAGATTACTTTTTTATTTTTGAACATGGTTATCCTCCTCCTATTGATAGACAGTTTTAAGAAATAACGTCTAAGACTTTATAACTATTCGTATAGGGAAACGATTTTATGTTTCTTATATTTATTATTGTTATAAAGCTCATCATTTATTTCTATATACCAAAAAAAATTCCTGCCCTTTTGGCAGGATTACAACTTATGCTTATTCATCCAGAAATTATTAACATCCCTAATTAAGTTTTCTATGTGGTCAGTCATAGCTTCCTCTGCAGCATCAGGTTTTCTACTAATAATTGCTTCCATGATTTTTTTATGATCAACTACAATGGAACTATTTACTTGTTTACGAATAAATTCCAAGGCAGAAGCTAATTGAACATCCTGTCTAATCATTAAAAGCATAGTCTCCAATACTTTATTATCAGCTGCCCTGGCTATCAATTTATGAAAAAGAATATCATACTGACTGGTGTTATACTTTTCAGCATCCTGTTGCTGTAGTTCAATAATCTCCTTCATTTCTTGTTCAATTTCCGGAGTCAAATTTTGAGCTGCCAGACGAGCCATTTCCCTTTCAATAGCCCGCCTGGCAATTAAAACATCTATCAATTCCTTTTCAGTTTTGCCATCAAGTATTTTGAAAAACTCTTCTCCATACTCCATTCTATCATGCTGCATTTCCAGATGTTTTAATTCACGAAAACCGAATTTTGTTAAAACTCTACCTTTATATCCATCTCTACGGGTTAATCCCTCTTCATCTAATTCAATCAACAGGCGCCCTGCTGTAGCTTCACTTATTTCAATACCTAATTTAGCTAGTTCATTACGAACATGACTGGCACCTACAGGAATCTTACTATTTTGGATAATTTCTAAAACATGAAATTTTTTTCTTTGACGTCGAGTTAGCAAGTAACCCACACCTTTAAATAATTTAGATTATTATGTTTAATTATATCAAAAATATTGCAACAATGGTAGTAACTATGAAACCTATAACTACAGGGATAAAGTTTCTACGAGCTAGTTCCATAGGCTCTACTCCACAAATAGCTGCAACTGGAATCAAGCCCCAGGGAATTATTGTTCCTCCACCTACCCAAACAGAGCTGATTTGCCCTAAAGCCGCAATTACACCTATATCACCATTAATTGCAGTTCCAAAAGTTTGGGCTAAGGAACCTACAAGTGGCAAACCAGAGAAACCGGAACCATCTAGGCCAGTAATAGCACCAATTATTAAAGTAATAAAGGCAACCGGCGCTTTACTTAATGGAGCATTTTGTGCAAGATAATTACCTAAGTCACTTAATAAACCAGTGGCTTCTGGCCCAAGAATTGCCTTGGCTGTTCCTTCACTACCAAGGAAAAAGAAAGCACCGATAACAATTACGGGAGCAAAAATTTTAATTCCAAAGAGAAAACCATCCCTTACATAATCAGTTACTTTCTCAAGAGATTCCCCTTTAAATTCAGCCATAGCTAGAGCAGCTGTGACAGCTAAAGCTGTACCACCGATTAAAGCCGTTGCATCTCCACCTTTAAGATCTAAGACTAACATAGCAATAACATCGGCAATAAAAACAACAGGAATTAAAATGGCAAAAATATATGAGACTGTACTAAATTCACGTTTTTCATTCTCCATATCTTTAGTAGCTGTTGCAAGTTCTTCATTATATTGTGCAGCATTTTTCTTTAAATCTCTTTGAAACATAATAAACGCAACTGCTACTGTAACTACCCCCATTATTATAAACAAGGGCGCACCGGGGTAGGTAACTGCTGTAGCATCAGGTAATCCAGCAGCTTTAGAAGTAATACCAGGAGCACCTTGAATAATCCAGTCACTGGATAAACCGATACCGTGACCAAAAATATTCATAGCAATTGCGGCGCCAACTGCAGGTAGCCCTGCTCTAATTGCAACCGGTAATAATAAAGCCCCAATTAAAGCTACTGCGGGGGATGGCCATACAAACCAGGACACAACTAGCATGGCAATACCTAAGGAAAAAAAGGCAATATTTCTATTTACCATTATTTTAGCCGCAGGACGCATAACTAAATAATCTGTTCCTGTATCGGCCATGGCTTTACTCATAGCCACAACTAGGGAAATTACCACAATAAGTCCTAAAAATTCTCCACCGGCAGCCATTAAGGCATTAAACATTACCTGTACAGCCCCGACAATACTTCCTTTAGCTGTAAGCCCAACAACAAAAAGACCGACAATACAAGGTAAGACTGTGTCACGTCTAGCAGCCATTACACCGATAACCAAAATTACGATTGCAAAATAGATATAGTGTAAAGACGTCAATGTTACTTGAGTATCCAAATAAAACCCTCCCATTTAATAAAATTAATAAAATGAGACTCCAAAATCACAGAACTACAAATTCACCTCCTCCTCATTGATGAGGACCTAATAGCCCGATATTGTTATTTTACGACACCTTTTTGCACATTTCAACACAAAATTTTTCGAATATTTTTAATTGCCAGATGGTAATTGATATTTTTTATCAATTCGATATCTTTTTTTGGCTGTTTTTAGGCTATTAATACTTCAAAAATAACTATAAGTTTAATGTATGATTGAAAATGCTTATTGTTTGGCATTTTTTTGCTTTGAAAGGGAATTGTTTTATTATAAAAAAGGAGTAAGCTTTTGGAAAAGCCTACTCCTAATGTCCTGAAGGGATAACTATAATTCCATCCAATGGGGTTTTTTTAGACTTAAGGGCCTCCGCCCATATAAATAATCATCTAAAAACAAGAAAAAGTGTCTAGCAAATTGAGACCGGTTTATACTCCACCTCACAAATTTAT
This sequence comes from Clostridia bacterium, assembly GCA_030154225.1. Taxonomy (GTDB): domain Bacteria; phylum Bacillota; class Peptococcia; order Peptococcales; family BICA1-8; genus JASKKI01. Next base: position 12,305 of record JASKKI010000011.1, on the reverse strand, counting down.
GAAGCAAAGTATCAGGTTTGCTATAAGGGCAAGTACTCATACAAACCCCACAATCTGTTCCTGCTTTACGCCAAAAAGTGAAACAATTTTCTTGATTTACCGCCATCTCTTGGTTCCTCCCACCATTTCTTTATCACCATGGGGAATTGCTTGGGAAGGACAAGTTTGAGCACAGACTAATATTCCCCCAATTTATCGATAATTTATAAATTGTAATTTCCGTTTTAGTCTAGTATAACCTAAATCTTATAAAAAATAATATATTCTTGCTTATATTTCTTTTTAGATTTATACTAATATAGTAAGACCGACTGTTATTTTAGGACTATGTTTAAATCTCCTTAAGGTGGTTTATTTGATATCCAAATAACAGAAATCGGTAATCCCACCAAGAAGGAGGTTTAAAACATGGCATTCCAAGATAAAACCCTCACCTGCAAAGACTGTGGTGTAGATTTTATGTTCTCTGCAAGTGAACAGGAATTTTATGAGGAAAAAGGATTTAAGAACGAACCGCAGAGATGTCCCTCTTGCCGGAAAGCAAGAAAACAACGCAGCAATAACACCGGTAGCAGGCAAAGACAAATGTTTACAGCAACGTGTTCTAGCTGTGGTTTAGAAACACAGGTTCCTTTTAAACCTAATGGTTCTAAACCAGTTTATTGCCGGGATTGTTTCCAAAGATAGTTTTAAAGTCTGGGCTTTAGCCCAGACTTTTTTTCAAGGGAAATGTTGCTTCACACATTTTTTGGGGATCAAAAATTGGTCGCCATAACTCCAGTCTATCAATTATACATTTTTCACAAACAGGTTCATCTTTGATCATTTCACATGCTAAATCAAATTCCTCCACGCTCCATTCTCTTACCGCCCCAAAAGGGCTAGCAACGGTAATATGAAACTTCCAACTTCTTAAATCTTCTCTACCAATCATACCCTTTTCTGCTAATGCTTCGTAAATTAATGATGAGAGTATTTCAATTTCATTATTTTTATTTATTGCTAGGGTAATGGCTTTAAAGGGGGGAGGAAAAAAGTTAAAACCTGTCACTTCTAAAGTAAAAGGTCTAAATTGTTTTGATATTTGCTTTATGATCGCCTTTGCCTTACTCAAATCTTCACTATTTTGAGGCTTAATAACCTCTACTGTAGTATGGAGAGCAGGTTTAAACCCACCATATATTTGAAATCGCCTGTTAATTTTATTTCTTATTTCTAAAGCTTTACTTTTTACCTGGTCTTCAGGTACAACAACTAAAAAAAATTGTTCCATAAACTACTCCTCTACATTTTTATATAGAATTTTTTATTTTTTCAATAATTTATGAAAGTATTTAGAATGGAAAATATTAGGGGCTTCGAAAAAAGAAGCCCCTAAGAAATCACTTCTGAGTTTGATCAGTTGGTGGAGTAAAAGTTCTTTGACCTAATTCAGTATCTAACATATATAGTGCGCTGCTATTATCACCAATTCTTTCGAGTTTTTTAATTATACTTTTCATCATAGCTTCTTCTTCTACCTGCTCATCTATAAACCACTTTAAGAAGCTAGTAGTTTTATAATCTTTTTCTTCTGTAGCAATATCCATTAGGTTATAAATCATCTGGGTTACCTTTTTTTCATGAAGATATGCCTTCTGAAAAACATCTAGTACAGAGTTGAATTCGTTAAGAGGCTCATCTATACCGTAGAGAATTACTCTTCCGTCCATTTCATTTACAAAATCAAAAAATTTCATGGCATGGAATTTTTCCTCTTCTGCTTGTACTTTAAAAAAGTTTGCAAATCCGTCTAAATCCTCAGATACCAGATAAGCTGCCATTGCCAAGTAAAAATGGGCTGAATAAAATTCATGCTTAATTTGTTGATTTAGTTCCTTCAATAATCTTTCCGAAAACATTATTTAATTCCTCCTTTCAAAGATTATATTACCCAAATTAGGAATGCGCCAAACTAAATTCTTACTTAATAGTGCATTATTTTTTTCTTTCTATAAAACCCTATAATAATTAAGCAAATACCTCAGCTATTTCTTTAGCCCAAGCCAGTAACATTTCATCTTTCATGTATGAAGCACTAAGTTGTAAACCCAAGGGTAGTCCGCTTTTATCTAAACCCACAGGAATGTTTATAACAGGTACTCCCGCATGGGTCCAAGGAAGGTTCATTATAGGGTTTCCAGTAGAATCAATCCCTTTGGGAGCAGGACCTGTTGCTGATGGACTTACCCACAGGTCAATGCTTTTTTCTAACATGGTATTTTGTAATTCTTCTCTCAGTTCTTTCCCTTTTATTCTTAAAAATTCTAATTCTTCATCAGGGATTTTTTCCCCTTTCTCAAAAACCTCAACTGTATGTTGACTATAATGATTTTTATATTTGGTAAACCATTGGGCATGTAGCAGAGACATTTCCTTGGCCCCTAACTTCCGATGTCTTTCATTTATGTCTTCTATATTTTGAAAAGTTTGTACTCTTTTTACCTCATAACCTGTACTTTCTAATTTTCTAATTTGTATCTCAAAGGCTAACAAAGCTTCCTCTGAAGCTTGACCAAGATACGGCCCTTCTGGAATACCCAACACCGGTTTTTTTAGATATATTCTGCTTATATCTTGCCAGTCATTACATAAAATGGACGAAACAAGGGACATACCAGCCACATCCTGGGTAAATAACCCAACATGGTCAGATGTTATGGAAAAGTAAACTAATCCTTCTGTAGGTATTCGGTCAAAACTGGGTTTAAAACCAACGATTCCACAAAAGGCTGCTGGGCGAATAACAGAACCAATGGTTTGAGTACCTAGGGCTAGGGGACAAAACCCAGCTGCAACTGCAGCAGCGGAACCACTACTAGAACCACCAGGAGTATGTTCAAGATTACAGGGGTTTCGAGTAGGACCAGGGGTAAAATAGGCAAATTCAGTAGTTACTGTTTTACCTAAAATCAAGGCTCCCGCTTCCTTTAATTTTTTAACACTTATCGCCTCCTCTCCAGCAAATAATTCCGGGGGAAGCTTTGAACCTGCTCTAGTGGGGAAACCATCAACATTAAAAATATCCTTAACCCCTACTAAAATACCATAAAGTGGTGGTCGTTGATCTTTTTGGGGAAAACGCCTTTCCAATTGTTTGGCCTCATTTAATAAACGCTCACGACGTTTGGGTTCCGGTAATAGGGCCTTAAGAAAAGGTTCATTTTCATCTATTCGGTCACAGGTTTCATTTATATACATGGCTATATCTAATTCACCACTTTTTAGAGCACATGCTGTTTCACTTAATGAAATTGAATGTATATACATTTTTAAAAACCTCCTTCAATTTTCAATAATTAAACATAGTAAACCAACTTGCTAGGTTTTACAATTTAAAAAGCCGAGAATAAACCCGGCTTTTTAAAAATCAGCATTTTTTACAGTTCTTGGAAAAGCTATGACATCCCTTATATTGTTCATCCCTGTTAAATACATGATAGCCCTTTCAAAACCGAGGCCATATCCTGCATGTTTTGTTCCACCATATTTTCTCAAGTCCAGATACCACCAGTAGTCCTCTTTTTTTAATCCAAGCTCGTTTATCCTTTTTTCTAAAAAATCGTATCTTTCTTCCCTTTGGCTCCCACCGATTATTTCTCCAACACCGGGAACAAGTAGGTCCATAGCGGCAACAGTTTTATTATCATCATTCATTCTCATATAAAAAGCTTTAATATCTTTGGGATAATCTGTTACAAAAACTGGTTTTTTGAAATAATTTTCCGTCAAATACCTCTCATGTTCTGTTTGCAGGTCATTCCCCCACTTTACAGGATATTCAAAATTTTCATTTGCTTTTAATAAGATATCAATGGCATCAGTATAAGTAATATGCTCAAATTTAGAATTAATTACATTATCCAACCGTTCAAAAAGGTTTTTATCAATAAACTTATTAAAAAATTCCATTTCTTCCGGTGCATTTTCCAGAGCATAATTAATAATATATTTCATCATTTCTTCCGCTAAATCCATGTTATCCCTTAAGTCAGCAAAAGCAATTTCCGGTTCAATCATCCAGAATTCTGCTGCATGCCGGGCAGTATTTGAATTTTCAGCCCTAAAGGTTGGTCCAAATGTATATACATTTTTAAATGCCATACAATAAGTTTCAACATTTAACTGCCCACTAACCGTCAAGTTTGTTTCCTTACCGAAAAAATCTTTGGAAAAATCAATTTTTCCTTGCTCATCCCGGGGAGGATTATTAATATCCAGGGTGGTTACTCGAAACATTTCCCCTGCACCTTCGGCATCACTTCCGGTTATGATTGGGGTGTGTACATAAACGAAACCCCTTTCCTGGAAAAATTTGTGAATGGCATAGGCTACCATTGACCGTATTCTAAATACCGCGGAAAAAGTATTTGTCCGGGGCCTAAGGTGAGCAATGGTTCTTAAAAATTCAAAGGAATGTCTTTTTTTCTGCAAGGGATAATCAGAATCACAATGCCCGTCAATTTCTATTTTTTCTGCTTTTAATTCAAAAGCTTGATTAGAACCGGGTGACTCTACCAATTGTCCCTGTACTGTTAGTGAAGTACTAACAGTAAGCTTGGCTATTTCTTTAAAATTAACTAAATTTTCCTCAAAAACAATTTGTAAGTTTTTAAAAAAGGTCCCGTCATTTAATTCAATAAAGCCAAAAGCTTTTGATGCTCTAACGGTTCGTACCCAACCTGAAATAATAACTTTCTGATTTAAAAATTGTTCAGTTTGTCTATAGATTTCTTTCACAGTTGCTTTTTTCATTAAAATCCCCCTTTATATCTAGCCCTAAAAAGGATAGCAAGTACCGATTATAATTACTACATATCACCTCTGCTCTCCTTCTATTTTCACTAAAAAAAGTTGTACCTGGTTATTCTTTGTTTTATTGTCCATTTCAGGTACTCCCCTCAATTTCATCAATGACCAATAGCATAACAGGTAGAGCTATAAATATCATCATAGTTGCAGCCGCCACAATACCAGAATCATTGAAAATTAAAGCTAATAGGCACCCTACACCTGTTCCAATAAACCCGTAATAAAGGGTATTGTTCTTTTGAAATATTTTTTTAAGTAAATAGGGTGGCCTGTAAAGTAATGCAACTATAACAGCAATGGAGGTTAGTAAAGCCCGGGTCCAAACTGTATACTTGAGAAGTTTATAGTTCATGGAAAGTTTCCTGGCAATAATCAAAAAAATAGATTTTATCCCCCCTGTTTTTATTAAATCTACAGTTTTACTTATATGACTAGGTGGGTTATGAGGGCTAATTACTAAAAAAAGTACGATTAGAGCAGCGATTAATCCCAAACCTATAATTCCTACATGTTTTAATCTGATCTTAACCCCTAAAGTAAGTAAAAGTGTAACTGAAAAAGCACCAAAGGCACTTATGGTTCCGCCTACATTACTACCATAGCTGGGAGAAAGAATTAAATAAAAGGTGATGAAAAAAATAATACCAGTCAGATAATGCCCCCACCTTTGTAGTCTTAACCTATCGATGATAGCCATAAGACCTATAATGAGAGAACCGATAAGTACACCCATATACTCATTTCCCAAACCATAATATCGAGATCCCCCTATAGGATCATAACCAAGGGCCGAAACCTTCATCAAGGGAGCTCCCCTTAATAAATCCACTAAAATCCCTAATGCAGTCATCAGGGAAATAAAGGAAACAGCATATAAAGTATCTCTAAAGCTAAGTGTTACAACAACTAAAAAAGCTGTTAATATAATTAACCATAGATATTTAGATGATAATTGATCTGAAGAAAATATAGAAAGTATCAGTAATACCAGAGGTACAATCATGCTGGCTAATATCAGCGGCCGCGTTCGGGATAACCATTTTTTCTTTAAAAAAACAAGTAGTAAAAAAACAAGAGATATTATGATTTGTAAAGCTACAAAGGGTTTAATGAGATATGCTCTCTGCACAAATGTGTGTTTTATTTGGCTATTTAGTTGAAGCAATTTCTCAAAAACATTATTAGTTTTTACACTGGTTATTGGCTGACCTAACATTACCTGAGGAACTTCCTGTTCAAAAAAAGATAATATTGTTGGTGCAATATCAATATTAGCCACTACTCCCTGCCTACGGGTAGTGGCGGAAATTGCATAACCGGATTTTATCCCCGGACCCGCCATAAAAAAAGGGGTTAAAAGATTTTTTTCGCTATATCCTGAAAAAGATGGAAAAGGAGTAATCAATAATAATAAATCAGTACTAAAATCCAGATCTTGTATGACTTTTCCAATAAATTCATCTGCTTTTCGCAAGGCTTCTTTACGAAAATATTGATACCTTTCCAAGGAAACATATTTATGATAACTGTTGGCCCGAATTGTATCTCCCAAATGAACTATTAATAGTCCCCCGTTAGCTTTATACTGCTTAAATCCCTCGTACAGTTTTTCGTAATCTGTCTCCACAAGGAAAGGACTTTTAGTATTTTTTTTAACCAGGCTCTGACCTATATTTCCACCGGAGACTATACCCTGTGTATCCATAGCGATTAATCCTGCTAAACGGTTTTTTTCTTCAGGGGTATCAGCATTACCTATAACTGTTACAGGAACACTTTTGCTTTTTAATATTTCTCCCAAAAGCCCGGGAATAATTTCATGATCTTCTTTTTTATTTTCTTTAATTATTTGCGCTAAATCCAACACAAGGATATTATTAAGAGATGGCTTAATACCTGTAAAATTTTCAAACACTACTCCCGCCTTTTCTCCTTCATAGGTTTCATTAAAACTAAATATTTGCCCTCCCGACCCCAAAACAGTAGCACGGGTGCCGGAACCTATTGTTAAATATCCACTAGCCGGGTTATATCTACCAGCAGTTCTAATATTCATAAGGCCAGTGGCCCCTTGTTCCATAAGCTTATGAATATGGGGATACTCTCCAGCTAAATCCTCTATATTAATTTGATCCAAAATTATGAGAACTGCCAGGTTCCAGTCTTTAGTAGTTAATTTATCACCTGCTAAAGCACAATAGCCAGTATTGGTAAATCCTAATAATATCATTAATATTACCCAATAGATAATTCCCTTAAATACAACCTTATTCTTCAGCGACATTCTTTACCCCCGCTTAAAATACTTTACTGTAATATTATGGGGATAAAAGGAAAGTTTTATAATCTTAAATAAGAAAAACCGACTTCGTCGGTCTTTCAGAACCTACAGTAGCTACAGTGCTACCGTGCTACAGGAATCAGCTGTTAACTTTTATTAGTCAACAGCTTTAATAAATATTTAAAAAGTAGGACCTATTCTGTAAATTGAAAATTCATTATGGTCTAGTTCCTCTGCCTTAGTTGTTTTACCATTGGCAACCTTTATGATTTCCTCAAAAATAACCTGCCCCATTTCTTTAATACTTTTAGTTCCCTCAATTATTTCTGCTACTTCAATGTCAATATTGTCCTTCATCTTTTCATAAGTTCTTTTATTTCCCGTGATTTTTATAACAGGTGCAATGGGATTACCTGTGGGTGTTCCCCGACCAGTAGTAAAAATAACTACCTGGGCCCCACCGGCTACCATTCCCGATATTGATACAATATCTTGCCCTGGAGTATCCATTACATATAATCCTCGACCTTGAGGAATTTCCCCATATTCTAAAACTCCCTGAACAGGAGCTGAACCCGCCTTGTGAATACATCCTAGGGATTTTTCCTCAATAGTTGTGATACCACCTTCGATATTACCCGGGGTAGGCTGGGTACCCCGAATATCTTGACCCATATCTTTAGCTCTTTTTTCACAGGCATTAACTATTCCAATCAATTTATCAGCTACTTGTTGATTAATTGCCCTCCTGGCCAATACGTGTTCAGCTCCAATTAGTTCCGTAGTTTCTGATAAAATAGAAGTTCCACCAGCAGCGATTAAAAGGTCAGATGCTGCCCCAGATGCAGGATTGGAAGCCAACCCCGATGTAGTATCAGAACCACCACATTCAATTCCAAGAATCAAGTCACTAATATCACATTCTACTCTTTCCTGTTGAGAGAGAAGTTGTGTATATTCCCTGGCTATTTGACACCCCCTGGCAAATGTTTTTAATGTTCCTCCCTCTTCTTGAATAACAACTTTGGCAACAGGTTTACCTATATTTTTTAATTCATTATAAACTTTTAAAGGTTCTAACCCTTCACATCCCAGACCTACTACAATTACCGCCCCCACATTGGGGTGTTTTGCTAAATTAACCATTGTTCTAAAGGTCAGATCATAGTCACTTCCCACCTGACAACATCCATAAGTATTATCAACAGTAGTACAACCTTTTACCTTACCAGCGATTTCAGCAGCAACCTTGTTGGAACAAATACTGGTGGGCAATAAAAGAACATAATTCCTGATACCTACTTTCCCATCGGGCCGGCGATATCCTTTGAATTTCACTGTTTTCCCCCCTATTTATAGATAAATTTAGAATTAAAATAACAAATCTCCCCGTCCCCGTTCACTATCAACGTTATGAACATGAACATGATCTCCAACGGAAATATCCTTTGTAGCAACACCTATTGACTCGGCATACTTAATGACATTTTCACCCTTGGGAATCTTTTTGATAGCAAATTTATGCCCGAAAGGAATATCCTGATTTACTATTACCTGCATCTCGTTCTCTTCAACAAACATACTTACTTTTGTGCCTTTTGGTATGTCTGTAGTAGCGGTGGCCACATTATCCCTAACATTAGTAACTACCCCTTGTCTAGTCATTGCTTGTCCCCCTTTTTTCATAATCTTGTATGATTATACCAGTCTATTACTTTTCTACAATTATAACACACGAACAAAATCACTTACATGACAAAATATGTCCTTTCAAATCTAAAAGCCCTGAATTAATCAGGACCTTTTTAGCTAGTTATTATCAATTCGACCATCTCTAATAAAAATTGTCCGATTTACATGCTGCAGGTTTTCTGTATTGTGTGTCACCATAAGAATAGTATGACCAGCTTTATTAAGCTCTCGAAATAATTCAATTATTTCCAGACCAGTTTTAGTATCCAAACTGCCCGTTGGTTCATCTGCTAAAATAATAAGGGGTTCATTAACAATGGCACGTGCTACAGCAACTCTCCCCTGTTCTCCACCTGATAATTGATGGGGCAGGCGATGAAATTTATTTCCCAAACCTACTTTTTCTAATACACTCTCGGCAGCAGCCCTCTTCTTCTGTTTAGACATCTTAGATACTGCTAAAGGTAGCATTACATTCTCTAAAGCCGTAAGATACGGGATTAATTGAAATTGCTGAAATACAAAACCCAGATATTCCCTACGAAAATCAGCTTGCTTTTCATTGGAAAGCTCGAAAACTTTAATTTCATCTATGATTAATTCTCCCGAGGTAGGGGGATTAAGTACCCCTAAGATACTTAATAAAGTACTTTTTCCGGAACCCGACGGCCCCATGATGGCAACAAATTCACCTTCATTCACCTGGAAAGTAACTTTATCTAAAGCCTTTACTTCACTCTCACCTTTATAAACCTTTGATACATCCCTTGCTTCAATAAGAGTCATAAATTAACCTCCCATCATAAATGCCTCAGGGCTTCTTGAGGGTCCAGGTTGGCAGCCTTAGTGGCTGGGAACCAGCTAGCTAATAAACCAATGAAGATTGAACCCATAATCATTATTATTCCTAAGAGTGGATGCCACTGTATAAATAATCCCTTTTGCTCTATAAAAATAACAGTGCTTTTAGCCACTAAAACCCCTGATAGATAACCAATTAAACCACCCAAGGCACAGGTTATACTTGTTTCTAACATGATAATTTTCATGATATGACTTTTTCTAAATCCGATAGCCCTAAAGATACCAATTTCTTTAACCCGTTCATTTACAGAACCCATCATCGTTGTTAACACAATTAATACTGCTATTATCAAAATAACAAAGGAAACTAAAATAGCAAAATATTCGTACCTCTGGATAACCTCTTTTCTGGATTTCATAGCTTCTTTTACAGGAGTCACCTTTACACCAGGTAGCAAAGCTTTAATATTTTCAACATCACTTTCATTTTCTATTATCAATTCCACCAGGCTTAAATTGGTACTTCCACTTAAATTTTCTACCAGTTTTAGAGAAGCCATGATAATTTCATCTTCTTGTCCCCCTGTTTCATGTAATATTCCGACAACCCGAAATTCCCTATCATTTACTTTTAAAGTATCTCCCAGCTTCTTTTTTAAAAACTTTGCGGAACTACTACCTAAAATAATCTCTGTATCACTTTCCGGAAGTTTACCGGCGATTTTTAACCAAGGCTTTGTATATAATTCATTTTTAAAATCTACACCTACTAGAAGGCTGGGTTGCTGATTTATTTTTACACCAATGATTTTTTTGGGTGCTATATATTTAATATTTAAGTCCTGGACCTTATTTTTTAGAATATTTACCACATTTGAGGGCATTTCTTTAACATCAAAAGTTATGTTCGCCGCCATTGTAATACCACCGAAAGAAAATGAAGTATTCTCTGATTGGGGGGTTATTATCACCTTAGTTCCCGCTTCCTTAAAATCTTTTAACATTTTATCATTCATGGCCATGGTCAGGGAAAATAAAGTGACAACGGTAGTAATTCCTATAGTAATGCCTGTAACTAAAAGAAACATCTTTCCCTTACGTCTTCTCAAATTATTAAAAACTATCTCCCGTAAGCCCATTCTGTTGCCTCCTTTAAATTAATCTCATGGAATGGGCAGGATCATGCTTAACAGCTTTATAAACGGGAAGTAAGCTAGCCATTACCCCAACCAGTACAGTTAATATTAAGGACCGTATCCCCAATTGCCAATCCCAAAGAATAGGTACTTCCATTTGAGCAATTAATGGAGTTAACCATTTAGCTAAAACAATCCCCAGCAAATAGCCCATTAGGCTGCCCAATATACTTACAATTGCGGTTTCTAAGACAATAATTGCTGCAATATGCCTTTTCTTAAATCCTAAAGCTCTAAAAACCCCAATTTCCCTATTCCTTTCATTTATAGAAAGCAAAACGGTATTGGAAAGGATTAAAGAACCTATAAATAATACTATTAAAGATACTGTACGGGCCAAAATACTAAATTTATCTACAATAGCCTTTCTGGATTCCACCGCTTCTAAGATTGCTGTAACTTTGGCTTCAGGTAATTTACTGGAAATTTGGGCCACAATTTCTTCAATAGGGCAGCTATAACATAGTGCACTCACTTCAATAAAACTTAATTTCCCTTCTTTATTTAAAATATTTTGTAATTCAGGCAAACTAACATATAAAACGTTATCTTCTTCAGAACCTATTTCTTTAAGGACCCCCGTAACAACTAATTCCCTATTACCGACACTGATTTTAGAACCGACTTCTTTTTTTAATATTTTACTGGCGGTACTTCCAAGAATCACCTCATGGGAAGCCTGGGGTTTATTACCATCAAGTTGCCACCATTTTTTTATTCGAAATTCTGTATCAAAATTTACTCCAACAGCCAAGATCTGCCCACTATTTGTTTGTAACGTCCCTAAAAGCTTGGGAGCAATTTCAGCTATGTTTTCCCGATTTTTAATACTCATTATTTTGTTTATAGCTTCTTCAGGTAATTCAACGGTATTTGTTGTTCCACTATTAACAGTTATACCATTATAAGACAAGGTAAGAGAATCGGATCTAGGTACAACTATCATATTGGAACCTATTAGGTCAAATTTATTATTAATTTCTTCATTCATGGAAGTAGTAATAACAAATAATGTTACAATGGTGGTAACACCTATGATAATTCCTAAAAGTAAAAAAAGTGCTTTAGTTTTTTTCCGCCACAAATGTTTAAGTGTAAGGTCTACCAGCTGCATAGGACCCCCCCTTCCAATTAACTATAAGAAAACCGGCTGCCGCCGGTCCAGACTGTTGACAAAGTATTAATACAAAAACAAACCCTTATTATTTATCAAAAACGAAACATCGGCGAGTTAAAATAAAAGTACGCAGAAGCTCCAAGACAAGAATTAGGCAAGTTTTGATAATTCTTTGAGCCTTGAGTTTATTTAAAAAATTATCTGAGCCTTTATAGTTTTGAAAAATATATGGTTCGTCGCATAGTTAAAATTAATCTACAGGTAGGCAAAAACCAAAAGTACTACCTTTTCCTTCATCACTTCTCACCCAGACTTTCCCGTCATGGGCCTTAACGATATTTTTAACAATAGATAATCCCAGACC
>JASKKI010000070.1 GCA_030154225.1 Clostridia bacterium | reverse complement strand
TGTTGTTGTTTTACCATGGTCTACGTGCCCAATGGTCCCAATATTTACGTGGGGCTTGGTTCTTTCAAACTTCTGTTTCGCCATCTTTCAATTTCCTCCTTCAATAATAAAATTAGTCAATATTTCGGGTTATAGGTTAGGGTTTCGCTCACCTTTTCGGCTCGCTAGGTTGAGATTAAGTTTTTTAAACCTTAGCCTTAACCTTAACCTGCCAATTGTTATTTCCCTTGTCTTTTAGCAATAATCTCATCTGAAATATTTTTAGGAATTTCTTCATAATGAGAAAAATGCATAGTATATGTTCCACGACCTTGAGTCTTAGAACGCAGGTCGGTTGCATATCCAAACATTGAGGCTAGAGGTACAAAGCCTCTGATTACTTGGGTATTACCCCTGGGTTCCATACCTTCGATACGACCACGACGGGAATTTAAGTCACCCATTACATCACCCATGAATTCTTCTGGTACAACTACCTCTACTTTCATTATGGGTTCTAAAAGAACAGGGTTAGCTTTCTGCCCGGCATTCTTAAAGGCCATTGAGCCCGCTACCTTAAAGGCCATCTCTGAGGAGTCAACCTCATGATAAGAACCATCAACCAATGTAGCTTTAATATCAACAGCAGGATAACCGGCTAAAATACCGTTTTCCATAGCTTCTCTAATCCCGGCATCGATAGGTGCAATGTATTCTTTAGGAACTACCCCACCCACAATTTTACTTTCGAACTGGTATCCACTTCCTGGCTCTAAAGGTTCGAATTCAACAACACAATGCCCGTATTGACCACGGCCACCGGATTGACGGACAAACTTACCTTCAGCCTTAACAGCCTTTCGAATAGTTTCTTTATAGGCAACCTGAGGTCTCCCAACTTTGGCGTCAACTTTAAATTCTCTTAACATCCGGTCGGTAATAATTTCCAAATGTAATTCTCCCATACCCGAAATAAGAGTTTGTCCTGTTTCTGGGTCAGTATGGGTTTTAAACGTGGGATCTTCCTCAGCAAGCTTGGATAAGGCTACACCCATTTTTTCCTGGTCTGCTTTGGTACTAGGTTCAATAGCTACGTGAATAACCGGCTCAGGAAACTCCATTGATTCCAGAATAATAGGTGCATCTTCATTACAAAGAGTGTCACCGGTAGTAGTATCTTTGAAACCTATAGCTGCGGCAATATCACCAGCATAAACCATATCAATTTCTTCCCTATGATTGGCATGCATTTGCAAGATACGCCCCAGTCTTTCCTTTTTACCTTTAGTCGAGTTATATACGTAAGAACCTGCTTTCATAGTACCGGAATAAACCCTAAAAAATGTAAGTTTACCCACATAAGGGTCAGTCATAATTTTAAATGCCAGAGCGCTAAAGGGTTCATTATCATCGGCACTACGAAATACTTCTTCATCTGTATGAGGTAATATCCCGTGAATAGGTGGAATATCAATAGGTGAAGGACAATAGTCAACTACAGCATCCAATAAGAGCTGAACACCTTTATTTTTAAAAGCTGATCCACATAACACAGGAATTAATTTAACACCTATGGTAGCTTTACGCAGAGCGGATTTAATTTCCTCTTCTGTAAGCTCTTCACCTTCAAGGTATTTCATCATTAAATCTTCATCACTTTCAGCAACTGCTTCTAGTAATTTTTCTCTATATTCTGCAACCAAATCGGACATATCCGCCGGGACAGCTTGTTCTTCAGTACGGGTACCTAAATCATCAGTATAAAAATACGCTTTATTTTTTACTAAATCAACAATACCCTTAAACTCATCTTCACTACCAATAGGTAGTTGGATAGGAATAGGATTAGCGCCTAATCTTTCCCTAATTTGACTTACAACATTTAAAAAGTCAGCACCTACTCTATCCATTTTGTTAACGAAAGCAATTCTAGGCACACCATACTTATCTGCTTGGCGCCATACTGTTTCCGATTGTGGTTCTACTCCACCTACAGCACAAAACACAGCTACTGAACTATCTAATACCCTTAAAGAGCGTTCCACCTCAACTGTGAAATCCACGTGCCCTGGCGTATCAATTATGTTAATACGATGTCCTTTCCACTGAGCAGTTGTAGCGGCTGAGGTAATAGTGATACCCCGCTCCTGTTCTTGAACCATCCAGTCCATAGTTGCAGCCCCATCATGAACTTCACCAATTTTATGCACACGTCCAGTATAGAACAAAATTCGCTCAGTGGTGGTGGTTTTCCCAGCATCGATGTGAGCCATAATACCTATGTTTCTTGTTTTATCTAATGGAAAAGTGCGAGCCACGTCAAATCCTCCTTCCAGCCTGTGTTGGCCACAAAATCTTCTGGGTTACCCCATAAAACAACCACCTGATTATTTTACCAACGATAATGAGCAAAAGCTTTGTTAGCTTCAGCCATTTTATGAGTATCTTCCCGCTTTTTAACTGCTCCACCAACATTATTGGCAGCATCCATTAATTCACCAGCAAGTTTTTGATCCATAGTTTTTTCTCCACGTTTGCGGGCAAAGGTAACCAACCAGCGGATACCAAGTGTCTGACGACGGTCAGCTCTAACTTCAACAGGTACTTGGTAGTTTGCTCCCCCTACTCTACGGGCTTTAACTTCTAAAACAGGCATAATATTTTTCATGGCTTCATCAAATACTTCTAATGGATCTTTACCTGTTTTATTTCTAATAATATCAAAAGCGCCATAAACAGCTTGTTCAGCTACGCCTTTTTTCCCATCAAGCATTATTTGGTTAATTAACTTGGTAACCCTTTTGCTGTTATAAATTGGATCTGGTAAAACTTCTCTCTTGGGAACAGGACCTTTTCTTGGCATATTCTCCCCCCTTACCTAACTATTTTTTACCTTTCGGACGTTTAGTTCCATATTTAGAACGACCCTGGTTACGATTTTGCACACCAGCAGCATCTAAAGTACCACGTACTAAATGATAGCGAACACCGGGAAGGTCCTTAACACGACCACCTCTTACAAGTACCACAGAGTGCTCTTGTAAATTGTGCCCAATACCAGGAATGTATGCAGTTACTTCAATACCATTAGTTAACCTTACCCTAGCTACTTTACGTAATGCAGAGTTAGGTTTCTTAGGTGTAGTTGTATAAACTCTAGTACATACTCCTCTTTTTTGTGGGTTTTCTTTTAAAGCAGGAGCAGTAGATTTTTTTTCAATAACACTTCTACCTTTTCTAACCAACTGATTAATGGTTGGCATCAGCCTACACCTCCTTCCTTGCCTCTTCTTTAGTGAAAAAAATAAATAAAATAGTTGGGAGCCGAGGTTTTTTTCAAAAACCCCGACTCACTAACCTTAATTACTTTTTAAGAATAGCAGCGGCAGCCGCTCCTACTTCGATACCAAAAGCTTTACCCAGCTCTTTCATAGAAGGCACCTTAATTATTTGGACACCTT
This sequence comes from Clostridia bacterium, assembly GCA_030154225.1. Lineage (GTDB taxonomy): Bacteria > Bacillota > Peptococcia > Peptococcales > BICA1-8 > JASKKI01. Next base: position 11,232 of record JASKKI010000070.1, on the reverse strand, counting down.
TTTCTTTAGCTTGGGTTTCCAAAGGTTCAACAATTCTACTCTCGGCATCTTTAGCGATGTATAAAACAGAAACTCCATCTCTCTGCAAGGCTTTAGCAGTTTGCTTAGTACCTATTACTTTAGGTATATTTTTCAGTTCATTCACTGCCACTAAAACCTCCCCCCATATTACACACACTTGGTTATTTTATCACCACATAAATACACTGTCAAGCTTGAGGTTTTATTCCGTTTCTGACAAAATTTGCTCATTGGGAATTACTCTTAAATTTCTATATCTACTCATACCTGTACCAGCGGGTATAAGTTTACCGATAATAACATTTTCCTTCAAACCAAGTAATGGGTCAACCTTTCCTTTAATTGCCGCCTCTGTAAGAACCCTAGTAGTTTCTTGGAAAGATGCAGCGGACAAAAATGAATCTGTAGCTAATGAAGCTTTAGTGATACCCAACAACACCGGTTTAGCTGTAGCAGGTTCACCACCTAAGGCTTTAACTCGATTATTCTCATCTTCAAAATCAAATACATCTACTAAGCCACCAGGTAGAAGGTCAGTATCACCGGCATCTTCAACTTTTACTTTGCGAAGCATCTGTCTAACCATAACTTCTATATGTTTATCATTAATGTCAACACCTTGTAAACGATAAACCTTTTGTACTTCCTGCAAAAGATAAGATTGAACTCCCCTTACCCCTTTAATTCTTAACAAATCATGAGGATTAACGGAACCTTCCGTCAGTTCAGTACCTGCTTCAACCTTTTGTCCATCTAATACTTTAATTCTTGAACCATAGGGTACTTGATAGGATTTAGTTTCTCCATCATTAGAAATCACTTCGATTTCTTTACGGCTTTTAACTTCATTGATCTTTACAACGCCATCGGTCTCGGCAATGATGGCTTGGCCTTTTGGCTTTCTAGCTTCAAATAGTTCCTCTACCCTAGGCAAACCTTGGGTAATATCATCACCAGCAACACCACCGGTATGGAAAGTACGCATTGTTAACTGTGTACCCGGTTCACCGATGGATTGAGCAGCAATGATACCTACAGCTTCACCAATATCTACATACTGGCCTGTTGCCAAATTTCGTCCATAACATTTACGACAAACTCCATAACGAGTTTTACAAGTTAAAGCAGTTCTAATATCAACTTTCTCAATTCCCATTTTGGCAATTTTCTCAGCAACATCATCAGTAATCATTTCATCAGCTTTTACTAATAGCTCTCCTGTTTCAGGATGAATAATATCTTTAGCAGCAAATCTGCCGGCAATTCTTTCTTCTAAAGGTTCAATTACTTCATTACCATTTTTAACAGCTTCAACTGTTATACCATCTAATGTTCCACAATCTTCTTCCCTAACAATTACATCTTGAGCTACATCAACCAAGCGGCGGGTTAAGTACCCGGAATCAGCTGTACGTAAAGCAGTATCCGCCAAACCTTTGCGGGCACCATGGGTAGATATAAAATATTCCAATACAGTTAAACCTTCTCTAAAGTTGGCTTTAATAGGCAACTCTATGGTTCGACCTGACGGATCGGCCATTAACCCCCGCATACCGGCTAATTGACGAATTTGTTGAATATTACCACGGGCACCTGAAGTAGCCATCATGTAAATATTGTTATAATGATCCAATGTATCTAGTAAAGCTTTCGTTACAGAATCTGTTGCTTTATTCCAAACATCAATAATAAGCTGGTAACGTTCTTCTTCCGTAATCAAACCTCTTCTAAATTTTTGCTCAATACTTTCTACCTTGGCATCAGATTCATTTAAGATCTCGACCTTTTTCTCAGGAACAATAATATCATCTACACTAATAGTTATTCCTGCTCGAGTTGAGTAAGTAAAACCTAATTTTTTAATACCATCCAACATTTCTGCAGTAGCACTAGAGCCCAATTTGCTATAACATTTAGCAACTATTTTACCTAATACTTTCTTAGTCACTACCTCATTTATATAACCAACTTTTTGGGGAATAACAGAATTAAAGATTACTCTACCTACAGTTGTTTCTAAACGACTACCATCTTCCATGCGAACTTTAATTTTAGCATGAATGTCAACGGTTTTAGCATCATAGGCCATCATTACTTCATCAGCATCTTTAAAGACCTTACCTTCACCTTTAACCCCAGTTTTTTCTACTGTCAAGTAATAAGATCCCAATACCATGTCTTGAGTTGGTGTTACTACAGGACGACCATCTTTAGGGTTCAGAATATTATGGGCAGAAAGCATTAAAATCCTTGCTTCTGCTTGGGCCTCTGCCGAAAGTGGTACGTGTACTGCCATTTGGTCTCCATCAAAGTCCGCATTATAGGCCGTACATACCAAAGGATGTATTTGTAATGCCCTTCCTTCAACTAACACAGGTTCAAAGGCTTGAATACCTAATCTATGCAAGGTCGGGGCACGGTTTAATAGTACTGGATGTTCTTTAATAACCTCTTCCAATACATCCCAGACCTCTGTTTTCACCCTTTCCACCATGCGTTTAGCACTTTTAATATTATGGGCATGGCCATCATTTACTAGCTTTTTCATAACAAAAGGCTTAAAAAGCTCCAAAGCCATTTCTTTAGGCAAACCACACTGGTGTAATTTTAAGTCTGGCCCTACCACAATTACAGAACGACCAGAATAATCAACCCTTTTCCCCAGCAAGTTCTGGCGGAAACGTCCCTGTTTACCTTTAAGCATGTCACTCAAAGACTTTAGAGGACGGTTTCCGGGGCCAGTAACAGGGCGTCCCCTGCGACCATTATCTATTAGGGCATCTACCGCTTCTTGCAACATCCTTTTTTCATTACGAACGATTATATCAGGTGCACCCAGGTCTAATAATCTTTTTAAACGGTTGTTGCGGTTGATAACCCTTCTATACAGGTCGTTCAAATCTGAAGTTGCAAATCTACCCCCATCTAACTGAACCATGGGTCTTAATTCAGGGGGAATAACAGGCAGTACATCCATAACCATCCACGTAGGTTCATTACCAGATTTTTTTAAAGCCTCAACAACCTCTAAGCGACGGATTGCTCTGATCTTTCTTTGTCCCGTTGTATCTCTTATTTCCTGGCGAAGCTCTTGATATAAGCTATCCAGGTCTATTTCCTCTAATAGTTTCTTAATGGCTTCAGCACCAATTCCGGCATCAAAACGGTTTCCATACTTATCTTTATATTCCCGATATTCTGTTTCCGTCAACAATTGTTTCTTCATTAATGGGGTATCCCCGGGATCAATTACTATATAAGATACAAAATATATTACTTTTTCCAATGATCTGGGGGACATGTCTAATAGAAGTCCCATCCGACTGGGTATACCTTTAAAATACCAGATATGGGAACAGGGTGCGGCAAGTTCGATATGACCTAGCCGTTCCCTTCTAACCTTTGAGCGAGTTACTTCAACACCACAGCGGTCACAGATAATCCCTTTATAACGGACCCTTTTATATTTACCACAATGACATTCCCAGTCACGGGTGGGTCCAAATATTTTTTCACAGAACAAACCTTCCCGTTCCGGTTTTAAGGTGCGGTAGTTAATAGTTTCCGGTTTTTTTACTTCTCCACTGGACCAAGCACGGATTTGTTCTGGTGAGGCTAAACCAATTCGCATTCGATCAAAGTTATTAACATCCAACAAGGGCCTCGCTCCCTTCCCTGAAACATTTTTATTTAATCAAGGTCATCCTCATCTTCCTCATCATCAAAGTTGATGTCAACATCATCAAAGTTTACATCTTCGTCTTCATCTTCGACTTCTTCATCATCAGAATAATCTACATCGGTATCCGAATCTTTATTGCCTTTTTCATCCTCACCTTGTATATCTAATCCTAACTCTTTAGCGGTTTCGGCTATATCTTCTTCTGCTTCACGAATTTCAATTTCTTCATCATCTTCAGAAAGTATTTTCACATCCAGACATAAGCTTTGCAGTTCCTTTATAAGCACCTTAAAGGATTCTGGTACACCAGGTTCAGGCACATTTTCCCCTTTCACAATAGCTTCATATGTTTTTACCCGTCCAACGACGTCATCAGATTTAACAGTCAGAATCTCTTGCAATGTATATGAAGCTCCATAAGCCTCTAAGGCCCAAACCTCCATTTCACCAAAGCGCTGTCCACCAAACTGAGCTTTACCGCCCAACGGTTGTTGGGTAACCAGAGAATACGGACCTGTTGAACGCGCATGTATTTTATCATCAACTAAATGGGCCAACTTTAGCACATACATATAACCAACTGTTACCGCATTATCTAATGGTTCACCAGTACGTCCATCTCTTAAGACAAATTTCCCAGACTTATCGAAACCTGCTTTTTCCAGCATCTGGGTTATATCATCTTCAGTTGCACCATCAAATACCGGTGTAGCCATATGAAGGCCTAGGGCTTTAGCAGCCATACCTAAATGGGTCTCCATCACCTGTCCAATATTCATCCTGGAAGGTACCCCTAAAGGGTTCAGAACAATTTCAACAGGAGTTCCATCTGGCAGGAAAGGCATATCTTCTTCAGGAAGAATACGGGAAATTACCCCTTTATTTCCATGTCGCCCAGCCATCTTATCCCCTTCAGAGATTTTTCGTTTTTGGGCTATATACACCCTGACAATCTGATTGACACCAGGTGCTAATTCATCACCATTTTCCCGTGAAAATACCTTTACATCTACAATCTTACCAGCTTCACCATGGGGAACACGGAGGGAAGTATCCCTTACTTCTCTCGCTTTTTCACCAAAGATAGCCCTTAATAACCTTTCTTCTGCAGTTAGTTCAGTTTCACCCTTGGGTGTAACCTTACCAACCAGGATATCTCCAGGTCTTACCTCAGCACCTACGCGGATAATACCTCTCTCATCTAGATTTTTAAGTACGTCTTCACCAACATTAGGAATATCGCGAGTAATCTCTTCCGGGCCTAACTTGGTGTCCCTAGCATCACATTCGTATTCCTCAATATGAATAGAAGTATAATAATCTTCTTTAACTAGTTTTTCGCTAATTAAAATGGCATCCTCGTAGTTATATCCTTCCCAGGTCATAAAGGCCACCAGCACATTCCGACCCAGAGCTAATTCACCCATGTCTGTAGAAGGACCATCAGCTAGTACATCACCTTTTTCAACTTTTTGTCCTTTTTTAACAATGGGTTTCTGGTTAATACATGTACCCTGGTTAGATCGATCAAATTTAGTTAGCTTATAAGTATCTATCTTTCCCTGGTCATTTTTCACAACTATCTCATTGGCGGTAACCTTTTCAATCACCCCGCCGTTTTTAGCAATAACAACAACACCAGAATCATAAGCAGCTTTCAATTCCATACCGGTTCCAACCAAGGGGGCATCGGTACGTAATAAAGGTACTGCTTGACGCTGCATGTTAGCACCCATCAGGGCACGGTTAGCATCATCGTGCTCTAAAAAGGGAATCATGGCTGTAGCAATAGATACAACTTGTTTTGGCGAAACATCCATATAATCCACTTTGCTAGAATCTACTACTAAAATTTCTTGTCCATGACGAGCATTAACTTTTTTCCGCAGGAAACGCCCTTCCTCATCCAACGGAGCATTAGCTTGTGCAATGATAAAGTTGTCTTCTTCATCGGCAGTCAAGTATTCAATTTCGTTAGTTACCTTACCTTCTTCTTTATTAACTCTTCTGTAAGGTGTTTCTATAAAACCAAATTCATTAATACGGGCATAGGTACTTAATGAACTGATCAGCCCGATGTTTGGACCTTCAGGAGTTTCGATAGGACACATACGTCCATAGTGGGAATGGTGAACGTCCCGTACTTCAAAACCAGCACGTTCCCTGCTTAAACCACCTGGTCCTAATGCACTAAGTCTTCTTTTATGGGTAAGTTCAGCCAATGGATTAGTTTGGTCCATAAATTGAGATAACTGACTGGACCCGAAAAATTCTTTAATAGCAGCAACAACTGGTCTAATATTAATTAATACTTGAGGAGTAATAACATCTACATCCTGAATAGTCATTCTTTCCCTGACTACCCTTTCCATCCGAGAAAGACCAATGCGGAATTGGTTCTGTAACAGTTCCCCAACGGAACGCAAACGACGATTACCCAAATGATCAATATCATCGGGGCGACCTTCACCTTTAACAAGTTTTATTAAATATTTAATTACCGCAATAATATCCTCTTTAGTTATATGTTTTATTTCTTTATCTATTTGCAAGTTAAGTTTTTTATTAAGTTTATATCTACCCACTTTAGCTAAATCATAGCGCTTGGGATCAAAAAACAAGGTGGTCAGTAAGGACCTCGCACTTTCAACTGTTGGAGGTTCACCAGGTCGTAATCTTTTATAAATCTCAACCAAAGCTTCCCCTTCTGTTTCAGTATGATCTCTTTCTAAAGTCATGCGAATTCTTTCATCATTTTCAAATAAGTCGAGAATTTGCCCGTTACTGCCGTAACCCAAAGCCCGCAAAAGTACGGTAGCGGGTAATTTTCTAGTTCTATCGATCCTGACAAATAAGTTTTCATTTAAGTCTGTTTCAAATTCCAGCCAAGCACCTCTATTGGGGATAATAGTAGCATTGTATAATCTTTTACCACTGGTATCTATTGTTTCCGAATAATAAACACCGGGGGAGCGTACCAACTGACTAACAATAACCCTTTCGGCACCGTTAATAATAAAGGTACCTTTATTAGTCATTAAAGGAAAATCTCCCATAAAAACTTCTTGTTCTTTGACTTCACCAGTCTCCTTATTAATAAGTCTTACTTTTAAACGCAAGGGGGCTGCATATGTAACATCTCTTTCTTTACATTCATCTACATCATATTTGGGTTCCCCCAGAGTGTAATCAACAAACTCCAATATGAGATTTCCAGTAAAATCTTGAATAGGAGAGATATCCTGGAACATTTCCCTTAAGCCTTCATCGAGAAACCACTGATAAGAGTTTTGTTGAATTTCAATAAGGTTAGGCATTTCCATTATTTCTTGGATTTGGGCAAAACTATGCCTTTTTCTAAGCGTACGTGCCGAATAGAACAATTACTCTCACCCCTTAACGTTAATTAAGAAACAATTCATCAAATATTAAAGCAAGGTCAATACCTCGCTTATTCAATAAAAAAAATTACCTTAAGTATTTTTGCCAATATTCAACTAGTATATTCTTTCCTTTCGGTGATTTGCCAAAGATTAACATGAAATCGCATTTTATAATGGTAGCATAAACATATTTTAAAGTCAAGAGTTTTTATACAGAGTAAGCACATAAAAGATACAAAAAACACCCTTTCGGGTGTTTTTTAACTACTTAATTTCAACAGTTGCACCTGCGTCTTCAAGTTTTTTCTTAATTTCTTCTGCTTCAGCTTTTTCAATTTTCTCTTTAACTGGTTTTGGAGCACCATCAACTAAATCTTTAGCTTCTTTCAATCCTAGACCTGTAATTTCACGAACAACCTTTATTACGTTAATTTTCTTGTCACCAGCAGAAGCTAAGATAACATCAAATTCAGTTTTTTCCTCTGCGGCTTCTGCTGGAGCAGCACCAGGTACAGCAGCGGCAACAGCAACAGGAGCAGCTGCACTAACACCAAATTCTTCTTCGAAAGCTTTTACTAATTCGGCTAATTCTAATACAGAAAGACCTTTAACTAATTCAATAATTTCATTTACTTTAGACATTATATTTCCTCCTTAAATTATAAACAATTTTTTTATTTAATTTATAACTATGCACATTTTAAGCCTGTGCTTCTTTGAGCTTTCTGACTTCTTCCAGAGCATAACCAAGTTTTCTGATAGGACCTTGTAAAACATTGACCAAACCAGCAATAGGTGCTTGGAAGACGGAAGCAACTTGACCAAGTAAGATTTCTCTGGAAGGAAGATCTGCTAAAGCCTTCACTTGGTCTAAACCAATAACATTACCTTCTAAGATACCAGCTTTTATTTCAAGGTTTTTATGGTCCTTAGCAAATTTAGAAAGTATTTGTGCTGGAGCAACAGCATCTTCTAAACCAAAAGCTACTGCTGTAGGTCCCTGGAAGTATTCCTCAGCACCTTCAATTCCAGCCTCTTTAGCAGCAATCTTCAATAAAGTGTTTTTTACAACTTTGTAGTCAACACCAGCTTCTCTGAGTTTACTTCTAAGTTCAGTAACTTCAGCAACATTTAAACCACGATAATCAGTGATAACTACAGATTTTGCATCAGTAAACTTTTTGGTTATTTCTGCAACGACCTGCTTTTTGGTTTCGAGGCTACCCAATAGTGTTCACCTCCATTCATCTAGGGTTAAACTTATAGTTTGTTTTCAACTAACCAAAATTAAATTGCCTCCGCAGACAATACGGAGGCATGATAAGTAACGAATAACTAATTCCTACTTGATACCAGCCTCGGTAGGATATTAAGTCAGATGACACCTACTGTCTACAGCGAAATTACTCTATCGAATTTTTAACATTAAATAATATAACCAATAAACTAAGATTTGTCAAATCAATTTAGTATTTTACTCTTACCTATTTTTTACTTACCTGACACTTTTAATGGATTTATTTTAATGCCAGGACCCATTGTTGAAGATACTGTAATACTCTTCATATACTGACCTTTAGCACTGGCCGGTTTAGCCTTAATTAAGGTATCAATTAATGTTTGGAAATTTTCTTGTAATTTTTCAACATCAAAAGAAGCTTTACCGATGGGTGCATGTACAATACTAGTTTTGTCTACACGATACTCAATTTTACCTGCCTTTACTTCTTTAACAGCTCTATCAATATCAAATGTTACGGTACCTGTTTTAGGGTTTGGCATTAAGCCTTTCGGTCCCAATAAACGACCTAGTTTGCCTACCATACCCATCATATCAGGAGTGGCAATAGCTACATCAAAACCAAACCAACCACCTTGTATTTTTTCTACCATATCTTCCGCACCAACAAAATCAGCACCGGCTGCTTCAGCTTCTTTAGCTTTTTCACCTTTAGCAAATACTAAAACACTACGGGTTTTGCCAGTACCATGTGGTAATACAACAGCACCACGAACTTGTTGATCAGCATGACGTGGGTCAACACCCAGCTTGATAGCAACTTCAATGGTTTCATCAAATTTTGCTTTTGCCATTTTTTTTGACAACTCTAAAGCCTCAGTAGGTTCATAGTATGTTAATTTATCATATTCTTTTAATGATTCAAGGTATTTTTTACCATGTTTTGGCATATTCATTCCTCCTTAGTGGTAATTGCGGAAAATTTCCTCCCACATTATTAATAACAAATTCGCCCGAGGCGAATTTGTATTATCCTTCTACAATTTCAATACCCATACTACGGGCAGTACCTTCGATCATCCGCATAGCGGCTTCCACTGATGCTGCATTTAAATCCTTCATCTTAGTTTCAGCAATTTCTTTAACTTTAGACAAAGGAACTTTGGCAACTTTTTTACGGTTTGGTTCACCAGAGGCTCTTTCAATACCTGCAGCTTTTTTTAATAATACAGCAGCTGGTGGTGTTTTTGTAACAAAGGTAAATGACCTGTCAGCATATACTGTAATTTCAACAGGAATAATTAAACCAACTTGGTTTTTTGTTCTTTCATTAAATTCTTTACAAAAACCCATAATATTAACACCATGTTGACCTAAGGCAGGACCAACAGGTGGTGCAGGATTAGCTTTACCTGCAGGTACTTGTAATTTTATGAAGCCAATAACTTTTTTCGCCATTTTGGGTACACCTCCTTAGACAAAATGTGGTATAGCGGGTTTTAACCCTCCCACTTAAACAAATTCGTTAGGGACGAATTTGCAGTGACTAGTAAATTATACTTTATCTACTTGAGTGAATTCAAGCTCAACAGGCGTTTCACGCCCAAACATTGAAAGCAATACTTTTACTTTACCTTTATCAGGGTATATTTCTTCTATGGTCCCCATGAAATTCTCGAAAGGACCGGAGTTCACTCTTACATTTTCACCTAAATTAAAATCAATTTTAGCCTTGGGTTCTTCCACGCCCATTTTCTTAAGTAATATTTTTGCCTCAGAATCGTGTAAGGGTACCGGTTTGGAACCCGTACCAACAAAGCCGGTTACTCCTGTTGTATTTCTTACTACATACCAGGAATCATCGGTCATAATCATTTCAACCAGTACATACCCCGGGAAAACTTTCCGTTTGGTAATTTTACGTTTACCATTTTTTATTTCCACTTCATCTTCCATGGGAACTAAAATGCGAAATATTTTATCTCCCATGTTCATCGATTCTATGCGTTTTTCCAGGTTTGCCTTTACTTTATTCTCATACCCGGAATATGTATGAATTACATACCATTTTTTCTCCATAACACAAGGGTCCTATCTAAAAATTGCAGGACCCTCACCCCCTCAATAAAACCAATTGTTATATTAGCAACTCCAAGACAAAGCTAAGGGCGGAATCTACAACCCAAATCATCGCTGATACTATTAAAACCGCTATTATAACAACGGAAGTATACGTAATTAATTCAGGTTTGTTGGGCCAATGCACCTTTTTCAGTTCACTCCATGAGCCCTTAACATATTTTTTCAATTTATCCATTAGCCCTGTTTTTTTTTCAGCTTGTCTTCCACTCATATTCTCCACTTCCCTAATTACTTAGTTTCTTTATGAACAGTATGTGTTTTGCAAAATGGGCAGTATTTTTTAAGCTCAATTCTATCGGGATTATTTTTCTTGTTTTTGTTACTACTATAATTACGGCGCTTACAATCAGTACAAGCTAAAGTAATACCTACGCGCACTGCCGCCACCTCCTAGTTCAATCTGTCTATCTTCCACACTTTTTCATCAGTACCTTATCTACTTTAGCATACCAATCAGTTATGTGTCAACCGAAAAATAAAAACTGTTTTTTTAGTTGTGGTAGATTAAGAATCTATTTTCAACTAACTGTATTTTTACCAAAAATTTACCACTTTAACCTTAAGAATATCACCCTGCAGTTAATACAATTTAGGCAGGACTTTATAAGTCCTGCCTAAAATTACAACAACATAATAAATATTTATTAGTGTTAAAGAAAATAGTATCCAGAGTCGTGGGACCATGAATGTAAGCTTTTCTGACGTACCACGATGAATGGCAGTTTACCAGGATGTGCCGCCGTGCCATAGTTCTTAAAACCTTT
>JASKKI010000069.1 GCA_030154225.1 Clostridia bacterium | reverse complement strand
ATCTTCTCCTTAAACTAATCATAACAAAGTGGTGAAAGCCGCGCACCATTTTTTCATTACTATTTGTGCCGCTAGCGGTAGCGGCGGAATGGAGGTTAAGATGAAAATAGCACTAATTGCTAAAGTCTTACCTGTGAGCTTCCGGTATCAGGTAGCAGATAAATTTGGTAAAAGGGCCGACAAAAGGTAATATAACTACAGAACTGATAATATTAAAAACCGTATGAGTATGGGCGATTTGCCGTGGAAGGTCGGTACTGGTTAAAACCATATAGTCTGTAAATTCCTTTAGAAATGGGTAATATGCTATAACACCAATGAGGTTTAACATGACATGTGCTGTAGCCACTCTTTTACCACCTGTTGTAGAACCGATACTGGCTAAGACTGCAGTTATGCAGGTACCCACATTACTTCCTAAAATAATAGCTGTGGCAGTTATCAAATTTAGTTGCCCATTTTTAGCCAATACCAAAACAATTCCTGTCATAGCACTGCTGGATTGGATAATAGCCGTAAAGATAATTCCAAATATGATTGCTAAAAAGTTGCTTTTATTGGTTAAAATAAGCAGATGATAAAATAAAGGATTATTTTGAATAAACAAAAAAGACTTTCCCATATAATCCATTCCCATAAATATTAGTCCTAAACCACACAAGTTTATGCCAATAAAACGGATAGTATTACGAAAAAAAAATAGTATTAATCCTAAAATAAAGATAGGTAATCCCAGATTTTCCAGTTTAAAAGCCATAATTTGACCTGTAATAGTTGTACCGATATTTGTACCTAGAATAATACCTGTTGCTTGGGCAAAGGACATTAAACCGGTATCCACCAGACCGATGGTTATTACCGTAATAGCACTACTGGATTGTAAGAGCATGGTAAGAAACGTACCGGTCAGGCATCCTAAAAAGGGAGTGCTGGTAAAGCCTGTAATGACTTTTTTGAGATTTAAAGAAGATAGACCTTCCAGACCAGCTTTTAAAATGTATAAGCCCAATAAAAAAATTGTTAAGCCCAGTAAAAATAGTATTATGTTTTGCATTTATTCCCATCCTTCTGGCTATAATGACTTACTACATCACTACCAACGGACAAAGCCCGTTGGTAATAAAAATATATTCTTACAAAAAATTATTAGAATTGGAACATTCAAATAAACTAAATGACTAAATTATTAAAATTTTTTTAAAAAATATTAATTTAAAGCAGGAAATTTAAATAAAATGTCGAAAAGGCTTCTTAAAGAAGAAAGCAAGGAGACCTATATGAAAGGTTTAGGGCATTTTAAACAACAGATTCAAGCTATCAACAACAAGATTAATATCGAACTTTTCCAAGTTGGTTTATTATGGCAAAAAGTAGAAGTACTTGATAATGCTATCCTTTTAATCACGAGAAACAAACGTGTCCCTGCACTAAAAGCCATTGATGCTATAGATAGAAATACAACTCGCTTTATTGATTTAGCTTTATTAGATGAATATAAAAGAAGATTTAAAAAGGCTTTAGTTGAAGAATTAGGTATTAATTTTGTGACGATTTTTAAAGATTATGACCCTGAGACCGAAATATCTGTAACCTTAATTATTAAAGATTTAAAAGAAAGTCAGGTCAGAGGATGAGGGAGCTTTTAAAAAGAGCCCGACAAGCCGCTGGAATTATATAAGTAGTGAATTACTACACTTCATTACTTATATTTTTCCAGCGGTTTTTGTTTTAGATTATACCCCTCATCTATGATGAGGGGTATGTCAAAGATTTCTTATTAAGGGGGTGGTTAATTAATTTTCAGTTAGTTTCAGTATTAATTTAGCTTTAGACATTACAAAGGAGGAGACAAGGTGAGTAAAATAGTTACTGTTGCCCAAGTTGTTGACGTTTTAGACCAAATTACAGGAGGGAGGGTGATTAAAAGCCTGGATGAGATTTCTAGCACAAGAAATCCTTTTGTTGTGATGAAATCGTCAAATATACCTGGCAAAGATGTAATAGAAATCCCAGGTTTGGTTTATGGAGACCCCGAAAAAGAAGTTAAAAAAATAGCCGTACTCATGACTTTAACGGAAAGTGCTATTGAACTGGCTGGAGCAACCTGTGTTGATGTAATTATTGCTCATCATCCTGTGGCTGATGCCGCTAATTCTGGAGGTGTGACCTTAAAAAGTTATTTATCCTTATATGATATTGCAGTAATCGAGTTACATGAAGCTTTCCACGGCTTACACCGGGGTATAGCTTATCTACACGGACATCAACCAGAAAAAGTAGACATAGCTTATGGCGGTATACCCGGTAACATCATGTCAATTGGACAACCCCTACCGGAAATTAAAACTATTGGTGATATCATTAAAAGGTTAAATGAATTTTTAGGTGTAGAAGTTGAACAGCAAATGTTAAATAGAGAACAACAGGTTAGAAAATGTAGAGAAATAGTAGAAACTAATGTAGTAACCGGTGGAAAAATAATTCTCGGTGAAGCAAACAGTAAAGTATCAAAAATATTACACATCCATCCCCATACAGGTTTTACTCCTCAACATTTAGAAAAAGCTATAGCAGAAAACCCAGAAATAGATACCGTGTTAGCTTCAATCAGCAGGGTATATGATGGACATCCTTTAATTGCTAAAGCCCAGGAGTTAAATCTAAACTTTGTTGTAGGAAATTCCCATTCCGTAGAAATTTATGAAAACGGCATGCCTTTAGGCTATGCTATTCAGAAATACCTGCCTGAAGTTGAAGTTGTTCTTTTCAGGGAAAGAATGACCAGTACTCCTATTACAAAAGCTGGAGCTATTCAGATCCAGGAGTATGCTCAATATATTGCTGATACCTATTTGTTTAAAAAGGCCGTCAAATCTTCAGTGGCTAAATAATATAAGGAGGTTAATGTATGTTAGAAACTAATGTTAAGAAAAAACCTTTAAGTAAAATTGAAATTATCGGTTTAGTATTAGTAGGTGCGTCTTTATTAGGCTTGTTTTTTGCACCCAACACTATAGCAGGTATTTTCGATGCTATGGTTAATAAAGCCCAACCCATTATTGTTAAGGTATTTTTAACAGGAACAGTTGGTGTAGCTATTATCGTTAGTGTAATGATCGGTCGTATTCTAGAAAGATTAGGATTTACCGATGCTTTATTGAGAATTTTTGTTCCTATTATGAAGTTCGTTGGTGTTAATTCAGCGGTGGTAATTCCATCTGTTTATAATATTTTAGGTGACATTAATGCTGCCGGCCGGATTGCTGCGCCCATTTTGCGTAAAGCAGGGGCAACTAAAGATGAACAAAAAATTGCAATTGCCACTATGGTTCAATCCCAGCAGAGCTTTTCAACGTTTATGTTTGGTATGATAGCCATGACTGCTGTAGGAATTAACGTATTTCCGGTAATTATTATAGTAATTTTCCTTCCTTTAATATTAGTACCCTGGTTGTTAAGCAAAACTATTTATAGAGATACCAAAAGTGTTGCTCTAGATGAACTGCCATCTTTTACACCCAGTACACCTGCAATTGCTACTGTTTTTGGAGCTGCTCGGGAAGGTGCAGAACTCTTATTCCTTTTAATCATTCCCATTGTTGGTGCAATTTTTGCCATTATTGGAGCGTTGGATTATGTAGGTATTTGGAAACCCATTGAAGCTGGCTTAAGTTCTTTATTAACTACTTTATCAATTGACCCCAAAACAGGTATCGTTTCTATCCTAGCTTCACCAACTTTAGCCATGGCTCAGCTAAAAGAAGCAGCAGCTGGTATGAATCCTGCTTTAGTATTGGGTTCTTTTGTACTTGCTTCCTCTGGATTCCCATTCTCAGTAATTTTTGGACAAATACCGGCTATCTGGACAGAAAATTCTGATTTAAATGAAAAAGAAGCAATGTTTGCTGCCATTCTTGGCGCAGTAATGAGGATGATTACTGCGGGAATTATTGCGGTATTTTTAACCCCACTATTCACCTAAATTTAATAAGGGCTGCCCTAAACTTCGTCTAGCTGATTCCCCAAAGGGGTCAAAATCCTCAATGTACTACTTGCACATCTCTGGTTTTGCCCTTTTCGTCACATTTTAAACCCAGGGCCGCAGGCGTATTAATATAACGCCTGCGGCCCTGGGTTAAAATTAACGCAGTTAGGCTTGGTTTAAGTTAGCTTATTAGCATATTTTTTGTTTAGCTACCATCTCCCTAACTAATTCTGTTATATCAATTCTTATTGTCTGCCCATTAATTTCTTCAATTTGTAAGACGGGAGTTTTCAAAGGGATAACAGGACCGCAATATTCTTTGGAAACTAGTCTGATCCCCAGCTTTTCTTTTAACATTCCAGGCTCTTTAAATAAATTCGTTATTAATACCAGTTCAACTTTTTGAAACCCATCTTTTAGAAAAACAGGTTTAGCAGGTGGAATACTCAAAGTGCCGAGGCCTGAAGTCAAATCAGTGAGTTTATTAGTACATTTTCTCCCGGATCCAGAAGCTCTACGGTCTTTTAAAATGACGGAATTGAGTTCAAAATAGTCATAGCCGATACTCTGCTCTAATTTAACATTATCAACTAAAATTTTAGATTTAAGAAAAGAATCAAAAGTTACACTTACAAAAGTTTCAGCAAAAAGTTCTATACCTAGATACACCTTTTCTTTACCTCCTTTAAAAATTTGTATATTATATGAAGGAAGTAAAGAAAGTGTTATTAAATTGGGGTTAAAACAATGAAAATTTTAGAGAGTAATTGAAAAATTAAGGCTCGAAGTTAATGGTAATTATTACTATCTACCAATAAATTTGAAGTTTAAACAATTTCCCCTTTCCTTCTTATATAAAGTTTGTCTATAATATAATACAAGAATAATATAAATATTCAGAGAAGGATTTTTAGTTCAGTATCTAGAATAAGAAGTTTTGTTACACGAAGCTAGTGAATTTGAGTACAAATGCATTGCGCAACTAAATGGAAGGAGGAACTATATGGAAAGGATTGAGCTAACTGCTGCCTTGGCTCAGGGACAAGAACTTTTAGCCGAGGTTACCAGGGAAAGCGGTGTTAGGGCTTCTAAATGTTACCAGTGTGGTAAATGCTCAGCCGGATGTCCGGTGGCTTTTGCTATGGATAAAACTCCCCGTGAGATTATGCGGTTGCTACAACTGGGATTAATGGATGAGGCTTTACAATCCCATACTATTTGGTTATGTGCTTGTTGTGACACTTGCTCAACCCGTTGCCCTCGGGAAGTGGATATTGCCCGGGTTATGGAAACTTTAAGGATTATTGCTAAGAAAAAAGGCTATGTAGCCGAAAAGAAAATGGACCTCTTTCATGACCTGTTCTTAAAATCTGTTGAAAAACATGGTCGTGTTCATGAAATGGGGTTGATTTTGGGTTTCAATATTTCCGGTATGCAGCCTTTAAAAGATGCTCATTTTGGGCCTAGTATGTTATTAAAAGGCAAATTATCACCATTACCCCATACTATTAAAGATAACGGGGAAGTGAAAAAAATATTTGCCAATGTCCGGAAGCGAGGGGGTAAAGTATGAAATATGCATATTACCCGGGGTGTTCTTTAAGTTCTACCGGGATTGAATATGATATGTCGACCAAAAAAGTAGCTAAATCATTAGGTATAGAGCTTTGGGAAATTCCAGAGTGGAACTGCTGTGGGGCTTCCAGTGCTCATTTGACTGATCATTTACTAGCTTTAGCCTTACCTGCTCGCAATTTAGCTATTGCTGAGGCAGAAGGATTAGATGTAGCCATACCTTGTGCTGCCTGCTATGCCAGATGTAAAGCTACTGAAGTGGAAGTTAAAAATTCCCAGGAAATGAAAAAAACAATTAGTGAGGTTATTGAACGGGAATATGCTGGAAAAACACAAGCTAGAGCCCTACTGGATGTTTTTGTAAATGACCTGGGCTTGGATTCTATAAGTGCCTTAGTTAATAAACCTTTGAAAGATATAAAAGTGGCCAGTTATTATGGTTGTTTGTTGGTTCGTCCGCCAAGGTTAGGTTTTGATGACCCAGAAGATCCCCAGAGTATGGATCAACTGATCAAAGCTCTAGGGGGGACCCCTGTAGAATGGGCATTTAAAACAGAGTGCTGTGGTGCAGCTCATGCTACAACCAAATCAGATGTAGGTTTTTCTATGATTGAGAAAATATTAACTGCAGCTAAAGAAGCAGGAGCCGACTGTATAGCTACAGCTTGTCCTTTATGTATGAATAACCTGGATATGAGGCAAAGCCAGGTGGAAGCCAAGTTCGGTAAAAATTACGGGTTACCGGTATTTTATTTTACCCAGTTAATAGGACTTGCTTTAGGTTTAAATCCTGAGGAATTAGGTGTGAATAAACATTTTGTAAATGCTTTAGGGCTTGTTAAGAAGCTCTTGGAGGCTGAAGGCAGGAGGGATACTGCATGAAGCGTGTAGGTGTTTTCATTTGTCACTGTGGTTCTAACATTGCAGCCGCTGTGGATTGCGAGAAAGTTGCAGAAAATGCTAAAAGTTTTCCGGGAGTAGCTTTTAGTACAGATTATAAATATATGTGTGCTGAGCCCGGTCAGGATCTCATTAAAAAAGCTATCAAGGAACACAAACTGGATAGAATCGTTGTAGCTTCTTGTTCACCTAGGATGCATGAGCCTACTTTCCGCAGGTGTATTGAAAGTGGTGGGTTAAACCCCTATTTGTTGGAGATGGCAAATATCAGGGAGCACTGTTCCTGGGTTCATCCCGATGATAAAGAGAGAGCTACTTTTAAAGCTACTGAGCTGGTTAGAATGGCTGTAGCTAAAGTTTTAAAAAATGAACCCTTGGACAAATCAACAATTCCTATCACTAAAAGGGCTCTGGTTATTGGTGGGGGGATTGCAGGTATTCAAGCTGCTTTAGATATAGCCAATGCCGGCCATATCGTGGATGTAGTAGAAAAAGAACCGTCCATTGGAGGAAGGATGGCTCAAATTGACAAAACCTTCCCGACATTGGACTGTTCTGCGTGTATTCTGACACCTAAGATGGTTGAAGTGGCCAATCATCCCAATGTTAATTTGATTACTTATTCGGAAATCGAAAAAGTAGAAGGATATGTGGGTAATTTTGATGTGACAATACGCAAAAAAGCCCGTTCTGTAGATATGAAAGCCTGTACTGGTTGTGGTACTTGTTATCAAAAATGTCCATCCAAGGTTCCCAGTGAGTTTGAAATGGAAATGATGGACCGTAAGGCTATTTATACTCCTTTCCCACAGGCTATTCCTAATAAACCTGTCATCGATAGGGAAAATTGTCGTTATTTTAAAACGGGGAAATGTGGTGTTTGTCAAAAAGTATGTCCTACCAATGCCGTTGACTTTACTCAAGAAGATGAGCTGGTAACTGAACGCTATGGTGCTATTGTAGTAGCTACCGGTTTTGATCTTTTTGACGAAAGTGTTTATGGTGAATACGGTTATGGCAAGTACAAAGATGTTATTACCGGATTACACTTTGAACGTTTAATAAATGCCTCTGGACCTACCATGGGTAAGATTAAACGGCCTTCTGATGGAAAAATTCCTAAAAATGTCGTCTTTATCAAATGTGTCGGTTCCAGGGATGAAGTTAAAGGTAAAGCTTATTGTTCTAAAACCTGTTGTATGTATACAGCCAAACACGCTACCTTGGTTAGAGAAAAGATTAAAGATTCTAATGTCTATGTTTTTTATATGGATGTGCGTACTCCTGGTAAAGGTTATGATGAGTTTTATACCAGGACTACCGATCAGTTTGGCGCCAAATATATTAGAGGTAGAGTATCTAAAATATATGAAAAAGGTGACAAACTGATTGTTAGAGGTGAAGACACTTTACTGGGTAGACCGGTAGAAGTGGAAGCCGATATGGTAGTACTGGCAACAGCCATGGTTGCGAAATCTGATGCTGCCAAACTGGCCCAGATGATAGGCTTCTCCTATGACCAAAACCATTTTTATACAGAAGCTCATCCTAAACTGGCACCTGTGGAAACCCATACAGCCGGTGTTTATCTGGCTGGAGCATGTCAAGGACCTAAAGATATTCCTGACTCTGTCGCCCAGGCCAGTGCTGCCGCTGTTAAGGTATGTGGCTTATTATCCAAAGAAGAAATGCCAACAGAACCTATTATTTCTGCAGTTGATGAGGCAATTTGTGCCGGTTGTGGAATGTGTGTTCCAGTTTGCCCTTATAAAGCAATAGATATGAAAGTTATTCAAGAGCGGGTACACGGTAAGACAATAAGTCGCAAAGTTGCAACAGTAAATAGTGGTTTATGTCAGGGTTGTGGTGCTTGTACTGTGGCTTGTCGTTCAGCAGCCTTAAACTTGAAGCACTTTACCAATGAACAAATCTTGGCGGAGGTGGATGCACTATGTCTGTAAAAGAGATACCTCAAAACTGGGAACCTAAAATCCTGGTTTTTGCCTGTAACTGGTGTACCTATGCCGGTGCTGATTTGGCTGGTTTAAGCCGCTTACAGTACCCACCTAATATTAGAATACTCCGGGTGCCCTGCTCCGGTCGTGTTAATCCCCAGTTTGTTATCAGGGCATTTCAAAGGGGAGTAGATGGTGTTTTAGTAGCTGGCTGTCACCCGGGTGATTGCCACTATGTAACAGGTAATTATTTTACCCGTAGGAGATATTTATTAATGCAGCGACTATTACAATATGTAGGTATTGACCCTGAACGTTTTCAAGCTAGATGGATTTCTGGTTCCGAGGGTCCAAAGTTTCAGCAGGTAGTTAACCAGATTACTGAAGAAATCAGGGCTATGGGGCCTAACAGGAAGTTGAGGGATGCCCAATGAGTGAAATAACAAAAAAAATACAAGAAATTGCCCGGGAAATTTTGGAAAAAGGTGAAGCTGAGATAGTTATAGGCTGGGAAAAAGGTACATTCTGGTATTTATCTCCCCCTGCCTTTATCGATAAACCGGAAGATACTCAACGCTTGGTATGGGACGAATTTTGTCACAATAATTTAAGTAAATATTTGTTAGATTATAAAAACCATGAAGGTAAAGTTGCTATTTTTGTTAAGGGTTGTGATTCCCGTGCTTTTAACAGGCTTTTACAAGATAAACAGGTTGACAGGGAAAAGGTAGTATTAATCGGTATTCCCTGTACAGGTTTAAAGGACCAAGATAAAGCTAAATCTTTAGGGCCAAATGGTGATATTCCTAAGGCTCAAAAATGTATGGAATGTAAATATCCTACACCGTTAGTTTATGATTACTTAATAGGTGGGGAAGAGGCTTTAAATGAAGTAGCTGCTACCAAGGAAGCCCCTGATTTTAGTGATGTTAAAGCTGTAGAAGAAATGACTCCTGATGAAAGATATGATTTCTGGACTAAACAATATGACCGTTGTCTTCGCTGCTATGCCTGCCGTAATGTTTGTCCGGCTTGTAGTTGTCGGGAATGTATTTTTGACCAAACTAGAATCGGATGGATAGGTAAAGCTAATAATTCTTCGGAAAATCAATTTTTTGCTTTAACAAGAGCTATGCACGTAGCAGGTAGGTGTGTAGAATGTGGTGAATGTGAACGGGCTTGTCCTATGGATATACCCATTATGCTTTTAAATAAAAAGCTAATCAAAGATATCAATGAGTTATTTGGGAAATATGACGCAGGAATTGATCCGGAAGGAAAATTACCTTTAGGTCACTTTGATAAAAATGACCCTGAAGAATTTATGTAGGGAGGTGGAGTGATGAAAACTATTGCCAAGGCAAAATTACCACTAGTATTAGAATTACTGGCAAAAGAATATAAAGTTTTAGTCCCTGCTAAATTTGAAGGAGTGACCAGGTTTACTCCCTACCAGCAGGATGTAGAGTTGGCCCTGGAGGAAAATGTGATTATGCCTCCCAAAGACATTTTCTTTCCCCAAACTGAGAAAATGTACAAATTTAAGGCCAAGGATAAATCTTTAGAGATTGAAGAATATCCTTTAGAAGACGCAATGCAAATTATATTCGGTATCCGTTCCTGTGATATGAAGAGTATTGATTGTTTAGATCAGGTGTTCTTAACTAAAAGCTACGTAGATCCATATTATAAAAATAAGCGGGACAGAAGTATTTTAGTGGCTTTAAGCTGTATTGAGCCTATGGATAGCTGTTTCTGCACTTCCATGGGTATTGATCCTCAAAAAGCTGTAGGAGCAGATATTCAAGCTTATGATTTAGGAGATAAAATAGGCTTTGAAGCCATCAGTGATGTCGGAAAAGAAATTTTAGAAAAAATATCTTCCCTCTTAACCGAAGAAGAAGTAACTTTACCGGCAGTTGGTGAGTTTAACTTGAATGCCGATGTTGAAGGTGTTCCGGAAAAATTAAAGGAAATGTTCGACCACCCCATCTGGGATGACATTTCTCGAAAGTGTTTAAATTGTAGTGCTTGTGCTTATGTCTGTCCTACCTGTCATTGTTTTGATATTGCCAATGAGGTTCGGGGTGAAGATGGTGTCAAAATCCGCTGCTGGGATTGCTGTATGTTTGACGAATATACCATGATGGCCGGCGGGCATCAGCCCAGACCTGGTAAAAAGGAGCGGGTCAGGAACCGTTTCTTGCACAAGCTGCGTTATTTCCCGGAAAGATATGATATGCTGTTATGTACAGGATGTGGACGCTGTGTAGTAAAATGTCCTGTAAATATGGATATTACATCAATTATTAGGCAAATTAAAAATGCCTAAGGTTGAGACTGAGGTTAAGGTTAAGATACTAATAACTAGCCACTAGAACTAATCACTATAAAGAGGTGAAGGAGGGAGAAAATTGGCAGTTACTGCTGAACAAGTAAAAACTATCAATCCTCTGGTTCCCATCAAGGGAAAAGTTATAAAAATTGTTCAGGAAACGCCTGATGTCAAGACTTTTCATATAAGTACAATGGATGACCAAAAACCTTTTGATCCCATGCCTGGTCAATTGGGCATGTTGTCTTTACCTGCAGTTGGTGAAGGTATGTTTTCCATCACTAATAAAGGTGAAAATCATATCGAAATGGCTATTAAAGCTGTAGGTCAATTAACAAATGCTTTACATGAAATTGAAGTTGGTCAAGAAGTAGGTATTCGTGGTCCTTATGGAAATGGGTTTCCTGTAGATTACTGTAAAGGTAAAGATATACTCTTTATCGGTGGGGGTATTGGTTTAGCTCCAGTTCGTAGTTTGATAATGCATTGTATTAAGAATAGGGATGAATTTGGAAAATTGACTGTAGTTTATGGTGCTAGATCTAAAGCGGATCTTTGCTTTAAGGAAGATCTGTTTGAAAACTGGCCCCAAGTTCCCAATATGGATGTTTTCGTAACTATCGATAGGGAGGAAGAAGGCTGGGATGGACATGTAGGATTTGTTCCTGCTTATGTTGAAGAACTAGCTCCAAAACCACAGGTTACTATCCTTTGTGGACCACCTATTATGATTAAGTTTACTTTGCCAACATTACAAAAAATGAATTTTGCCGATAATGATATAATTACTACTCTGGAAATGCGGATGAAATGTGGAATAGGTAAATGCGGCCGCTGTAATATAGGTTCCTGTTATGTTTGCTTAGATGGGCCTGTATTTACCATGGAACAATTGAAAGATCTACCACCTGAGTACTAATGCAAACAGACAGGCTGTATATATAAAAAAGCCTGAGGCATAAAGTGTTTTGCACAAGTGAGTGGGGAGAGAAAAAACCGGGCGCAAGTAGCCCGGTTTTTTCTTTGAAAGAATTAATTTTATTTAAAAATATTGGATTTTATTAATATTTTGTAGGAATTTGTTGGTTTTTGGAGAATTTAGTAATTTAGCAAATCAAAACGAAGGGAGAAATGCTAATGAATGTTGCGTGAATAATTAGGTACTATACGCAGGAAAAAAATTACTTATTGTAGAAATAATGTAATACTTTAGGGAAAGGTGGCATTTTAATGAAAGTTACATTACCTGTATTAATTTTTGTTGGAATTCCCGAAGGTATTGCATTAGCAACTTTAGTTTTTGTCCTTGCGGAAGAGAAGCTGTATTGGAACAAAATTTTTTTAATAGGCAGTAGTCTTAGTATTGGTGCATATTTATTAAGATTATTACCTATTACTTTTGGTGTCCATACAATTGTCATACTTATATTATTATTTTTTATTTTGAATGTTTTTGAGAAATTGGACGCTATTACTTCCATTAATGTCAGTATATTTACATTTTTAATATTAGTTTTAACAGAAACAGCAACAATACCATTACTAATGACAGTATTAAATATTTCAAAAAATAAGCTAATGCAAGATGAGTTACTAAAAATTATGGTATATTTTCCCCATATAATTTTATTATTTTTGATTGCTTATTTAATAAAATATAAGAAAATAATTAAATTTTCTACAAAAAAATAAAAAAATTAATAAAAATTGATTTTTATGGTAGGAAAACCCAATTTTATGTAGAATATAGTTACTAGGAGGAAATTTATGAAAATTCCATTTTTAGTATTAATACTACAAGGAATTCCTGAACAAATTGGAATTGTTGCTTTAGCATTTGCAATCGCAAAAATACCTTTTAATTCGAAAAATATTGTATTATGGGGAGTAGTTTTAGCAACTAGTGCCTTCATTATAAGATCATTACCTATTACTTTTGGTGTTCATACTGTTGTTTTAATAGGAATGTTATACTTTATTTTAAATATATTTGAAAAAATAGATGTTAATATCTCAATTTTAGCAAGTCTGTTAAGTTACTTAGCTTTAATTATTTCCGAAACTCTTTTTGTACCATTACTTATGTATATTTTTAAAATATCACGTGATATATTATTATCTAATATTCCAATTAGGATAATGATAACATTACCACATGTCATAGTTATATTTTTATTAGCTTTTATTATAAAAAATATTCGGAAATAAATTGGGGAGATAAAATGAATTTATCGTGTTTAAGTAAAGTAATAGCTGAGTATATAACAAATGAAACAAAATATGATGAGGAAAAAAAAGAAATTATAGAATATGCAATTGAAACACTTTTATTAACAATATTTGGATTTATATTAATATTATTAGTTTCATCTTTTTTAAATGCTTTAGTTCCAGCGGTTATAGCAGCAATTTTTGGAGGAGTTTTACGAAAAGTATCTGGAGGAGCTCATTTTAATTCACCGATGAAATGTTTAACTTTTGGAGCAATTACATATAGTTTAATTGGAGTAATAGCTAATAAGTTATTAGAATTAAATATTTCTAACTCAATCTTAATATTAATATTATTTTTGAGCTTATTTATTGTTTTAATGTTTGCTCCTGTAGACTCTGACGCAAAGCCTATTCATTCAACAATTTTGAAAAAAAAATTAAAAATATCATCATCTTTAGTAGTCATACTTGCAATAATTCTTGTTTTTATTAATAATTTGGAGATTTTTGAAATTAGTATGACATTAGGGATTTTTTATCAAACTATTACATTGCTACCTTTTTTTAATATAAGGAGGTGTAAAACATGAGAAAAGTGATATTTACATTTTTAGCCACTATTCTAATGTTATTTGCAAGCATTAGTTCAGTTTTTGCTTGTGGATGGTGGACTTATCAACCGAAAACTCCAAAGTCTTTACAAAAGTAATTTAAATTGAGGTGGTGACCACCTCAATTTAAATTTAGCGAGGTTAGTACAATGCATTTAATTAAAATTAACAATAGTAAAGAAAAGTTTATTTTAGCTACTCAAACGTTATTTTTTCTATTATTGGCTATATTAATTCATCGGGTATTAAAACACAATTCAGATATTTCATCTCTTTACTCACTAAGTTCTAGTCTTGCTTTTATTATATTGATTTCTCTAATTCCATTAATAAGATTAGTAAATACTAAATATGTGTTTTTTATAGATTTGTGGATAATTTTTATTTATATATTAATAACCTCTTGTTTGCTTTATTTTGAGAATGAAGATATTTTTAAAATTTTATTCCTGATGCCAGTTGTTATTTCTGCACTAAGATATCCAATAAAATTTTCATATAGTATAACAATTTTTGTTTTATTTTTTTTATTTTTAATTGGATTTTTAAATAATTTTTCTTCTATTGATGCAGATATTATGTTAAGTGGGGTTTTGTTTCTATTAGCGTGGCTTTTAGGCAATATGACTGAAACAGAAGCCAAAATTCGCAAAGAATTAGAGAGGTTAGCTACCCATGATAGTCTTACAGATATCTTAAATCACCGGAGTTTTCAAGCTCTCCTCGATGAAAAGTTAGAAGAAGCTAAAAAAGAAAATACAAGTATTAGTTTAATACTTTTAGATATAGATTTTTTCAAAGTTTACAACGACTCCCTGGGGCATCAAAAAGGTGACCAGGTTTTAAAGGAAGTTGCCGATATTCTTAAAAATGCTACAAAAGAAATAGGCTATTGTGCCCGTTATGGTGGTGAAGAATTTGTAATAATATTACCTAAGACAGGTATTAGAGCGGCTAAGGCCCTGGCTGAAGAAATTAGAAGAAAGGTTGAAGAGACAGAATTTCCCGGTATTGACCTTTTACCCAAGGGCAAATTAACAATTTCCATTGGAATCGCTGAATTTCCATCTATGGCTGATAATAAAGAAAGGCTTATTCAAAAGGCTGATGAAGCACTATATAAAGCTAAATTTGTAAGTAAAAATAAAG
>JASKKI010000068.1 GCA_030154225.1 Clostridia bacterium | reverse complement strand
CAATCTGGTAATATTGATATAATTGCTTCCGGTATGTCTATAACTGCTGATAGGGAAAAAGAAGTCGATTTTAGTGAACCATATATTGATGCTGGCTTAGCTATTGCCGTTAGAGGTAATAATGATGACATTAAAGGTAAAGATGATTTAAAAGGCAAAACTGTAGCAGTACAGATTGGTACTACCGGTGCCAATAAAGCTCAAGAGTTAAAAGATGCTGGTTTAATTAAAGAAATTAAAACCTTTAATACTGTAGACGTTGTAATGTTAGAACTAATGAATGGTGGAGTAGATGCTGTTATTAATGATAAGCCCGTAACAGAAGCTTTTATCGCAAAACAACCTGGTAAAATTAAAATAGTCGGGGAAGTTTTAGAAAGTGATTCTTACGGGTTTGCAGTAAAAGAAGGAAACAAAGAATTATTAGATAAAATTAATGCAGGCTTGAAAAAAGTTAAAGAAAGTGGAAAGTACGCTGAGCTCCAAAAAAAATATTTTTAATTAGTTATTAGCACAAATGCGTAACACAATGTGTTACGCATTTACTTTGACCTTAAAGAAAACATAAGTTGTCCCTAACAACTAATAACTAGTTTAGAGGTGATATAGTGGAAATTGCACAATCATATTTAAGTCACATTATAAAGGTATTACCTCAGCTATTTGATGGTGCTGTTTTGACAGTAGAGATTACGTCCCTATCAGTGTTTTTTGGAATTATTATTGGTCTTTTTATGGGACTGGGCAAATTGTCAAAAAATATTATTTTCAAAGTCCCTAGTACAATTTATGTTGATTTTATCAGAGGTACACCTTTATTTGTGCAAATTTTATTATTCTATTATGGTATTCCAGGACTAATTTCTTCAATTACAGATAGCCCTTTCAAAATTGAACCTATGGTGGCTGCAGTTGTAGTTTGTAGTATCAATAGCGGTGCCTATGTAGCTGAAATCTTTCGAGCAGGTATCCAGTCTATCGAAAGAGGCCAAATGGAGGCTGCCCGTTCACTGGGTATGACCCATAGTCAGGCTATGAGATATATAATTCTACCTCAGGCCTTTAAGAGAATAGTTCCTCCTTTGGGAAACGAATTTATTGTCCTTTTAAAAGATACTTCTTTGTTAGCAGTTATCGGAGTTCAAGAGCTTACAAGGAAAGGCCAGCTTTATGTAGCTGTTACTTTTGCTTCCTTCCCCACATATATTGGTGTAGCCTTGGTATATTTAGTAATGACTTTGACTATCTCCAGATTAGTATCCTGGACAGAAAGGAGGCTGGGTGTAAGTGATCGTCGTGAATAATTTGGTTAAAAATTTTGGTAGTCTTCAGGTTTTAAAAGGTATTACCATAAGAATAAAACCACAAGAAGTGGTTTGTGTTATAGGTCCTTCCGGTTCAGGTAAAAGTACCTTTTTACGCTGCTTAAATTTACTGGAAACACCCACTTCCGGGGAAATTATAATTGATGGTATTAAGATAACTGATCCGAAAAATGATATTAATAAAGTTAGGGAAGAAGTGGGAATGGTTTTTCAGAGATTTAATCTTTTTCCCCATATGACGGCACTTCAAAATATTACTTTATCACCTATGAAGGTTAGAGGATTAGATAAAAAAGAGGCAGAAGAAAGGGCGCACCATCTATTAAAAAAAGTAGGGCTAACAGACAAAGCTCATGTTTACCCTGATTCATTATCAGGAGGACAACAACAAAGGGTTGCAATTGCCCGAGCTTTAGCCATGCATCCTAAAATTATGCTTTTTGATGAACCTACATCAGCTTTAGACCCGGAAATGGTTGGGGAAGTTTTGGCAGTTATGAAAGATTTAGCCAGGGAAGGTATGACCATGGTTGTTGTAACTCATGAAATGGGCTTTGCGCGAGAAGTGGGAGATAGGGTATTATTTATGGATGAAGGAGTAATTATTGAAGAAGGTACTCCTGATGAAATCTTCAATAATGCTCAAAATGAGCGCACAAAAGCCTTTTTAAGCAAAATACTGTAATTAATCACTGATCACTAACACTAATAACTAGAAATTAAAACCCCAGAGTATACTCTGGGGTGGTTTGCCTTAGTTAAGCCTTAAAATAATAATTCAAACTAATATCTATATATTAAAGCTTAGTAACGTTGGCAGCTTGAGGTCCTCTTGTGCCCTCAACAACTTCAAAACTAACCATTTGTCCTTCGTCTAAAGTTTTGAAGCCGTCTGTTTGGATTGCGGAGAAATGTACAAAAACATCTTTTCCGTCTTCTCCTTCAATAAAACCATACCCCTTCTCCGCATTAAACCATTTTACTTTTCCTTGCATTTAAAAAATCCTTCCTTTCATAAATAAACTGTAAGTATATTTTATACTTACAGTCGTAATTATATACTTTTTTTTGTTATTTAGCAACTTGTTAAGAACAAAAAAATTTCTTCTAAGAAGATAAAAGGATATTTTTAAAATGTATATAGTGAAAACTATTTCTTTAGCAACATAAAAATCCGGGCTTTGGACCCGGATTTTTTATCCTAGTTCAGGTTCTATCAAACCGTAATTGCCATCCTTTCTTTTATAAACAACGTTTACTTCTTCAGTATCTGCGTTGAGAAAGACATAAAAGTTATGGCCTAATAAATCCATCTGTAAAACAGCCTCTTCTTCAGGCATAGGTTTGACGGCGAATTTTTTGGTTCTTACGATTTTTGGTTCAAACTGTTCTTCTTGAATATTATTATCGTTTGGTATCAGGTCAAGGACTGATAAATATTTTAATTTTTTATTTATACGGGTTTTATATTTGCGAACCTGTCTTTCCAGTTTTTCTACCACATTATCAATAGATGTATACATATCTGTTGTTTCTTCTTCACCCCGTAATATATAACCATTTAAAGGTATGGTAACCTCCACTCTATGTAATTCTTTTTCAACTATTAGCGTCACAGTAGCTTCTCTTAATTCCCCCTCGAAATATTTTTGGATTTTGCCAACTCTTTTTTCGACGTACTCTTTTAGTGCTGGTGTGACTTCCATATTTTTGCCTTTAATAATAATTTTCATAATACCAGCTCCCTTCTAGGTACTTTGTTATAAATATTCCATGGAAGGATAAAATATCCTCCCAAAGAATAATTTCCAGAAATTTCAGCTTGGCTATTCACGAAAGAAGCTAAAAACACTTATCCAAAAAAACAATTTTTTTCTGATCAGTTTTCTAACCACAAGGAATTGGATTTTGAATTTGTTAGTTTATTTTTACCCAAAATTAACAAGATGTAAACAATAAAAATACTTTTTAGCACATTTGACTAGTGATTAGTGCTCATCAATATTTTTAAAACATTAGATTAGTAAACTTTTATATGATAAAATAGCTATTGTAAGTCATTGGAGTTTTTTAGAATTTGGGAGTGAATAATTTATGGTCTTCGGTTTTATCAAAAATTTGTTAGATGATAATGCAAAAGAAATAAAACGTTTACAAAAAACTGTGGATATTATTAATAGCCTGGAAAAAGAGATAGAAAATTTATCAGATGAAGAATTAAGAAATAAAACCTTTGAGTTCAAAAAAAGATACCAATCCGGGACAAGCCTTGATGACCTATTACCAGAAGCCTTTGCTGTAGTGAGAGAAGCTTCTAAAAGAGTTTTGAAAATGCGTCATTTCGATGTGCAATTAATGGGGGGGATAGTTCTCCATCAAGGGCGTATCGCCGAAATGAAGACTGGTGAAGGAAAAACCCTGGTAGCTACTTTACCCGCTTATCTTAATGCCCTTGCTGGTAAAGGAGTTCACGTTATTACCGTTAACGACTATCTTGCTAAAAGGGATAGTGAATGGATGGGTCAAATTTACCGTTTTTTAGGCCTGGAAGTAGGTTTAATAGTCCATGGGCTGGAATATGAAGAACGTAGGGCGGCATATGCTGCTGATATTACCTATGGGACAAATAACGAGTTTGGTTTTGATTACCTCAGAGATAACATGGTTATGTATAAAGAACATATGGTACAAAGGGATTTACATTATGCCATTATTGACGAAGTTGACAGTATTTTAATTGACGAGGCCAGAACACCATTAATTATTTCCGGTTCTGCAGATAAACCTACTGAACTGTATAAAACTGTAGCTAAAATTATACCCAGGTTAAAAAATGAAGAAGACTACACTATTGATGAGAAACAAAGCCTGGTTACTTTAACAGAACAAGGTGTATCACGAGTAGAAAAAATGTTGGGTATTGATAATCTGGCAGATGAAAAAAATATGGAAATAAGCCATCATGTTAACCAAGCCCTTAAAGCCCATACCTTAATGAAAAGGGATAGAGATTATGTAGTGAAAGATGGCGAAGTCATTATTGTTGATGAATTTACCGGGCGTTTGATGTTTGGTCGCCGTTATAGTGAAGGTTTACATCAGGCCATAGAAGCTAAAGAAGGGGTAAAAATTGAAAGGGAATCTCAGACTTTAGCTACAATAACTTTCCAAAATTATTTTAGGATGTATAACAAGCTAAGTGGTATGACCGGTACAGCTAAAACAGAAGAAGAGGAATTTATTAAAATTTATGGTATGGATGTAGTAGTTATTCCCACTAATAAACCTATGATCCGGGAAGATAAGCCTGATGTAGTATACCGGACAGAAATGGGTAAATTTAATGCAGTAGTTGATGAAATTGTCGCCAGGCATAATAAAGGTCAGCCTTTACTGGTGGGTACAGTATCCATTGAAAAATCAGAACTTTTAAGTAATATGTTAAAGAAAAAAGGTATTCCCCATCAGGTCCTCAATGCTAAGTATCACGAACAGGAGGCAGAAATAGTTGCTCAAGCCGGGCAAAAGGGAATGGTGACAATTGCTACCAATATGGCAGGCCGGGGTACTGATATTGTCTTAGGACCTGGGGTAAAAGAGCTAGGTGGTTTATGTATTATAGGGACGGAGCGCCATGAGGCACGCCGTATTGACAACCAGTTAAGAGGTAGAAGCGGTAGGCAGGGTGACCCTGGTGTATCCCAGTTTTATATTTCTTTAGAAGATGATTTAATGCGTCTGTTTGGTTCAGAAAATATTTTGGGTCTTATGGATAAGTTAGGTATGGATGACACCATTCCTATAGAAAATGCTATTATCTCCCGGGGAATAGAAAATGCCCAAAAAAGGGTGGAAGCCCGTAATTTTGACATCCGCAAACATGTTTTAGAATATGATGATGTGATGAATAAGCAAAGGGAAGTAATTTACTCCCAGCGCCGTAAAGTTTTAATAGGAGAAAATATTAAAGAAAGTATTTTGGATATGATTGAAAAAGTTGTTGATAGAACAGTTGACAGCTTTGCCGGTGAAATCCCTTATCCGGAAGAATGGGATTTACAAGGTCTTCTGAATGCAGCAGAACAAAGCTTTTTACCAAACCATAAAGTTAAACCGGAACTACTGGCAAATATGGAGGCTAAGGAAGTTCGAGACTTTCTCAAAGAAGAGGCTTTCAAGGTTTATCAGGCCAGGGAAGAAGAATTGGGTGAAGAAAATTTAAGGGAAATGGAAAGACTGGTTCTCTTAAAAGTTGTGGATGCTAAATGGATGGACCATTTGGATGCCATGGATCAATTACGTCAAGGGATATATTTAAGGGCCTATGGACAGAGAGATCCTTTAACTGAGTACAAATTTGAGGCATATGATATGTTTAATCAAATGATTGAAGAAATCCAACAAGAAACAGTCCGTTACATTTACCGGGTAAATATTGTTGAGCGTCCTGAAGAAAGAACCGATGTGGTTGAGAATAAATATGCCGAAGAGCAGCTTAAAACACCAGTAAAATCTGAAAAAATTGGACGTAATGAACCATGTCCCTGTGGTAGTGGTAAGAAGTATAAAAAATGCTGTGGCCGAGCTTAATATACTAATAGATGGGAGTGGAAATTATGGATCTTGATATTAAACGAGACCTAGAAGTGATTGAAAAGAGAATAAATGATTTGAGGGATTCTCTTTGACATTGCCGGTAAAGAAAGGCAGGTCGAAGAGCTAGAGGAAAAAGTAGCAGCAGTTAGCTTTTGGGATGATCCCGAAGAAGCTCAGAAAGTAATGCAGAGATTAACCAGGCTTAAAGATAAAATAGAAGAATTGAGGGTTTTGGAAAATAAGCTAGAAGATATTTATGTCTTGTATGAGCTTAGTAAAGAGGAAGGGGAACCAGGACTCCTTACTGAAGCTTCCGGCGAATTAAAACAGTTAAAAGAGCTCTTAGAAAAGCTGGAACTAGAAACCTTATTAAATGGTAAGTATGACCGCAATAATGCTATTTTAACCTTACATCCCGGAGCAGGGGGGACGGAATCCCAGGACTGGACGGAAATGTTATACCGCATGTATACCCGTTGGGCAGAAAGCCATGGTTATCATGTTGAAATTTTAGATTTTCTACCTGGTGAAGAAGCAGGAATAAAAAGTGTGACTATTTCCATAGAAGGGGAAAATGCCTTTGGTTATTTAAAAACAGAAAAAGGGGTGCACCGTTTAGTACGAATTTCTCCCTTTGATGCTTCAGGTAGAAGACATACTTCTTTTGCTGCTGTAGAGGTTATGCCTGAGGTTAATGATGAAACAGCTATTGAAATAGATCCTAAGGATTTAAAAATTGATACCTACAGATCAGGAGGAGCAGGGGGTCAACACGTTAATAAGACGGATTCTGCTGTTAGAATAACCCACATTCCTACAGGCGTAATTGTTCAATGTCAAAATGAACGTTCACAGATAAGTAACCGTGCAACAGCTATGAAAATTTTGCAGTCAAAATTATTGGAATTACAAATGAAAGAAAAGGAAAAAGAATTAGCCCAGATCAAAGGGGAACAACAGGAAATTGGTTGGGGTAGCCAAATCAGGTCTTATGTTTTCCATCCTTATAGTATGGTTAAAGATCACCGTACCGGAGTTGAGAAAGGTAATGTCCAGGCGGTAATGGATGGAGATTTGGATGATTTTATACAAGCGTATCTTAAACAACAAGCGGTTCAATCATGAACCGCTTGTTGTTTAGGTTAAGGCTAAGGTTGAGGTTAAAAAAATTCATTTAACCTAACGGAACAAAGTGAAGTAAAATCTTAACTTAACGAAGTGGAACCTTATTAGAAAAAGACCTGGTTGGTCTTTTTCTAATATTGTAAGGCTGCTGATATTGGCACATTACACAACTCCATATGGAATCGGCTGACCCTCCTGACATAACTTGTGGGCAGGGATAATTCTTCTCTGAGTTTTCTATCAACATAAGTCTCACCAGCATTATAAGCAACAAGAACCTTTTCTAAATTACCATCATAACGTCTTAATAAACGTTGAAGTATAAAAGTTCCCATGTGGATATTAGTATCAATATCAAATAATTCACCCCGGGATTTAGGGGCAGTTATTCCCATAAGTTTAGCCCAATAAGGAGCATATTTTAATCTTATTTGCATTAAACCAGTATCATCTAATGTTCCCTTACAAAAAGGATGAAATTCACTTTCGGCAGCAATTACTGATATAATTAAATTTTTTGGAACTTGATACTTAGTACTATATTTTTCTATTGTCTCGGCAATAAGAGTAATTTTATCCTGCTCTAGATTAGGATTCAATTTATTAACAAGGGCTAGAAAATCTTCGTTTGTTAATAATTTTGGTGGTTGTTTTTTTGGTGTTGGTTCTTCCTTAGGTAAATGCTGGTTATCATCTGCGATACCCTGACCAGAGGAACATCCAATGGAAGTAGCTGCTAAAATAATTGATACTCCTAAAGCCAAGGCTTTTCGTCCTTTTTTACCCATACTTATACCTCCTATTGTCAAGCAAGTTTTAATCTTTTACAGATTATAACTATTCATTATAGTCATAACCATATTCCACCAAAATTATGCAATCAATAATATCTTGAAAGAAATATTTTTGACAACTGGTTAATAAGTCTATTAAAGGGAATAAAAAGGGATGAGAGGCAGTGAGGTGAAAATAATGTCAAGATTTCTTATATTTTCGGTATTATTTGCCATAGCTTTTATTAGATTATTGTTTCAGGAAGTTTAGTACCAGGTCAAGGTCCTGTTATTTTTTATTTAAACCTCAAGAGATAAATAAGATTAAAATTAAACTATTTTTGGAAAAAATACCCTTCACTTTTCAAGTTACAACTGTTAAGATAATGCAAGATAAAATATTAATCGAGGGAAAAGTGTAAACTAAATATAATGAAATAGTAAGGTAACTAGCCACTAACAACTAATAATTTAATAGATATTGGAGGTAAAAAATATGGATGAAAAAACTTTAGAATTCCTTAAAGAGAAAGCTAAAATAATTCGCCGACATATAATAAGAATGACAGGAGCTGCCGGTTCAGGCCACCCGGGCGGGTCTTTATCTGCGGCAGATATTATTACATATTTATATTTTAAAGAATTAAGAGTTGATCCAAAAAATCCGGCCTGGCCTAATAGAGATAGATTTATTTTATCCAAAGGACATGCAGCACCTGTTTTGTATGCTGTATTAGCAGAAAAGGGATTTTTCCCTATTGAAGAATTAATTAAATTGCGGAAAATTGATTCGCCATTACAAGGACATCCCGATATGAAAAAAGTTAAAGGGGTTGAAATGTCTACCGGTTCTTTAGGGACAGGCTTTTCTACATCTATTGGTATGGCCCTGGCTGCTCGTATGGATAATAAAGATAACCGCATCTTTGTTATGCTAGGTGATGGAGAAATTCAGGAAGGACAAGTTTGGGAAGCAGCTATGGCTGCTGCCCATTATAAACTGGACAATCTGATTGCAATTTTAGATTATAATGGGTTACAAATAGATGGACCGGTCACCGATGTCATGTCACCCGAACCATTACCTGATAAATGGCGTGCTTTTGGTTGGGAGGTAATAGAGATAGATGGTCATGATTTTAACAGTATAGAAAGGGCCATAAAAACTGCGAAAGAAATAAAGGGTAGACCCACCATGATAATTGCTAAAACCATTAAAGGAAAAGGCGTTTCTTTTATGGAAAATCAGGCGGGTTGGCATGGATCTGCACCTAATCAAGAACAGGTGGAGCAAGCGTTACAAGAATTAGTCTGAAAGTCCAATGGAATACACCCAAAAGAATAGGAGGGTTTTAAATATGGAAAGTATGGCTACCCGAGATGCTTATGGAAAAGCATTGGTTGAGTTAGGTAAACTAAATAAAAATGTGGTTGTCTTAGATGCTGACCTGTCTAAATCCACTAAAACTGAAAAATTTGCTAAAGAATTTCCTGATAGATTTTTCAATATGGGTATTGCTGAACAAAATTTAATTGGCTGTGCTGCTGGGTTTGCTACATCGGGTAAAATCCCTTTTGCTAGTAGTTTTGCGGTTTTTGCTACCGGACGAGCTTATGATCAAATTAGAAATTCCATTGGTTATCCCCACTTAAATGTAAAAATTGCGGCTTCCCATGCTGGTTTAACAGTAGGAGAAGATGGTGGTTCCCATCAAATGATTGAAGATATAGCTTTAATGCGGGCGGTGCCTGGAATGACCGTTATCGTTCCTGCCGATGGTGAAGAAGCAAAACAAGCAATCTTTGCAGCTGCTGAATATGAGGGACCTGTATATATTAGATTAGGCAGACCTAAAGTACCGATGATTTTTGATAGTAATTACAAATTTATAATAGGTAAGGCAGCAGTTATTAAAGAAGGAACTGATGTATCGTTAATGGCAACTGGTATTATGGTCAGTGAAGCTTTAAAAGCTGCTCAGGATTTAGAAAAACAGGGTATAAATGCCTGTGTAGTAAATATCAGTACCATCAAGCCAATTGATGAAAATACTATAACCCAAGTTGCCAGAATTACTGGTGCTGTAGTTACCTGTGAAGAGCATAATATCTTTGGAGGTCTGGGCAGTGCAGTGGCAGAGGTATTAGTAGAAAATTATCCTGTACCCATGGAGAGGGTTGGGGTTAAAGATACCTTTGGTGAATCCGGTAAGCCTAACCAACTGTTAGAAAAGTATGGTTTGACAGCTAAAGATATTGTAATAGCAGCCAAAAAAGTAATTTCCCGAAAGTGATCAATAAAAAGTGGTGCCTATTACATTAAATTTTAAGCCCAAGGGCTCCTCGGCTATTATTACGATAGCGGCCTTGGGCTTAAAATATTTCTGGCAATGTTCAAAACTACACAGGCTCAGACAAATTATTTGAATGAACTGGGAGGCTCAAGGAATTATCAAAAAACTCCCCAACACTAACACAGATGACCTGGCACTTAATTGATTTTGGTACAGATTTCTTCTTTATTAAGTTCCGGGCAGTACTTTAATCTAACGGAATGAAGTGAAGTGAAACCTTAACCTAGCGATGCGAAACCTAAAAACTGACGTAGCCAGTTTTTCTTAACCGTCATGAATTTATTGGCAATGGCGAAATCCTATTAAGGGCAGGAAATTAAAATTTGCTGTCGAAAATAAGGGAAAGAACCAGACTATATAAATGTTTTCTATCGGCTAACAACTAGTAACTTATATGCAATGAGGTGGAAATTTTGATACAGTTTTTTAACGTAACTAAAAAATACGATAATGGTACTTTAGGTTTAGATAATATAAGTGTTTCAATTGATAAAGGAGAATTTGTATTTTTGGTAGGACCAAGTGGGGCGGGAAAATCAACATTCACTCGCCTCTTAATTCGGGAAGCACTGCCGACAAAAGGGCAAATTATGGTTGATGGTAAAAGTATAGTGCGTATGAAACAACGGGAAATTCCTCACTTAAGAAGGAAAATAGGCTTTATATTTCAAGATTTCCGTTTATTACAAGACCGCACGGTTTATGAAAATGTAGCCTTTGCTTTGGAAGTAATGGGTACTCCTGTCAGCGAGGTTAAAAGAAGGGTACCATCTGTGTTAGAATTAGTAGGAATTGGTGATAAATATGATTGTTTCCCGGAAGAACTATCTGGTGGCGAACAACAAAGGGTGGCTATAGCCCGGGCTATTGTAAATAATCCCAGCCTGTTGATTGCAGATGAACCTACCGGCAATTTGGATCCTGATACTTCCCTGGAAATCATGAAAATTATTAATAATGTAAATAAACGGGGAACAACTATTGTTATGGCTACTCATGATAGTGATATAGTGAATCGGATGCGAAAAAGGGTAATAGTTTTGAATAAAGGGACTATTGTACGGGATGATGTTAAGGGGGGATATAACTATGGCCTTTAGTAGTTATATTCGCTACTCCTTTAGGGATGCATTCCGTTCGGTTGCCAGGCATAAAGGAATAGCTTTTGCATCGGTGTTAACCATTGCCATTTCATTATTTATTTTAGGAGCTACCTTACTTTTAGTTGTAAATAGCCAGTATCTTGTTTCAACTATGGAATCAGAAGTGGAGATAATTGTGTTTTTAAAAACTGATTTAGAAAGACAAGACTCTCTGGCTTTACAAAATAAAATAGAAAAAATTCCCGGGTTTCATTCATTGGAATTTATTCCTAAAGAAGAAGGTTTAGCTATGCTAGAGGACCGCTTTGGCAAAGATACTGATCTTGTTAAAGCTTTAGGTGGTATTAATCCTTTGCCTGATGCTTATCGGGTAAAGGCAACCGGTTCAGATAAAGTAAGTTTTATAGTTGCGGAAATTGAACAATTTTCGGAAGTTGAAAGTGTGCGCTATGGTAAAGAACTGGTTGATAAACTATTGGCCTTTACAACCTGGGTACGTAATGTAGGTTTAGCTGTTATAATAGGAATGTTGCTTGCAGGACTCTTTTTAATAACTACCACCATAAGGCTTACAGTTTTTACCCGTAAAAAAGAAATTAATATTATGAAATATGTAGGTGCAGCTAATTGGTTTATTAGAATTCCGTTTTTTCTTGAGGGTATGCTAATTGGGTTACTGGGAGCCTTATTAGCGGGCTTAGTAATATATTTGGGTTATGATGCATTGATTAGCTATGTTATAAAATCGGTGCCCTTTGTTCCTGTTGTTTCAGATCATGAGGTGCTGTATCGAATTCTAACCCTGTTAATTGTGGGAGGAACTGCTATAGGGGCTTTAGGAAGTGTTATTGCCGTTCGTAAATATTTGAAAGTATAAGTTTTTATAAAAACTTTCTAATCTCAACCTAGCGAAGTGAAACCTTAACCTAAAAAACTGAGCTTGCTCAGTTTTTTTATTACCATCAATTGGTTGTATTACCATAAGGATTATATTAGTATATATATTATGAAATGTAGTATTTTTGCTAAAAATAAAGTTATTAGTGGCTAGTTTGCGAGTTCACACTTCTTGTAAGATGGGTAGGTGGCTGGATTGGATAATGGAAAGAGAATTTTAAAAGGATTTTTTGTTTTAATGGTGTTGATTAGTTTTACTGTTACCGCACTGGTTGGCGGTTTATTTTTCACAAACTATGAAAATATTGGCCAATTATTTCAAGTGGCAGCTCTTATTAAATCTGAATTTCTCTGGCCTGCTGAAACTGGTAAGTTAATCGAAGGGGCCATTGAAGGTATGGTCAATTCCTTGGGTGATGAATATTCAGTTTATATGAATGCTGAAAAATTTCAGGAGTTGCAATCCCATATTCAGGGCGCTTTTGGCGGGATAGGTATCTATGTAGGAGTAAGGGAGAAGAAAATAACTGTCATAGCACCTATTGAAGGTACTCCAGGGGCCAGAGCGGGTATTAAAGCTGGTGATGTAATTGCTAAAATAAACGGAAAACATACTGAAGATATGGATATAGATGAAGCTGTAAGTATTATGAAAGGTGAACCTGGTACTAAAGTTAAGTTAAGTATTGCCAGGCCCGGCTTAGAAAAACTTCTAGAATTCACCATCACAAGGGAAATAATAAATGTACCTACAGTAGAGGGACAAATATTAAAAGAGAACCCTGATATTGCATATATCAGAATTGCTATGTTTGCCAGTAATACTGACGAAGCTTTTGCTAAAGAGATGGAAGAACTATTGCAAAAAGGATTTAAAGCTTTAATTATAGATTTACGAGATAATCCCGGTGGAGACCTGGATACAGTAGTGAATATTGCCAGGTACTTTGTCCCAGAAGGGCCTATAGTCCATATTGTTAATAATGATAATAAAACAGAGACCCGTTTTGCTACTGGAAATATCATCAAAGTACCTGTAACAGTTTTAATAAATGGTGGAAGTGCCAGTGCTTCGGAAATATTAGCAGGAGCTATCAAAGATACGGGTGTAGGTACATTAATAGGAACAAAAACCTTTGGCAAAGGTATTGTTCAATCGATATACTTTTTAAATCAAGGTGCAGGTTTAAAATTGACCACTGCTAAATATTTAACCCCTAATAAAAATGATATCCATCAAAAAGGAATTTCCCCGGATATCGAGATTGAACTTCCTGAGTATATCCCGGGACAAAAAGAGTTACCCAGGGATACCCAGAAACTTAAAGCTATTGAAGTTTTAGAAGGGAAAATAAAGTAAGATGTACCCATAAGTAGTTGTGATATTTTTCTAGGAATATTAGTTACTGGGTGCTGGATACGTAATTAATATGATGCTAGCATGTCTTTGGAGAGGAGTAACCAACTTGGTTTTTTTTAAGCTTATTCCTATGATTTTATTTAATTTAATATCTTTGTTTAGCCAGCCGATTTTTTGGGTGGTTATGCTTATCATTTGGTTTCAATTTAGGCGTATGGCTAAATTGAAAAGTGACTTTTTTAATGTTCCCGAAGAAAGTGTTTTACGTCCTACTATTACGGCTACTATCTATGGAGTTATAGGAGGTATACTGGGTAGTTTTATTTTGGTACTGGTTGGGATTTCCGTTCTAGAAGTTGGGGTTCAATACTTATGGATCTTAGCCATAGCTATGATGTTAATAAACCAACGTTTCATGTGTTTTGCTTATGCGGGAGGCATCATTTCATTAGTAAAATATTTTTTCGGCTTTCCCCATATTAGCATTCCACAGGTAATGGGTTTAGTAGCAATATTACATTTGGTTGAAGCTTTATTAATACTATTTAGTGGACACCTAGGTGCGGTTCCTGTTTATATAAAAAGTAAAGATGGCCGTTTAATAGGTGGCTTTAATTTACAGAAATTTTGGCCTTTACCCATTGTTGCTATGGTAGCTACCGTAGTTCCCAATACTGAAACTTTAACGGAAATAATAAAAATGCCTGATTGGTGGCCTCTAATAAAAGCAGAATTTTTAAATGAAAATGATAATATTGTTTATATGATGATACCTGTTATTGCCGGGTTAGGATATGGAGATATTGCCTTAACCACACGACCTAAAGAAAAAACCAGTCGTTCGGCTTTTCATTTATCAATATTTAGTTTAATTCTCCTGGGACTTTCTATTCTTTCTGCCAATTATCCAGGACTGGGCATTTTGGCAGCACTATTTGGCCCATTAGGACACGAGTTTGTTATCTTTCTTGGAAGAAGGTACGAGTTTTCAGGTCAACCAAAGTTTGCTAATCCAGAAAGGGGAATAATGATATTAGATCTATTAGAATCGTCACCCTTAAATTTGGCAGGACTAAAAACAGGAGATATTATTTTAGCCATAAATAATATACCCGTAAACAACAGTTACGATCTGGACTATACTTTACAATTTGCTGGACCGGTATTTGAAATTGAATATTTGTCCGGTGATAAAAAAATATTTAAAAGAAAATTAATTAAACGTGAAGGTATTGGTAAACCTTTAGGTTTAATAATTGTTCCTGATAGCTATGGTCATCCTTATTTGGATTTTTCCAAAGGAGAAAGTCTTCTTAAAAAGTTAATTAATAAATTCAAATTAAAAAGATAAACTCAGTTAACTGGCTGATGTTTCGTTTTGATAAATAATAAGGTTTTGTTTTTGTA
>JASKKI010000067.1 GCA_030154225.1 Clostridia bacterium | reverse complement strand
ACTTAATATCTAAGAAGGGCTTAAGAAGGATATTGTGCTTTAAAATCCTAATCATGATGTTTTTTCACTAGGGGTGTTGCATTTAATATTGCA
The DNA here is from genome assembly GCA_030154225.1 of Clostridia bacterium. Lineage (GTDB taxonomy): Bacteria > Bacillota > Peptococcia > Peptococcales > BICA1-8 > JASKKI01. Next base: position 14,874 of record JASKKI010000067.1, on the reverse strand, counting down.
ATTTAGAAAAATAAATCCTGCAAAGCTTATCTTGACTAATTCTCTTGTAGATGTTAAGATATTCTTTGCGAACAATTCATGCGGAAGTGGCGGAATCGGCAGACGCGCACGTTTGAGGGGCGTGTGGGCAATCCCGTGCGGGTTCAAGTCCCGCCTTCCGCACCATAAAAACCTTAATATTAAAGGCTTCCTGAAAACAGGAAGCCTTTTTTGTCCACGGATTGGCCACGAAAACTAAAGATTATAAAAAATGTTTAAAAAAATTAAAAAATAGGAAGGATTTTTTAAGTAATAATGGAATAAAGTAAATATCTAAAAGAGCTTTGGTGTTGGCTGAAATCAAGGTACGTAACTATTCAAAAATAGTAGGGTACTAACACCGATATAATTCAGTTTTAATAAGTAAATTTCTAAAAAAGGTTCTTATTACCTAAAAATTAAGTTTTAATCTCTAAAATAAACTACAATAATATTGTAGTACAGATTGTAGACAAACACCGTTTTTAGGATGCACGGCCTAAAAGCGGTGTTTTGTTAAAGGCGAAGATTTTAAAAATTATAGAGAAAAATGCATGAAAAGCGGGTGCTATCGGTGGGAGCATGCCCCGTTTTTTCTTCCACAGGGCCAGCTTTTTCAAATTCATGCATGCGAAAAGAAGCGTGAGGTAATGCCCGACTTTCCTCAAGCCTCGTAAATTAGTATAACGCATCCCATGTTTTTCTTTCGCATCTGCAAAGACCCGTTCAATGGTCTCGCCGCGCATTTTGTATAGTTCTTTGCCCCATGGGGTGTGTCTGATATCTTCTGCTATTTCCACGTAATGCTCCCAGACATGCCGGGTTACGACTTTTGTACAATTTTTGCTCTGGGTACATTGCATCCGCATGGGACATTCACAGCAGATTTTTGGATCACTCTTATATTCCCGGTATCCTGCCCGGTTGGTAGTACTGTATTTTAAGACTTGGTTATTGGGGCAAAGATAGCAATCATAGTACTCATCATAAACATAGTCGCGTTTTTTAAAGTAGCCATCTTTAGTCATTGGTCTCTTGTAGGGCATAACGGGGAGTCTTCCTGCCTCAATAATTTCTCTACATATCCCAGGGGTTTTGTAGCCTGCGTCAACCACAACCGCCCCTATTTCAGGGAATCTCTCATTAACTTCTTGAAATAAATCGGAGAATATCTGGCTATCATGAACATTTCCCGGCGCTACTTTGACTCCAAGGATAAAATTGTTCCGGTCGCAGGCTACAGAAGCTGTATGCGCAAAGCAACGTTCCTTTTCGCCTTTGTGGAACATCCCACTTTCGGGATCTGTTGTGCTTTCTTTGACTTCTTTTACACTATCTTTGCTGGAACTGTCTCCATCTTTGTTGTCATTGTCATCATCTTCAAAGGGCTTCTTCCCGTTTGCTTCCCGTTCGGCGTTTATCTCAATTAAAAGATCCCGCTTATACTTGTGGGCTCGGTGCTCTGCCATTTTCTTGACATACTTATTCTTATTAGCACTGGCCTTTATGTGAGTAGCATCGATAAATACTGCATCTGATTCTATAAAACCACACTCTATGGCTTCCGTTAACACCTGCACGAATATCTTTTCGAATAGGTCGCTTTCCTTAAACCGTCTTTCGTAATTTTTTCCAAGGGTTGAAAAGTGTGGAATTTTTTCTTGTAATCCATAGCCTAAAAACCAGCGGTAAGCCACATTGACTTCTACTTCTTTGATGGTTTGCCGCATAGACCGAATTCCATATAGGGCTTGGAGCATGAGCAGTTTAATCAATACTACTGGATCAATGCTGGGTCTTCCGATATTTTCACTATATAGGTCTTTTACTTCATCATAGATGAAATCAAAATCAATGCTATCTTCTACAGCCCGCAGAAGATGATCTTTAGGTACTAAGGCATTGATGCTTACAAATTCCACCTGGTCAGTTATTCCCCGATTTTTCTTCTTTAACATGTTTATCGCCCCACAATAATATTTTTTCTATCTCTATTTTATTAGAAAAATGTCCATCTTTGGGTATTTACGCAAAAAAAGACTGCCGACAGCTACTTTGTCGACAGTCTGAAACAAACATTTGTTTGTTTTTTGTTTTTTTGCAGGATTTGGAGCACAAAATGCAGAAACATATTGTTCGTTCCAATTTTATAGTAATACCTTAAAGGAAAGGAAAATATCTATGAAAGTTTTTTGGTGTTCTAAATGTCAGGTTCCTGTAATTAACGAAACAAAATGTAAATGTGGGAATGAAACTAGATATATGACAACTGATATTAGACCGGTTTTTCCTGAAGAAAAACACTTAATGTATAAAATAACAAAGGACAAGCTTTTTATAGAAGGGCCGGTGTGGGCAGCTAAAGGATTTAAGTATTTTGTTGGTGAAAGATTTGAGGCTGTTTCTCTTAATAGTCTAGTACCTATCATTAATGAGAAAGAAATTGTTAATTATCTAAACAACCTTGATTTAAATGATGAATATCTTGAATTTAATAAAAATATTCAAAAATTTGTTGAAGTTAATAGTAAACATTTACATGTTATAGAATTTGCAGCTATGGATTTTATAAAAAATGCTGTTAAACAATATCCTAGCAATTTACCGGTAGTTAGCTTTAGTGGCGGAAAAGATTCTACGGTTGTTTCGCATTTAGTTAGAAGAGCTTTATCTAATCCTTCTATATTACATCTTTTTGGTGATACAACATTGGAATTTCCTTTTACCTATAAATATATAGAACGCTTTCGCAGGGATAATCCTCGTACCCCCTTCTTTACTTCAAGGTCTAACCATAATTTTATGGACTTGTGTCAAAAAATGGGTCCACCTAGTAGGGTTATGAGTTGGTGTTGTACTGTATTTAAAACAGGACCCTTAAATAACACTATTAATAACTTTGCTAAAGGGAAAAATCTATTAACATTTTATGGTATAAGAGGGTCTGAATCAGTAACAAGACGGGATTATCAAAAAGTTGAATTTAATAATTTTGACTTTATTAAGAACTCTGAAATTACTAGTAGTCCAAAGATTGCCAAACAAAAGGTTACTTCTCCTATATTTGATTGGTATGATGTAGAGGTTTGGCTATATATCTTAAGTCATAATGTGGATTTTAATGATGGATATCGCTTAGGTTTTTCTAGAGTTGGATGTTGGTGCTGTCCTAATAACTCTAAATGGTCTATGGTATTAGCTAGTATATATATGCCTGAGCAATATAAACAATGGAATGATTTTTTAATTAATTTTGCAAAAAGAATAGGTAAAAAGGATGCAGAACTTTATGTTGCAACTGGTAAGTGGAAGGCTCGACAAGGTGGAGCAGGTTTGGATAATAGACAAATTCATGTTGAAGCTAAACCATGTATTGACGAGGAATTCTCACGAACTTTTACATTGACAAAACCCATAAACGATGAATTATATGAATATTTTAAGCCTTTTGGCAAGGTATCTAAGGAACTAGGACGTAAGCTTTTAAATGAAGTAGTTATTATCGATAAAAAAACTAACAAACAGATATTAAAATTACAGGGTAAGGCAGGGACATATAATTTAAAGGTTGTGGCAATTAATCCTAGCAATTATAGACTTTTATCACAGCGTATTGATTGTCAGTTGCGTAAGTTTCAATCATGTATTGGTTGTCTTGGTTGTGTAAGTATATGTCCTAATGGCGCTATATCTTATGTTGATGGAACTTACCGGATTATAGAGAACAAATGTCTAGGAGAAAAATGTCTTGCCTGTATTAATCCTTGGCGGGGTGGTTGTTTAATGAGTAAAGTACTAGCAGTTAAGAGGGGAGTATAGAGTATGGTATTTGCAAGACATGAGACTTTTTATATTAGAGATGGTTGGTTAAGAAAAGGTCTGAAATTAGTTAATAATAGAGGTTTTGACTTTTTAAAAGACAAAGATGCTCCAGAAGAATTAGGTATAGGTAAAAATATGGTATCGTCTTTAAGGTTTTGGCTTCAGGCTACTAATATGGTTGAAAAACAAGAAAGAGACTCAGAGTTTCATGCTTCGGATTTTGCAGAAAAAATTACTCAATATGATCAATACTTTGAAGATGAGGGGACATTGTGGCTTATTCACTATAACCTTGTAACGAATAAAGAATATGCTACTACCTGGTATTGGTTCTTTAATATCTTTAATCATAAAGAATTTGATGAAGAAACATTTTTACATTGGTTAAGAAACTATACAATTACTGAAGGTCTAAAAATAGCTGAAAGTTCTTTAAAGAAAGACTTTAACTGCTTCATAAATACTTATTTAGTAGAAAGTAGCAGAAAAAAATATATATCTCCAGAGGATAATATCAATTGCCCACTAAGAGAACTAAGACTTTTGAAAAAGACTGATTCCAATACATATAGGCTTAACTCAATTAATAGAAATAGTTTAGATCCATTGATAGTTTTTTATGCTATTAAGAAGTGGCAAGTAGAAAATGACAAACCTTTAAGTATAACTATTTCTAATATATTAGAAGAAGAATGTAATGCTGGTAAAGTATTTAACTTATCATATGAAGATGTAATTTATTATTTAGAAAAACTTCAGAAAATGAAAATGTTAACCGTATCAAGAACTTCGGGATTAGATGCAGTTACATTAGAAGATATTGAATTAGAAAAGGTTATAGATGAATATTATAGAGAAAAGAGTGAATTAAGATGAATGATAGGTTGCTTAAAGTCTCGCCGGGCTTTCAATTTTCAGTTAATGTTAAATTTGATATACGAAATGCACAAAAGATCCAATCTTATATACCTACTGAAAAATCAATTTTACTTTTAGAAGATTTAATGTACTCTTTAGAAGATAATTCTAATGACAGAGCTAGGATGGTAATCGGGCCTTATGGAACAGGTAAATCTCATCTTATTTCTGTTTTTGGTGCTATGATGGAAGGAAAACTTCCAGCTAGTACTTTTAATCCTATATTAGAAAAAATTAGTGCTTCGGGTAAGGATGAACTATCAAAAAGAATTAAAAAAAATATAGGTCAGAAGAAGTACTTAACAGTTGTACTAAATGGAAACGGTAAGGATTTAGAGAAAAATTTCATGTACGGTCTATATCAGGCATTAAATGAAGTAGGTTTAAAAGATGTATTGCCCAATAATGTATATTCACAAATAAATAATAAATTGAATTTATGGCTCAAAGAATTTCCTGAAACATTTACACAATTCGAAACATTACTATCTTCTAACTATGCTATGGAAATTTCGGAATATGAAAGTTTATTAAAAGGATGGGATAATACTGCTTATAAAATTTTTAAGGAACTATACCCTAGTCTTACTGCTGGTGCTGAGTTTAATCCATTTATGGTAAGCGATATATCTGAACTTTATCAGGATATAGCTGTAAAAATAAAAAATAAATTTACTGGTATTCTGGTTATCTTTGATGAGTTTAATAAATACTTAGAAACAGCTGTTAAAAATAAAGAAATAATTGATTTAAAACCTTTACAAGATTTTGCTGAAATGTGTAATAGAAGTGAAGAAAACCAAGTGCATTTAGTACTGGTATCCCATCAGCATATCTCACAGTATGCTTCAAAGTTATCCCAAGAATTAGTTGATGAGTGGAGAAAAGTCGAAGGACGGTTTAAATCTATTGAATTAACTCAAAGGTCGTCTAAAACTTATAATCTAATCTCTAAAGTTATAATTAAAAATAAGGAACTATGGCCTAGATTTGTAGAAAATCATAAAAATGATTTTGAGTATTTAAAAAATAAAGCTAATTTTTTTGGTTTATATAGTGATTTATCTGAAGATGAATTGGATAAATGGATAATTAAAGGGTGTTACCCTTTACATCCAACTACAACATATGCGTTACCGAGAATTTCAAATATGATAGCTCAAAATGAACGAACTATCTTTACTTTTTTAGCAACAAATGACTTTAATACTTTAGGTAACTTTATTGAATGTAGTGAAGATCATTATTTCAAGAATTTAACAATCGATATTCTCTATGACTATTTTGAAACATTAATGAAAAAACAAAACTATCAAGACCCTGTTTATAAGGTGTGGCTTAGTGTTAGCAGAGCTATGCAGAAGTTAAAAGAAGATAATGAATTGGCAATAAAAATATTAAAGGCTCTTGGGATAATTCGATGCGTAGCTGAAGATAAGAATTTTCCTCCTACTGTTGAAGTTTTGAAGTTTGCTTTAAATATAAATGAAACTCAAGAAGAAGAGTTTAATAATATTCTTCAAACTTTAAGTAGAGAGAAGATTATTTACGTTCGCAAAAGTGATGGTCATATTCAGTTCTTTGAGGGTAGTGATATAGATTTTGATGCGGAGCTTGAAAAGGTAAGAGGTAACCATAAATATCAGTATTTATTTAATATAAGTAAAATACTTAATAAATATTTTACTCCGTACCCTGTACTAGCTAACCGCTATAACGATAAGTTTGAAATGACACGGTTCTTTTTGCCTAAGTTTTATACTGTTAAAGAACTTAAAGAGGGCTTAGATTGGGATAAAGAAATTGAAAAGCTAGACTATGTTGATGGTATCTTAGCTTTAGTTATTGCTGAAAAAGATAGTGAACATAAAGAACTAGAAACAATAATTAACAATAATATCCATAATCAAATACTTTTTTCTACAAGTAAAGACTTTATTGAAATAAAAAAAGAAGTTTATAATTACCAGGCATTACAGATACTTAAAGCTGACAAAACATTTATTGAACAAGATCCTTTGATAATGATTGAATTAAACGCATATATAGATGATTACGAAGAACAAATTATAAGAGAGTTAAATAAACTTACAGATTGTCGTATGGGAGAGGTAATATATTATTATGAAGGCTCAAAAGTTGATAACATTACCTCTGGAGCTAAACTATCTCGCTATGTATCTTACATTTGTGAACAAGTATTTTATAATACACCAAATATTAATAATGAGCTGATAAATAAAAATAAGATTACAGCAACTATCACAAGTGCTAGGAAAAAGGTTAATGCAGGTATTTTAAAAAAGAATATTAAAAAAAATCTAGGTTTAAAAGGTTATGGTCCAGATGTATCTATTTTTAGATCAATGTTAAAAAGGACAGGCATATATCAAGATACAGAGTATGGTTATATTTTAGGAAGTCCGAAAGATAAAAATCTAGCAAAAGTTATTAATGAAATAAAAAAATGGTTATTAAATGCCACTGATAATAAAGTGTATTTTAAGGATATTTTCACTAAGTTAAGAAAACCACCCTACGGCCTAAGGTTAGGTATTATACCTGTGATTTTAGCTCTTACCTTAAGAGAATATGTAGAGTTTCTAATAATAAAAGACAGTAAAGATATTGAGGAATCATTATCACCAAATCTTTTAGAGACTGTGGCAAAACACCCCGAGCAAATTTCTGTTCAACTAGAAAGATGGGATGTGGTAAAGGAAGAGTATATTAATGAACTATCTAAAATATTTAAGGATTATATAGATATAGAAGAAGATACGTCTAATAAATTGTTACCAGTTGGTACGGCTTTAAAAAGATGGTTTATTTCTCTTCCTAAATATACAAGGGACACTAGAAAATTTAATGGTCATATTGCTGCTTTTAGAAAAGCATTAAGAAGTACTAGTCTAGATTCAAAGGAATTGTTATTTTCTAGATTACCGTATCACTTAAATAAAGATGATAACTTTTATTCTGATAATTTACAAATATACTTAAAAAAAATTAATGATGCTAAATCAAAGCTTGAAGAGCATTTAAATGAATTAATTAAAGAAATTAATGAATTCATTTCTATTCAATTCTGTCAGCAAGAAAACTCTAATAATTGTTTATCGGAAATTAGAACTTGGTACGAAGGATTAACAGAAAAAACTAAAAATCACCTATTTTCTGGTGGGGCTGGTATCTTGATAAATACAGTTGTTGGTTTTAATGGATATGATCAAAAAAAGTTTATTGAAACATTGACTAGAAATTTAACAGGATTAAGAATTGAAGATTGGTCAGATGAACTATTTGATAATTTCAAAGCTAAAATTACAGAAGCAAAAGATAATATAGATAAATTTAATGAGGGAGCATTATTTTCAAAGAACACAATTAATAATCAGTTAGTTAAGATAGTTACTTATAGCGACAGTGGAGATGAGAAGGTGCGTACTTTTGAAAAGGTAGAAATTAGTAGCTTAGGTGAAATTTTGTATAATAGTTTAGAAAGTAATATTGAAAATTTTGCAGAGAGTATTTCGATAAACGAAAAAAGACAAATCCTGCTTTCTTTATTAGATAAGTTATCTTAAAGGGTGATAATATGAATACAATTTATTTTGACAATGCGGCAACAACCTATCCGAAGCCTGATATCGTCTATGAAACTATGGATGAAGTTGCTAGAAAATATGGTGTTAATGCGGGAAGAGGGGGGTACTTTCTAGCAAATAAGGCAGGAATACTTATTGACGAGACAAGAGAGTTATTAGCTGAACTTGTTAATACTTTTGATTATAAAAGTGTAATATTCACTCCTTCTGCTACAATAGCATTAAATTCAGTATTATTTGGTTTAGATTTAGTTAAAGGCGATAATATTTTTTATAGTCCCTTTGAGCATAATTCTGTTTTACGTCCATTAGAAAAACTTAAAGAAAAACTAAATATTAACTTATATGAAATACCTTTTAATATGGAAACTTTTGAATATAATCTTGATAAACTCGAAAAAATGTATAAGCAACATAAACCAAGTTTAACTGTTGTAAGTCATGCTAGTAATGTGTGTGGACTTATTGCTCCTGTTAAAGGTATTACAGAAATATCTCATAAATACGGTGGAAAAGTTTTAATTGATGGAGCACAAACACTTGGATTGTTACCTGTGGATTTAAAAGAAATAAACTGTGATTATTATGTTTTTGCAGGTCATAAAAATTTATATGGGCCAATAGGTGTTGGTGGAGTAATTGTAAATAATGAAAATTTATTGGAACCATTAATTGTTGGTGGAACAGGTAGTAACTCAGAAGAACTTGTTATGCCTTATGAATATCCTGGAAGACTTGAAGCGGGTAGTCCGAATATCGTTGCAATAGCCGGTTTAAATGCAGGTATCAAGTGGTTATCTAAACAAGAAAATATTTTAGAAAAAGAAAGAGAATTATTAAAAACCTTTCTGAGAGTTATAGGTGAGTATCCAGAAATAAATGTAATTGGTACAAAAGATACTCAAAGAATTCTTCCAGTAGTATCTTGTCTTTTTGAGGGTTATACCCCACAAGATATAGCTCGACTTCTTGATCAAAGCTTTAATATTGCTGTTAGAGCAGGTTTACATTGTGCTCCAAAAGCACATAAGATTTTAGGAACATCTCTTAATGGTACAATCAGAATTAGCTTAGGTTATTTTAATAGTGAAAAAGAAATACTTAATTTCGGTAATATATTAGATGATATTTATTATTAAAGGCAGAAACTCTGCCTTTTTTTACATTATTCGACAATTTATCTAAAGGGATTTTATCTTTTAAAATAGAATAATTAGGGAAAAATGGGCGAAGTTTCAGTTGTACGTAAGGTTAATTGTTATTAAGAACTGAAAATTCTATTAGTGAAAAGTACAAATTATAATAAGTATATAACTATTGGAGGTTACTAAAATGTCCTTCACTAATCTCGATATCAAAAGAGAATATCGCTCATTAAGCGATAACATTATTAGAGACTTTTATTTACCTCTTCTTAGTAATGCTATTTATTACAAGAGAGCAGTTGGATTTTTTTCTTCTTCCGCCTTAATAGAGATTTCTAAGGGAATAACAGGTCTTGTTAGAAATGGAGGGTCTATACAACTTATTGCTTCTCCCCGTTTACACGATGAGGACATTAAAGCAATTTATAAGGGATATGAGGAAAGGGAAAAAGTTATAGAGAGAGCTATATTAAGAGAGTTTGATGAACCTAAAAATTATTTTGATAAAGAACGGTTAAATTTATTAGCTACTTTAATTGCCTCAGGCACACTTGAATTAAAAATAGCATTTACCCTAAATAAAAATAATCTTGGGATCTTTCACGAAAAAATGGGTTTGATTTTCGATTCTGAAGGAAATAAAGTAGTATTTTCAGGGTCAATGAATGAAAGTTTAACAGCTTTTAGTGATAATTATGAATCAATAGATGTTTTTTGTTCGTGGAAAACAGAATTTGAGAAGAATAAGGTCTCTGATAAAATAAGTGCTTTTGAAAAGCTATGGAATGATATTGAGCCAAATGTTAAAGTTATTGAATTCCCAAAGGTTGCTTACGAAAAGCTTCAAACATATAAACAAGATACAATAAATCTTTTTATTGATGAGGAAGAAGCAGCACAAAGTTTAGTTAGAGAAACAAATATTAAGTATGAAGCAAAGAAAAATACGCCTACCATTCCATCAAATTTTTCTTTTTATGATTATCAATTAGAGGCAATAAATGAATGGGCAAGAAATGGGTATAGGGGTATATTTGATATGGCAACTGGTACAGGTAAAACTTATACGGGACTAGGTGCGATAGTTAATTTGTATAATAAATGTAATGGCAATTTGGCAGTTATAATAGTTTGTCCATATCAGCACTTAGTAGAGCAATGGGTTGAGGATATAGTGAAATTTAATATTGATCCAATTGTTGGGTATAGCAATAGTAGCCAAAAAAACTATCGTAAAAATCTACGAAATGCAGTTTTCGATTTTAACATTAATGCAAAAAAATTTTTCTGCTTTATCTGTACTAATGCTACCTTTAAATTAGACTACATCCAAAATGAAGTTACTCAACTTAAAGGAAATGTATTACTGTTAGTAGATGAGGCTCATAACTTTGGAGCTATGGGTATTAGTCAAACTTTAAAAGAAAATTATAAATACCGTTTAGCATTGTCTGCAACCCTTGAGAGACATAATGATGACGAGGGCACCGAAATGTTAAAGAGTTATTTTGGAAAAAAGTGTATTGAATATCCTTTGGAAAGAGCTATTCGAGAAGGAAAGCTAGCCCCTTATTATTATTATCCAAAAGTAGTTACTCTGTCTCCTCCGGAGCTTGAACAATATAATTACTTAACTAATGAAATCGGTAAATGCTTACAGAAGGACAAATTTGGCAAAACTAAGCTCAGTGAAAAAGGTAAAAAACTAGCTTTAAAGCGAGCGAGGCTGGTTGCAGGAGCTATTGGTAAGGTGGATTTGCTATTAGAGATTATGGAGTCATATAAAAATGAAAGTCATATTTTAGTTTATTGCGGGGCAACTAAGCTATTAGACCAAAACTATGATGATGACATTGAAGATATTCGTCAGATTGATTTGATTACCAAAAAGCTATGGGAAACCTTTCGGATGAAGGTATCACAGTTTACTTCGAAAGAGAATAACCAAGAGCGTGCAATTTTGAAAAAAGCTTTTGAAGATGGTGATTCCCTTCAAGCCTTAATAGCCATTAAATGTCTAGATGAAGGTGTTAATATTCCTAAGATTAAGACGGCATTTATACTAGCAAGTACTACCAACCCAAAGGAATATATTCAGCGCCGAGGTCGGGTACTAAGACTAGCAGAAGGAAAAGAAGAGGCAGTCATTTATGATTTTATAACCCTACCTAGGCCATTAGACGAAGTGAAAAATTTAACTTTGGAACAAATACAAAAGGACAAGTCCCTTATAAAAAATGAGTTGAACCGCATTATTGAGTTTAAGGACCTGTCTAAAAATCCTATAGATGGAGATAGGTTAATAAGTGAAATATATGAGGCTTATGAATTGGATAAAGATAATTTTTTTGATAATCTACATACTGATAGTAATGATAAGAGGTGAGAGTTATGGAAGAGAAAATAGTAAGAAAAAATGGTGTTGATATTGATTTAACTAAGGTTAGGCGAATAATTATGCGTATTATTCTTGAGGAACGTAACAATGTGAAAACCAAAGAGTGCAGTGACAGCCAAATGGTAGATAAGCTTCAGAAAATAATTGAGGAGGAAGCAAAATGCTTATAAAGAAAATTGAATTGCAGAATTTTCGTCCATATGTGGGCAAGCAGACTATAAGCTTTTCTACTGATGAAGAAAAAAATATCACTATTGTTATGGGAGATAATGGTTCAGGTAAAACCACATTAGCTCAAGCCTTTCTTTGGGTGTTATATGGAGATACAGATTTTAAAGTTAAAGAGTTGATTAACAGAGTTGTTAGAGATGAGATGAAGCCTAATGAAAAGAAGAAGGTGAAAGTAGACTTATATCTTACTCATGAAGATAGAGATTATATTATATCCCGCGCACAAACTTATAAGCGAAACTATACTACAGTTAAAGCTGAAAACGTAGAATTTAGTATTTCTTATAACAAAGACGGTCAACAGGAATTCTTAAAACCACATGAACGGGATATTATGATTAAAAAAATGTTGCCTCATCAGTTGTCTAAGTTTTTTTTCTTTGATGGTGAACGTATTAAAAACATGAGCGAAGAGATTGAAAAAGGCAAAAGCAGAGAATTCGCAGATGCTGTTAGAGGTTTAGTAGGACTAACTGCAATAATGAATGCTATCAACCATTTAAAACCGTCTACTACTAACTCTACGGTAATAGGTAGGTATAATAGAAAAATTGATGAGGGTGGTAACGCTAAGATAGCTGAATTAAGTGATCGTATAAATAGTTTGCAGCAGAAATATGAAAGTTTAGAAAAGAGAATTGAAGAGCTAAAAGACCAAATTGAATATTATCGTAAGGATAGTGAACAGCTAAAGTTGAGGATTGCTAGCTATGCCCCTGCGGAAAAAATGCAGAAAGAGTACAATAAGTTAAAGGATGAGGTAGCTAAGTTAGAAAAGGTAAAAGTGGATGCAGTTAAAACTTTTCTAAACTATTTTAATAAAAATACTCCTTCTTTTTTAGCTAAACCATTGATTCATACTTCTTTAAAAGACTTAGCAGAAGCCGATAAGCTTGATAAAGGAATACCTGATATGCACGCTAATACCATTGACTTTTTAATTAAAAGAGGTTTTTGTGTATGTGGTACAAAGTTGGAGCCCGGCTCTGATGCTTATTCAGAGATTTGTAAGGCTCTTGAGTTTCTACCACCAAAATCAATCGGCGTACTTATTAATCAATTTGTACGGGAGTCACAAGATAGGACGAGACTATCTGAGACATATTTTGAAGTTTTTGAAAACTCATTTAGAAGAATTAGGGAAATTAAAGATCAAATTAGTGAAAGACAAGCAGAACTTACGAACCTTGATAATAAACTTCTTGATGTGTCTGAAGTTGCTAGTCTGAAGAAAAGACAGCTAGATTCCGAGCAAAAGGAAAAGGAGTTTAATGAGGAACTTAGAGAAAAAATTTTAGCTTTAGGGGCTACAAAATCAAAAATAGAGAGTCTAAGTAAGGAACGGGACCAACTTATTTTAGTTGATGAGCGCAATAAGGAGTATGAACTGTTTCGTCAATATGCAATAACCGTATATGAAGAACTTAAGAATTCCTATGATTTACAAGAAGAAAAGACAAGGCAAAAGCTAGAGGATTATATAAATGAAATTTTCACAGATATTTTCTCTGATGCTTTATCCATCAAAGTAGATAAACGATACAATATAAAGGTGTCAGTGAAAGACAGATCTTTTGAAGGTAATGAGTTAGAATACTCCACTGCTCAAAACTACTCAATTATTTTTGCTTTTATAGCTGGTATTATTAAGATGGCCAAAGAAGCAGGCAAAAACGAAAGTAGTAGTGAAGATGACTACAATGTATTTGTAGAAGCAGAAGGATATCCGTTGGTTATGGATGCCCCACTTTCATCTTTTGATAAAACACGTATCAAAAATATCTGTAACACCTTACCAAAAATAGCTCGTCAAGTTATTTTCTTCATTAAAGATACTGATGGAGAAGTAGCAGAAGAGCATTTAGGAGATAAAATTGGTGCTAAATATTTAATTAATATAGATAAAAGCTTTTTGTTGGCTGAAATTAAGGAGAGGTGAAAGTGATGTTTGATAAAGAGTATTCTTTTAAAGGTAAACACGCAGACTACGTAGATAAGTTGACAGCAGTTCTTGATACAAGTACTAACATAAAGATATTTAATAGAAATCTTGACGTTTATCTTTTTGCTCCTATAGTTGGACTAGTTTATGGACGTTTGGGTAAATTAGATAACTCATCAGACAATACAACTAAAATCTTTACTGACCAATTGTTGAGAGAGCAACATAGTCTTAAATATAACTATCGTTTAGTAATGATAGTAGATCAAAACAAATCTTTAAATATTGAAGATCGTTTAAATCGAGCTTTTAAATACGACAACTATTTAGAAAAACGAAAAGACGGAGATGAATTGTTTAATAGCTATGTTCTTGGAGGTGTAGAAATTCTTTATGAAAAAATTATTGAAGGGGCTACAGATATAGACGATTACCTTGTTAATGTCTACAAATTTATTGCCGAGTTTAATAATCGCTATAATGAAACCATAGAAAATAAAACTATTTATGATCTCTGTAAACTAGCCAGGGATTATTAAAACTTATTTTTAATCAGGTTTGCTTGAAACAGGAGATTACCCTTCTTTAACTTACTAATTATTTGTTCACAGATTATCCACGAAACTTACTAAGATGTAAAAAATTAAAAAAATTACTTGTAGCTTCTGAAACGAAAAAAACTTTGTAAAATCACGGATTGACCCCCTAATTTTGGACAGTAAGCCTTAAATCCTCATGAATTCGTAGAATTTCAGCCCCGTTCATTGCCCAGGCATTTTAGCCAATTCGTCC
>JASKKI010000010.1 GCA_030154225.1 Clostridia bacterium | reverse complement strand
GCTTCGCTAGATTAAGGTTAAGGGTTTTTCTAATAACCCAGTCCCCAAATTAAACTCATAAAAGAGGGTAATATTAAGCCAAGTGCAAGTAAAGTAACTAAAATAATTAAAGCAATTTTTTTAGTACCTTCAATTTTTCTTGACTTCCTCACCAGTCAGAATCCTCCCTATTTTGCAAAATCTCTTTCCAAAGTTGTTATGGCTAAAGCCCCATCCCCTACAGCAGTAGCCACCTGTCTTAAGTTTTTCTGGCGTACATCACCTATAGCATAAACACCTGCTACATTTGTTCTCAATTCTACATCAGTAATAACATATCCTCTTTCATCAATTTCTACTTCGCGAGGCAAATAATCACTATTAGGAATATATCCTACAAAAATAAAGACACCATCAATATTAAGTTTAAATTTTTTTTGGGTTTTTACATTATGCAAGGATAATCCGTTCAGTTTATCATCACCGGTAATTTCATCGACAACAGTATCCCAAATAAACTCAATCTTCTCATTTTTCATAGCTCTATCTTGCAATATTTGAGTTGCTCTTAGCTTATCCCTGCGGTGAATCAGATAAACTTTACTGCAGATTTTAGTTAAATATAATGCCTCTTCCACGGCAGTATCTCCACCACCAATAACAGCTACTTCTTTATCTTTAAAAAAGAATCCATCACAGGTAGCACAATAAGATACACCTTTACCCCTGAATTTAGCTTCTCCTTGCACACCTAAGACCCTGGGCCGAGCTCCCGAAGCTATTATCACAGACCTAGTCTCATATATATTATCACCTGCTTTAACCTTTTTCACGGGTCCGGTCAACTCTAAAGATTCCACATGGGCAAATTCCATTTCTACTCCAAAGTTAATTGTTTGCTCGTAAAACTTCATCATTAATTCTGGTCCGGAAATACCACCGGGAAAACCTGGATAGTTTTCTATAGTTTCAGTGGTACTGGCTTGCCCTCCTGGTGCACCTGTTTCCAGAATCATTGTTTTAAAACCGGCTCTGGCTGCATAAATACCCGCAGTCATCCCGGCAGGACCTCCGCCAATAATTACAACATCCAGCATTTTTGTCCTCCTCTTGTTTCATTATACCCCTATTGGGTATTATAACATATATAATTAATTAAAACCACCTAAATTCGACGGTGATAAAATCCACTATTTTATACTTGCAATTAATTATGCTATCCCTAATAACAATATTAACTATGAAAGCACAGGTTAAATAAGCCTGTGCTTTTATTTCTAATCTAAATATTTAAGCGGATTGGTATGATCGCCATTTACTCTTACTTCAAAATGTAGATGGGAGCCTGTACTTCTACCGGTATTACCAACTTTACCTATGAGGTCACCCCGTTTTATCTTTTGGCCTATACGAACAACAATCTTAGACAAATGGGCATACCTGGTTAATAAGCCATCACCATGATCAATATCAATACAATATCCATAATTACCTTTCCAACCAGTATCAATTACCACGCCACTCTCGGCAGCAAAAACAGGATCACCTGTAATTCCGTCAATATCCAATCCAGTATGAAAGCCCAAACGACGCCAACCGTAACCCGAGGTAATCCGACCTCTTAAGGGCCACGCCAGTTGACCATTTCCTCCACCACCCCTGGAGGCAACCATAACCTTGGTCCCCTGGTATACAACTTTTGTTTTTGGTTCTTCCAGTATTTCTTTTTCCAGTATTTGCCTGTCAATCTCAAAACCATTTCTTTCTACAACTTTATACGTAACCTGTTGTTTTCCGCTTTTACCGTATTCTTTAACCCGGCTTTGTCCCCTCCAAAGATCAGAGGTACTTATATATTTAGTATCAAAAGGTATCTTTTCTTCTGTAGTAAACTGAATAGTTGTAACCACATGAACCATAGGTTCTGTTTTTACCAGCTTTAACTCTTGTCCAATAGATAGTATATCTTTTTTCAATTGTGGATTAGCTTCCTTGAGTTCCGTTACAGTCATACTGTTAGCATAGGCAATATCCCATAATGTGTCACCTTTTTTTACCTTATAAGTTTCAATCTTGTCAGTTCCATTAAGGATTAACGTTACTGCCTTCAGAGGATCTATTAATTCCGATAATTTAACATCTGCTGTCGTTAAAGTTACCTCCTCTTCAAAATCAACTGCCAGTATTTCTTTATCTACATCATCTTTTGTATATTCTTCTTTTATTTTTGCTAAAACTTGTTCACCCTCACCTGGTGTAGCTACATAAAGCTTTGGTTTACCATTAATATTAATAGCAGTAGCTTCAATAATCCATTCTAAATGAGGTTTAAGGGCCGTAATTAAAGCATCTTTTGTGAGAGGTTCACTTTTATATCCTTCAATACCTTCCACTACTATTGCATTGGATACATCCTTAACAGTTAGCCCTGTCTCCTTGGCTTTACTAGCTTTTAACTCTGCAAAAGCTTCATTATAAACATTTTTATCCTCAATTATGCCAATTTGTTTATTATCTACTTTTACTACAAAACCTTTATTTGGTGTAAAAAGAAAAGTAAGACCGGTAACTAGTAATACTCCGATGATACCAAATATGAAAAATTTAAACTTACTCCCTTTAATCTCCCACCAATTTGATAATTGTGACATTCTAATCCTGCAGGTTATTAAAGTTTAGCAACCTGCAGAAGTCTTCACCTGCCTTTCACGGCATGCTATCCTGGACAAACCAAGAAGCACATCCATTATATCACAATTTTTCACTATTGTAATAGACTAAATTTACCATACAATGAGAATTATTCCCTCATAATATATATTATATGCATTTTTATCCAGTTTTGGTTTAGTATGGCTGTCGCTCAGTCTATCATTACTTTTCTAATGTTACAAACACAATCATAATAGGGAGTACCCTCACCCATATCAGGTATAATACTAGGTGTTAGAAAATTAACCCCTCCACCTTCTTTTATCCAACTACCCTGGTACATTTTTACCACATCAGGCCTTACCTTAGATGTTATTTTTACCATTCCTTTTATTTGTCCCCTTTCATTTTCTACAATGACAAAATCATTATTACGGACATAGTATTTTTCTGCAACTTGAGGATGAAGATAAACATAAGGTACTATCTGAGCATCTTCCTGGCCAATTTCCTGCCGGAATTGAGCATTAAGCCCATCTTTAGGGTGAACAGTAAGGAATTGAAAAGGAAATTCCTGATGTCCTATATCTAATGGAATAACGTTTTCTTTAGGTAAAACATACTCTGGTAAAGGATTTACGCCATTCTCTTTAGCCCCATTTGAATAGAGCTCAATTTTTCCAGATGGTGTTTTAAAATTTTTATTTTCCCAGGCTACTACTGGCGAGAGAGGATTTATTTGAGCCCCTTCTTGTAACTTTTCCATTGTAATCCCATACTCTTTAGCCACTACCAGGATTTCTTCTAACCACTGGCGGGAACTTTGCACCTTAAACCTTTCCTCTATTCCCATACGAATAGCCAGCTCTGTAAAAATTTCTGTTTCTGATCTGCTCTCACCTAGAGGTTCTATAAGTTTAGGAGCATAACCCAGGTAATAATTCCAGGTACTTGCTACCAGGTTTTCTTCTTCAAATACGGTCGTACAGGGTAAAAATAGATCACACCTGTCAGCGGTATCTGTCAGCACTAAATCTATACATACTTTAAACTCAGCTTTATTAAAAGCTAAAAGCATTTCTTCCGTATTTGGGGCTTGAGTAATAGGATTGGATCTGGTAACAAAGATAGTTTTTACAGGGGGCTCTTGAGCGGTTAATAGTGCCTTACCCAACACAGGAAAGGGAAACTGACGCCTCGTTTTCCTGGCGTATTCTTGTCCACTAATATCTTTTAAAAGGGCTTGTTTATTACTTCCTGCATAATTTACACCTCCACCAGAAATACCAATATTTCCGGTAATTGCTCCTAAAGCATCTAAAGCCCGGACTGTTTGTCCACCATTAATATATCTTTGGATACCATAACCAACCAGAATAGTACTGGGCTTTGAAATGGCATAATCTTTAGCTAGCCTTTCAATTACATCAGTGGGTATATCTGTAAATTTACTGGCCTTTTCCGGTGTAAAGTCTTTAACCAGCCGGGCAAATTCTTGAAAACCATAGACATAGTTACTTATAAAATCAAGATCGGCCCAACCATTTTTCAATATTACATGAGCCATTGCCAAGGCTAAAGCACCATCGGTCCCCGGTCTTATGGAAATGAACTGGTGGGCAAACTTCACACTTTCTACTTCAATGGGGTTGATAACAATAATTTTGGCCCCTTTTTTCTTAGCATTTAATAAGTAGGGAACCAGATGCAAATTTGTGACGGCAGGATCCCGGCCCCATAAAATAATAGTTTTACTGTTTTCTACATCATCCCACCTATGTGCCTCTAATCCACCAAAATCGTAATACTGGGCAGCAATCCCACTTCCCCAACACAAGCTACCGCTAATTCCAGCCACTCCTCCTAAACAGTTGAAGAAACGCCGGTCTAAATCTCGTAATATACCATTACTTCCGGAATCATAAATATGAACAATAGAATCCAATCCATCATTTTCAATATAAGTTTTTAATTTTGTGGTTATAAGATCAAAAGCCTCATCCCAGCTCACCCGCTGCCAGTAACTGCCTACTTTTTTTAATGGATGTTTGATCCGGTCCACACTATAAAGTCTTTCAACCTGTTTCTGGGCTTTACTGCAAAGAAAACCCTTTGTTTGCAAGGAATCCTTATCTCCACTTACTTTGGTTATTTTGCCATCCTCTACTGTAACTACCCAGCTACAGCTATCATAACAATTTAACGGGCAAATAGATTTAAAGGTTTCTGCCAAAATTTTCACCACCTTTTTTTGATAGCTTTTGTGTAATTCACAGCGTTCGTGTGACGGCTTAATAGTTATTACTAGTCACTGACCCAATTGACAAGCTTATTAGAATTTATGCATACATCAATAAGTATATGCCAAATATTACCAATATTATGCCGCTAATCTGTTTAATTTTATCACTCCATGATTTGGCTTTGTCCAGGCTTTTTAGGATAGAAGTAAAGGTCCCGATGACAATAAGGGGCAGCCCTTGACCAAATCCATAGGCAAATAAGGCCAAACCACCGTATACAGGCTGTCCTGTAGAGGCAATAAAAGTCAGCAATACGGCCAGAACTGGAGTAGCACAAGGGGAAGCTACAAACCCAAAGGTTAAACCAAGAACAAAGGCTCCTCCATAACCCTTCAAGGCTGGTGCTGCCGATTGCAAACCTGGAAAGTTGAAATTCAATAAACCCAGTAAATTGAGTCCCATTACAATAGCAATAGCTCCTGTAATATAAGGCCAGAAACTACCCAGGCCTTGACCAAAAACCAAACCCAACGTAGCAGCTACTAATCCCATAGTTGCAAAGGTGATTGATAACCCTAAAACAAAGGATAAGGACAACAAAAAGCCTTTTAATTTACTCCCAGCACTATAGCCCCCAATGTAACCTATAATTAAAGGAAGCATGGTAAGTAAACAGGGATTAAAGCTGGTTATTATCCCAATCACTAAAGCCAAAAAAATGCCTAGTATGGAGCCACTTTGTAACAAAACCAACAAATTATCAATCAATAGGAAACACCACACTTTACAAAAAGCAAGAGGCAAGAAGCCAGAGAATGATTAGCCAAAAAACTTATTTCAGGTGAGTGACTAGTATCTAGTAAAATTGTCACTTATTAAATGTTTTTTTACCTGGAGGAAAATAGCACATTCTAATCTTTTTCGTTGGAGTTCACAGCCTATTTTATATGGTTTTAATAAAGACCCTCCAAAAGCTAAATTATTGGCATGACAACCACCACTACAATAGTAACGTGCCCAGCAGTTTACACATTCTTCCTTGTTAAGAACATGGCTATTTTGAAAATCTTTAGATACCTCTTTATTTTCAATACCTGTAAGAACATGACCCATTTTATATTCCGGCTTACCGACAAACTGGTGACAGGGATATAAGTCTCCCTGGGGACTAACTGCCAGGTATTCATGACCTGCACCACAGCCGGACAAACGTTTAGGTAAACAAGGTCCGTGGCCTAAATCAATATTAAAATGAAAAAAGTTAAAACCCTGACCTTTTACATAACGCTGCCAGTAATAGTGGGTAAGAACCTCATATTGTTCCTTTAAATAATCTAAATCCTCATCTTTAAATGCATAGTCCAATGTAGGATCTGCTACCACCGGTTCTAACGAAATTTCCTTAAACCCCAGTTCCGCCAGGTGTATAACATCAGCGGCAAAATCTAGATTGTGTCGGGTAAAAGTGCCTCGGACATAGTAATCTTCTTGCCGGCGATTTTTCACAAACTGGAGTATTTTATCCTTTATTATCTCATAAGAACCTGAACCATTAACAAAAGGGCGCATTTTGTCATTAACTTCTTTTCGCCCGTCCAGGCTCAAAACAACACTCATGTTATTCTCATCTAAAAACTCCTGTACTTCCTTATTTAGGAGAACACCATTGGTAGTTAAAGTGAATTTTATAACTTTATTTAGTTCTTTGGCTTTTTTATTTCCATAGGCAACTAGTTCTTTAACTACACCGAAATTTAATAATGGTTCTCCCCCAAAAAAGTCTACTTCAACATGCCTGCGATTTTGAGATGCATTAAATAAAAAGTCAATTGCTCTTTCTCCTATTTCTTGAGTCATTAATGATCTATCCCCGCCAAAAGCTCCTGTACCGGCAAAACAATAACCACAGCGTAAATTACAGTCATGGGCAATGTGTAAACATAGTGCCTTCACAACAGGATTACTGGACGGCTGATAATCAGTATCCTTTATATCAGGAGTAAATAGTAACTTATTGGTTATTAACCCTTGTAACTCCCTAACAACTTCATTTAGTTCCTGGTTTTTATATTTGTCAACTAATTTAGAACTGGCCTCTTCCCAATCACCTTCACAAATTTCTAATTGCTCCAGAAAATCCCAGCTAATCTGGTCAATTACATGAACTGAACCACTACTAATATCAATTAGTATTTTTAAATCATCAAAGGAAAATTTATGAATATTATTAAAATTTAACTTGGTCATTTAAACCATCCTTATCTATATTATTATATTATATTATGCTAATAAATTAAATATTACTTAAACACTTTTAAGAAAAACCGACTTCATCGGTCTTTCTGAACCTACAGTAGCTACAGTGCTACCGTGCTACAGGAAATAAAAAATTTAAAAAAAACTAGACCCCGATGGGTCTATTTTTTAGTTATTTTTACAAACCTGGTTTCCTACAGTACATGAAGTTTTACAAGCTGATTGGCAAGAAGTTTGACATTCCCCACATCCACCTGTTTTTAAAGTTTTTTGTAACTTCTGGCTGTTAATAGTTCTAATATGTAGTTGTTTCTCCATAGTTAACCTCCTCCCAAATTACCATTAAACATTAGAATTATATCATGAGAATTTCAATACCACAATAATTCTGGTCAACATCTTAACACTATTTTATAATTAGATGTAGTGGAACAGATAAAAAAATTGAATAACCAATAGAGGTAATCATAATGAAGAGTATTGAAAGATTATTGAAAATAAAAGAATCAAAAGAACAATTAGATGCTATCCTTAATGCCACTCAAGAAGGTATAGAAATTGTTGATAAAGATGGAACCATACTGTATGTAAACAAGGCTTTTACTGAAATTACTAAAATACCTGCTGAAAAAAGAATGGGTAAAAATATTTTTGAGGTTTCCAATGATGGCGGTCTCTCCGAGGTCCTCCGGACCAAAGCTCCTGTTTTTGGAAAATTAAATGAAATTTCAGGCAGTAATGTAGAGGTCCTTTCTAATGCATCACCTATCTTTATAGAGAACCAGTTGGTAGGTGCAGTTGTTGTTTTCCGTGATATTTCAGATATTCAACGTATGGCTAAAAAACTGGAAGAAAGTAAAGAGGAAATAAACTCATTAAGGGAGAAACTTCAACAACTGGCTCCAGCCAAATTTACTTTTCCAGACCTCATGGGCAACAATCCCCAGTTTCAACAGTGTATTAAAATAGCTAAGCAAGCAGCAGCAAATTCAGCAACTGTTCTAATCACCGGTGAAAGCGGAACGGGTAAAGAATTGTTTGCCCATGCCATTCATAACCATAGTAAACGTGGCCAAGGACCTTTTATTAAAGTAAATTGTGCTGCAATACCTGAAACTTTGCTGGAGAGTGAATTATTTGGTTATGAAAAAGGAGCTTTTACAGGAGCTCTTAATACAAAAATAGGTAAATTTGAATTAGCCCATGGGGGAACAATATTTCTTGATGAAATCGGTGACTTAAACATAACTCTGCAGGCCAAACTACTAAGGATTTTACAGGACCGGGAAGTAGAAAGACTGGGTAGTAATAAAACAAAGAAAATAGATGTCAGGATTATTGCCGCTACTAATCATAATTTATTAAAACATGTAGAAAAGGACCTGTTTCGCCAGGACCTGTTTTATCGTTTAAATGTTATTCAAATAGATTTACCTCCATTAAGAGAACGAAAAGATGATATTCCCTTACTGGTAGATACTATTATCAGAAAAATAAATAAACGGCTAGGTAAAAATATTATTTTGGAGTCAAAGGTTCTGGACGTTTTTCTACAATACGACTGGCCTGGTAATATAAGGGAACTTGAGAATATAATCGAAAGGTTATGTATTTTATCAGAAAATCAGGTTATTACTAGCCACCAGGTTCAAATTCATTTAAAACCTATTAGTAAGTTTGCTAATGATGAAATATTATCTTTAGAAGAGATGGAAAGACAAATGATCATTAGAGCTTTGCACAAATATGGGTATGATTTAAAAGGAAAGAAACTGGCGGCGAAAAAGTTAAAAATCTCCCTGGCTACCCTTTACAATAAATTAGACAAATATCAAATTCATTCTAAAAATTAGAATCTCTAATTCTAATTTTTAGAATTGCAGATAAGTAAGTTCACATAACAGAGAGGAAGGCTCCTTCCTCTTTTTTCATTCTAATTATTATAAAGTTTAACAGACTGAAAGAACCTTCATATATTACACCAAAAAGATTATTAAAAGTGTTTTCATAATTTTTTTATTTGCGGCATAATTTTTGCATGTCTAAAAATATACAAAAAATAATTTATAACCCAACTTACCATTTACAGGAGGCCGGCAAATGAGAATAACTAAGCACCCAATTTTGGGAGAAGATTGTGAGATTGAATTAGTTACCATCTTTGTTGATGGTAAGCCAATCCAAGCTAAAAAAGGTGAACCTATAGCTGCTGCCCTCTTAGCAGCTGGAATAAGAAAATTTCGAATAACACCAAAGGATAAAAATCCCCGGGGAATTTTTTGCGGGATAGGCCGTTGTACTGACTGTATAATGACTGTAAACGGCCAACCAAATGTTCGTACCTGTATTACACCTGTGGAAGAAGGAATGATTATTGAAAGTCAGATTGGCCTGGGTAAATGGAGTGACAAAGAATGAAGGAAATCCAAATAGCTGTTATCGGAGCAGGTCCAGCCGGCCTGGCTGCAGCAATAGAACTGGCTAAAGCACAAGGAAATGTAACTCTTTTTGATGAAAATACCAAACCTGGCGGCCAACTTTTTAAACAAATTCATAAATTTTTTGGTTCCAGTGAACATTTGGCCGGTACCCGGGGATACAATATCGGAAAACAATTACTTCGAGAAACTGAAAAACTTGGTGTAAACGTAATCCTTGATGCCCCCGTCTATGCTATTTATCCTGATAAAACTATTAGCTATTCCCACCAAAACCGGGAGCAGGCCATAAAAGCGGAAAAGATAATCTTGGCCACTGGTGCTACCGAAAATGCTCTGGCTTTTCCGGGAAGTACATTACCTGGTGTTATGGGAGCCGGTGCAGCTCAGACCATGATTAATGTACACCGGGTCTTACCCGGTAAAAAAGTTTTAATGATTGGTTCGGGCAATGTAGGACTGATTGTCTCCTACCAGCTTCTACAAGCAGGTGCGGATGTTGTTGCTTTAATTGAAGCAGCACCCCAAATCGGCGGATATGGAGTACATGCCGCCAAAATTCGTAGGGCTGGTGTACCCATTTATATTTCCCATACAATTCAAAAGGTTATGGGTAAAAATGAAGTGGTAGCTGCCCAAATTGTCCAACTTGATGACAACCGGCAGCCTATACCTGGAAGTGAAAAAATACTGGAAGTAGATACTGTTTGTATGGCAGTGGGTTTAAGTCCTTTAACAGAACTGGCCTGGTTGATGGGTTGTGAATTTGCCTACATTCCACAACTGGGAGGTCATATTCCTAAACATAACCACAATATGGAAACTACTGTTTCTGGTTTATATGTAGCTGGGGATATTACCGGTGTTGAGGAAGCCAGTACTGCCATGGAAGAAGGACGCCTGGCGGGTATTGCCTGTGCCCAGGCTTTAGGTTTATATGATCAAGAAAAAGCCCATACCTTGAAAAAAGAAATTTGGAACCGCTTAAATACTTTACGTACAGGTCCTTTTGGAAAAATAAGGAAATTTGCTAAAGATGAATTGTTAAAAATTTCTCGGGAGGGAACGGCATGAAACAAGGAATAAAATATACCGGTACTCCATCCTGGGAAGAACTGGAAAGTGCTCCCGGCCGACCCAGTCAACAAAGATTAGAAAAAGGTCCTGTAGCTTTTATCGAATGTGTTCAAGAAATTCCCTGTAATCCTTGCGAAAAGGCCTGTCCTTTTCAGGCAATTACTGTAGCTAGCCCTATTACCAATTTGCCTCGGCTAAATGAAGAAAAATGTACAGGCTGCGGAATCTGTATTGCTTCCTGTCCCGGTTTGGCTATTTTCAAAATTGATTTAAATTATTCTCCTACTACTGCTTTAGTGGAATTTCCCTATGAATATTATCCTTTGCCAGAAGAAGGCGAAGTAGTGCCTTGTGCAAATAGATGGGGAAAATTTGTTGCCCAAGGTAAAGTCCTTAAAATTAAAAATCCCAGAACTTATGACGGAACATCTACTATAGCAGTAGAAATTCCCAAAGCCTTTTACCTGGATGTTCGTACAATTTGCCGTAAGGAGGATTATTAACATGCCGGAAACCAATGAAAAAATATATATTTGCCGCTGTGAAGAGGTAACCAAAGAAGAAATAGAACAAGCAATCAAAGATGGAGCAACAACTCTCTCCGGTATAAAGAAAAGAACTCATGCCGGGATGGGTTTATGTCAGGGGAGAACCTGTCAGAGGTTAATTGCTGGTATTCTATCCAAAGAGAGGGAAATGGCCCAAATCCTCCCCCCAACTATTCGACCTCCGGTCCGGACGGCTTTAATTGCTGATTTTATAAAGGAGGATTAGGCATGAACCAAAAAGCAGATGTGGTTGTAATAGGTGGGGGAGTTATCGGAACTGCTATTACCTTTTACTTATCCCAACGGGGCCAAAAAGTCATCCTAATTGAAAAAAATGACCTAGCCTCCGGTGCATCAGGTGCCTGTGACCAGGATATAATTCTTCAATCCAAAAATCCCGGTATCCACCTGCAATTGGCTTTAGCCAGTTCCCAAATGTATAAAACATTAGAAAAAGAACTGGATTATGATATTGAATATGAGAATACAGGTGGAATGATTTTGATCGAAACACCCGAGGAATTAAAAATTATGGAAGATTTCGTCAATAGGCAAAAGGCTTTGGGCCTGCAAGTAGAAATTTTAAACTATAAAGAAGCCTTAAGATACCAGCGTGGTTTGTCCAATCATCTCGTAGGTTCAACCTATAGCCCACAAGATGCCCATGTTAATCCTATTAGATTAAACTTAGGCTTTGCCCAAGCTGCCAGAAGATACGGTGCAGAGATCCTTTTGGAAACAGAGATAACCAAAATTAAAGTGAAAAATAATCAAATAGAAGGCCTAGAAACAAACCGGGGAACAATTTATACTCCTGTTATTATCAATGCCGCCGGGGCCTGGGCACCTAGCATAGGCAGAATGATTGGGCTGAAAATTCCTATTAAGCCCCGTAGAGGGCAAATTGTCATAACAGAACCTGTACCTCCTTTTGTCATGGGTGATGTCCTTTCAGCCCGATATATTGTAGCCAAATACAACCCGGAATTATATAATAACTCTGAAAGTGCGGCAGTCAAATTGGGTGTGGGTTTATCTTTGAGCCAAACCAGAAAGGGAAATATCCTGATTGGGGCAACTAGAGAATTCGCAGGTTATGATATAACAAATACCCGTACAGGAATCAAAGAAATACTAAAAAATGCTACTAGGCTTATCCCTGAACTGAAAGAAATGAATATTATCCGAGCCATAGCTGGACTTAGACCTTACACCCCTGACGGGCTACCCCTTTTAGGTCCTGTTAATGGCCTGAATGGTTTTTATCTGGCCGCCGGTCATGAAGGTGATGGAATTGCCCTCGCTCCTATTACAGGAAAAATTATAGCTGATTTAATAACAGATGGTAAAACTTTTATGGATGTGACAGCACTTAGCCCCAACCGGTTTTTAATGTGACACTTACACACACCCTTCATCCTCTAGGTGGTGCTACAGCTTTTGTAGCTGCTTTAATTTTATTTTTTTCCCGGTATTTATTGGAGCAATATGTCTAATTATTGTAGCTGTTATAGTAAATAAAGGCCTCCCTTATAGCAGGAGGCCTTAATTATCATATAATATTGGAGCGGATGACGGGGCTCGAACCCGCAACCCTCGGCTTGGGAAGCCGATACTCTACCAATTGAGCTACATCCGCATCTGATTTGATTATACATTCTTTTCTACTTTTTGAAAAGACCACTTTAAAATTATATAATCCTTTCTATCTTCCCAATCTACTTTTTCTATCTTCCCACAGCCTGAGTTTAATTGGTTCCTCTTTGACTACGCTCTCCTTCAATGCTTTTAACCATAACCTGGGTTTCGTAATTATAATTGGGTTCTAAATATAAAGTGGCCCGACAGTTCAAACAGGCCCGCCAAGACAATTGGCAATATATTACTTATTTAACGTAACAATAATCAAAAAAGTTCCAGCAAAAAACCAGCCACCTTTGAAAGTGACTGGTTTTTTTGTGGTGCCTCGAGGCGGAATCGAACCACCGACACGAGGATTTTCAGTCCTCTGCTCTACCGACTGAGCTATCGAGGCAAATTATGGCGGAGCTGACGGGAATCGAACCCGCGATCTTCGGCGTGACAGGCCGACATGTTAACCGCTACACCACAGCTCCAATTCATGAGGCAGGATGCAGAACGCAGGAGGCAAGAAATTTCAATAACTTTCCTGCTTCTTGCTTCTTGAATGGTGACCCGTAGGGGATTCGAACCCCTGAATGCCAGCGTGAAAGGCTGGTGAGTTAAGCCACTTCTCCAACGGGCCTAACAAAATGCAAATTGGATGCTCGACATTGGGAAAATTTAAGATTAGAAATTCGAGCCCCTAACTTCGAACCTCTAACCTCGAAAATGGTGGGCGATGACAGGATCGAACTGCCGACCCCCTGCTTGTAAGGCAGGTGCTCTCCCAGCTGAGCTAATCGCCCATGCATGAGGCAGGATGCATGATGCAAGAGGCAAGAAATTTCAATAACTTTCCTGCTTCTTGCTTCTGGCCTCTTGCTTCTTGAATGGTGACCCGTAGGGGATTCGAACCCCTGAATGCCAGCGTGAAAGGCTGGTGAGTTAAGCCGCTTCTCCAACGGGCCATATCATGAGGCAAGATGCAGGACGCAAGAGGCAAGACCTTGTTGTATCTGACCTCTTGCTTCTTGAATTGGTGAGCCATCCGCGACTCGAACGCGGGACACCCTGATTAAAAGTCAGGTGCTCTGCCAACTGAGCTAATGGCTCATTTTGCGTCTCACATTTGTATATTCTACTACCCATATGCAGTTATGTCAAGGGTAATATTTGGTTATTTTATAATTTCACTTTGAAGAGTTGCATAAACTTTTTGCCAAACTTCTTTTAAAGGAATACCCTCTCTTTTGGCTATGGCTTTACAATCCTCATATTCCGGTTTAATATTGACTATTTTCCCGTTATATTTTCCTAATTTAACTTTTACTTTTCCCCAGGGAGTTTGCAGTTCCTGATATTCTTTTATTAACTTAACCCGGCCTACAGGATACATTCTTAAACCCAAGGTTGTTGTTTCTTTTAATAGTACTTCAATAATTGGACTATGATCTGGTAGATTACTGGTTATTGATATTAAAGTTCCTGGGCGATTTTTTTTCATTTGTACAGGAATAAAATATACATCTACAGCTCCTGCGGCAAACAGTTTTTCCATTAAATAATCATAAAACTCGGGATTCATATCATCGATATTTGTTTCAATTACCATAGATTTATCTGCATCAATGAGATTTTTGACTTCTTCAGCTAAAGTTAATCTCAAAACATTAGGAATTATCAAATCCCAGGTACCGGCACCATATGCTACTTTTTTTATTTTTAATAGAGGTTGATCACCAAAATTGGAAGTCAAGGTAGTAATTATTGCTGCACCGGTAGGAGTAACTAATTCCCCTGAAACCTCATTTGTATAGGTTACTGCATCTGTTAGAAGCTCAGCGGTAGCTGGTGCAGGAATAGGCATTTGACCATGGGCACATTTAACAGTTCCCTTACCCACATTTAGTGGTGAAGCATATACCTTGTTAATTCCTAACTTATATACTCCATATGCAGCCCCTACTATATCAACTATAGCATCAACTGCTCCCACCTCATGAAAATGTACCTTTTCAATACTGGTGCCATGTACCCTGGCTTCTGCTTCGGCTAACCTTCTAAAAATTTTTAAAGCTAATTCTTTTACTTCCAAAGGTAATTGACCTTTATTTATTATTTCCTCAATGTGATGCAAATGTCGGTGGGGCTGATTTTCAATCAACTTTACATTCAAATGTTTTGCACTTATACCTTGTTTAATAACATCTTTTACTTCTAGTTCATAGCCTTTTACCGGTAAAGTAGAAAGTACTTGTTTTAAATCTTCTAACTCTAAACCAGCGGCTAGAAAAGAACCGAGAATCATATTACCACTTATACCTGAGGAACAATTGAAATATGCTGTAACCAAAATTATTCACAATCCTTTCCTTAAATTTGCCTTGGGAGCTAATATTATCAGTCAGTATGCTGTTTCCTAACACACTAACACACTTACTATATTGCATTTATTAAGCTGGCTAGACGGGCAGCACCAAACCCATTATCAATATTTACGACACCTACACCGGCGGCACAGCTGTTAAGCATAGCAAGTAATGCAGCCAATCCATTAAAACTGGCCCCATAACCAATACTGGTGGGAACAGCAATTACAGGTACATTTACTAGCCCTCCAACAACACTGGCTAGAGCTCCTTCCATACCGGCAACGACAATCACTACCCTTGCTTGTTGCAATTTATCAAGGTGAGCCAATAATCTGTGTAGCCCGGCTACCCCGACATCATAAAGTCGTTCCACCTTATTACCAAAAGCCTCAGCCGTTATAACTGCTTCTTCGGCTACAGGTAGGTCAGCTGTACCTGCACTTACAACAAGGATGGTTCCCTTTCCCGTTATTTCTTTATGTTCATTAACCTTAACAATTCTGGCTAGCTTGTGATACTGAGCAGTAGGCAAAATTTCTTTAACTGCCTGATAGGCTACTTCATCTGCCCTAGTAGCTAAAATATTATTACTTTTTTCCGCAAGTACTTTAACAATCTCCCTGATTTGTTCGGGAGTTTTACCCTGGCAAAAAACTACTTCAGGATGACTTTGCCTTAATTCCCGGTGAAAATCCACTTTAGCAAACCCTAAATCTTTAAAAGGAAGATCTTTAAGCTCTTTTACTGCCTCATCAATAGAAATATTACCTTCCTGTACTTGTGCAAGAAGCTCACGTAAATTTTTCTCCTGCATACATTTCTCCTCCTATTAATTCATACTACCTGTACGGTAACCCATTAAATCTAAAGTCACGTATTTATATCCCAGGTTTATAAATTTTTCATTAATTATATCCCTCTTTAAAAATGCTTTTTCTATCTCATTTTGTTCAACCTCAATACGGGCTAAACCATTATGATCTCTAACTCTTACTTGGTTAAGTTTTATTTTAATTTTTAGAAAATGTTCTCCATGCATTACTCGTTGGAGCTTATCTAAAGTTAACTCAGTATTAAAAGGTATTCTAGTGGCTAAGCAAGGTTCTGATGGCTTATTCCAAACAGGAAGATCAAGTTCTTTAGCCAATTGTCTAATTTCCTTTTTAGGCAATCCAATTTCCTCTAATGGACTGGCTACCCCCAATTCTTTAACTGCTTTTAATCCTGGGCGATAATCGTTAAGGTCATCCAGGTTTGACCCCTCCACCACTACTTCTAAATCATTTTCTTTAGCCAATTGAAGCATTTTTTCAAACCGTGCCTTTTTACAGTGGTAACAGCGGTCAGAGGGATTAGCTCGGACTAAAGGATTCTCCAAATCATTTAAATCAACAACCAGGTGGTTTGCACCTAATTTTTTGGCTAATTGTACTGCGTTTTCTTTTTCTTGTGGCGTATTCAAAGGTGAATTAGCAGTCACAGCTAATGCTTTGTCACCCAAAACATCTAAAGCAACTTTTAAAAGTAGTGTACTATCAACACCTCCGGAAAAGGCTACCAGAACTCCATTTTTATCTTTAAACCAGTTCTTTAATTCATTTAATTTATGTTTCATCTCCTTCACACCTTTCTAAAAAATAAAGACCAGAAGGGATTGATTGATTACCAAACCTTCATGGCCTTATTAGTTACTAGTGACTTTAATGACTAGATAGCAAATTAATAATCATTTTAAAAAGACTAGAAAATAAACCTTCATGGTTTAAGTTTATAAATATATTTTAAATATAGATAATCTTTTAGTCAACTAAGAAACAAATAGGATGCTCCCGCAGGTCTTTTTAGTGGGTTAGTGGCCTCATTAACTTTCAAAAATAGTATCTATTACTATGGTCTGTTCCCTTTTGGGTCCAACTGCAATAATAGCTGACTTGACGCCAATTAGTCTTGTTATCCTTTCAATATATTTCTTAGCGTTTTCAGGAAGTTCATCATAGCTCCGAATATGGGTAGTATCTTCTAACCAACCGTCCATTTCTTCATAGATAGGCTCACATTGGGCAAGTACTTTTAGACTGGAAGGAAAATTTCTTAATTCCTGGCCATTGTATTTATACCCTACACAAATTTTTATCTTTTCCACCTGATCTAGAACATCTAATTTGGTTATGGCTATACTATCCAGTCCGCTTACTCTGGCTGCATATCTCAAAATTACACAATCCAACCAACCACAACGACGAGGTCTTCCGGTAGTTGTACCATATTCATGACCTATATTACGAATTAGGTCTCCCATTTCACCGGTTAATTCCGTGGGGAAAGGACCTTCGCCCACCCGGGTGGTATATGCTTTAACAACACCAATTACTTTACTAATATCAGTTGGACCTACTCCGGCCCCGATACATGCTGCTCCTGCCACAGGATGGGAAGAAGTTACATAAGGGAAAGTACCGTGATCTAAATCCAGTAAAGTGCCCTGGGCTCCTTCAAATAAAACATTTTTACCTTCATCTAAAGCATCATGAATTATTACTGAAGTATCTGCTACTAGATGTTTTATTTTCTCAGCGTAGCCTAAATACTCTGAGTAGATTTCCTGGAAGTCAAAACCTTTCACTTCATAGACTCTTTCTAAAAGGTTGTTCTTACTTTGCAGATTGCGTTTTAATTTTTCACTAAACTCATCTTTGTCTAGTAAATCTATTACTCTTATACCAACCCGAGCAGCTTTATCCATATATGCCGGTCCAATACCTTTACGGGTTGTACCTATTTTATTAATACCTTTACGTTCTTCTTCTAGTTCATCTAAACGAATATGATAAGGCATAATTAAATGTGCACGTTCACTAATACGTAAGCTATCTGTATTGATGTTTTTGGATTTAAGATAATCCAGTTCCTTCACCAGTACTTTGGGGTCAATTACCACTCCGTTACCAATGACACAGGTCGTACCTGGATAAAGAATTCCAGAAGGGATCAGGTGAAGCTTAAACTCTTGATCCCCTACTACCACTGTATGACCAGCGTTATTTCCACCTTGGTACCTTACTACAACATCCGCTCTTTGAGCTAAATAGTCTGTTATTTTACCTTTACCTTCATCTCCCCATTGAGCACCTATCAAAACTACTGCCGGCATTACAATCACCTCTAATTATTTAGTGACTGGTTACTAGTACTAATGACTAGTGACCAGTATTATTTATAGAAATTCCAATTTCTATAGCTTAAAATTCCTTAACCTCAACCTAGCGAAACAATGTAAAGGGAAACCTTAACCTATATTTAGTATATCCCTTGCAACTACGATTCCAGTTACTGAAGCCTGCATTAAACCCCTGGTAATACCGGCTCCATCCCCTATAGTATATAGATTTTGAATTTGAGTTTCAAAATTATTATTGACCTTAACTTTAGAAGAATAAAATTTAACTTCTACACCATATAATAAAGTGTTTCTGCTATATAAACCAGGCGCAATTTTATCAAAGGCCCTCAGGGTTTCAGTAATGGAAGTTAAATATCTTTCAGGTAATACATAACTTAAATCACCTGGAACAGCACTTTTTAAAGTAGGTATAGTAGTAGATTTTTTCAGCCTGTCATAATCTGTCCTTCTACCCTTTAACAAATCCCCTAACCTCTGTACCATTATTCCACCACCGGTCAACATATTGGCCAATCGGGCCACATATTTACCATACTCTATAGGTTGGTTAAAAGGTTCTGTGAAGCGGGTAGAAACCAGTAAAGCAAAATTAGTATTCTGGGTTTTTAGCTGGGGATCGGCATAACTATGCCCATTAACAACAGCTACATCTCCATCATATTGTTCGCCAGATACTACCCCTCCTGGATTCATACAAAAAGAGCGGACTTTGTTATCAAATGTATCAGAGTAATATACTAATTTAGCTTCATAAAGATCTTTTGTTAAATGATCCATTATGGAATTGGGAACCTCAACCCTAACCCCAATATCCACTTCATTATTTTCAGTATTTATTTCCAGTTTATCCGTTTGTTGTTTTAACCATTCCGCTCCACCTCGACCCGGAGCTACAACGACATAAGTAGCAGTAATTTCTAATCTCTCACCTTTTCGGGAAACAATAGCACCTTTAACCTTACCATTTTCCACAATGAGTTCTTCAGCCTTAGTTAACTCCCAGAATTCTATGTGAAGTTTACTAGTGAGAAAATCATGCATCCCTTTTAAGACCGTATATGCATGTTCAGTACCCAAATGGCGAACAGGACAAGCTATCAACTGGATAGCATGTTTGGATGCTTCATAAGCTATATCTTCTACCCTTTGGTTATTTAAACCAAAAACTACATCACGGGCACCAAAGTTTAAATAATATTGGTCGGCATAATTAATGAGTTCTTGAGCTTCTTCCTGAGACATGTAATCGGTTATCCGGCCACCTACTTCTGGGGAAAGGGAAAGTTTACCATCAGAAAAGGCACCAGCTCCGCTCCAACCTGAAGTAATTCCACAAACGGAACATTTACTACAGTAACCTTGAGTTCTTTCCGGACATGTCCTTTTTTCAATAGTTCGTCCTTTATCAACTATCAAAATTTTTAAATTATTATTCATTTTATTCAATTCCAAAGCAGTAAAAATACCTGCTGGTCCGGCACCAATAATTAGAACGTCAAACTTGTTTTGCATGGTAAACCTCCTCTAGTTTAATTGAAGTGCACACAAAAATACTCAAATAGATACTTTTATAAGTTATCTACTTGAGTTTTAAAATAATTCATTCCTCCAATAGCTTAAGATGAGATATTCATAACAAACCAATGTTATTTTACCAATAATATACCTTATGGTCAAGTTAAAATCCGAATTATTTTTATTAATGATAAATAAATATTCGTATTTTCTCGACAAGAAAAAACTGAGCTCAGCTCAGTTTTTAAGTTTCGCTTCGCACAAATTTAACCTAAATTTTAATCTTACATCTCCCGTCTAGAGAGATCACCAAATTTAGTGAATTCTTTTCTAAAGGATAATTCCACACTACCTACCGGACCATTCCTATGTTTAGCAATAATAATTTCTGCTATTCCTAATTTTTCTGATTCCGGATTATAATATTCATCCCGGTAGATAAACATTACTATATCAGCATCTTGTTCTAGTGCCCCTGATTCCCGTAAGTGACTTAAACTAGGCCGTTTGTCATTACTTTGCTCGACTGCCCTACTTAACTGGGAAAGGGCAATAATAGGCACATCTAATTCTCTAGCCAAAGCCTTTAAGGAACGGGAAATTTCCGAGATCTCCTGCTGTCTGCTTTCTGAACGTTTTCCACTGGACATTAATTGCAAATAGTCTATTACAATAAGTCCTAATCCTTTTTCTGCTTTTAATCTTCTGGTTTTAGCTCTAATCTCCCGGACGGAAATTGCCGGGGTATCATCAATATATATTTGAGCATCGGCCAGGGGGCCTATAGCATTTGTGAGAGCAATCCATTCTTTATCATAAAGACGGCCTGTCCTTAGTTTTTGTTGATCGATTTCGGCAGTAGATGAGATCATCCTTTGTACTAACTGCTCCTTAGACATCTCGAGACTAAAAATTGCAACAGGTACATTGACCTTTAAAGCAGCATTTTGAGCAATATTTAAACAAAATGAAGTTTTACCCATAGCTGGTCTGGCAGCAATAATAATTAAATCAGAATTTTGCCAACCTGATGTAAAGTTGTCTAAATCTTTAAACCCTGAGGTTAATCCTGTAATTTCACTTTTTTTATTATGTAAATATTCCAGTTTTTCAATAGTATTTTCAATTACTTCTTTAATAGGTATTAATCCACTACGGATACGCCCCTGAGAAATTTCCAGGATCATTCGCTCAGCATCGTCTAAAAGTTGTTCCGCTTCTTCACCGGCTTCGTAACCCCGATTAATAATGTTAGTGGAAATTTTAATTAGGGAGCGAAGCAGGGATTTTTCTTTAATCATCTGGGCATAATGTGCCACACTGGCCGAAGTTCCAATGGAGTTTGCTACCTCAGCGATATAGCCAACCCCACCGACTTTTTCCACATTATCATTTTTTCTTAATTTTTCCGTTATTGTTATTAGATCGACAGGCTCTCCTTTTTCAGCTAGTTCTACAATAGTTTGAAAAAGAATTCTATGTCCTTCTCGATAAAAATCACTTTCTTTTAATATTTGCAAAGCCTCATATATTGCATCTCTATCCAGCATCATTGCCGCTAAGACAGCCTGTTCTGCTTCCTGATTTTGAGGGGGTGTACGATCAAAAACCGAAGATTCCATTTTCTCCTCTCCCGAGTTAGCTTATTGGTAATTCTTAACACTTTTTTTGGAACCTGACAGATCAGTTGAGCTAAAAAATAGTTACTCCGGTAAAACTTTAACTTTTAATTGAGCATGAACCATTGGATGAAGCTTAATTTTTATATCATACTCCCCAATAGATTTAATGTTTTCATCTAATTCAATTTTTCTTTTATCAATCTTTAATTTATGTATTTTTACCAGGTTTTCGGCAATGTCTTTGGTTGTAACAGCACCAAAAAGTTTACCATTTTCACCACTTTTAACCTTTAAATTAACAGTTATAGCTTTAATTTTTTCAGCTATTTTTTCTGCTTCCTGACGCTCTTTTTCTGCTCGATCGGCTTTTATCTTTTTCTGCCGATTTAGTTCCTTAACATTACTTTCATTAGCTTCAACAGCTAACTTTTTGGGTAATAAATAGTTTCGGGCATAACCCTCTTTTACCTCTATAATATCACCTTTTTTCCCCAATGCTTTTATATCTTCTTGCAAGATCACTTTCATATTTTCCTTCCTCCTTAATAATTTTCATCTATTAATTGAATTAAAATTTCTATAGCTTCTTCTAAAGATTTATCCTTTAATTGGACTCCTGCAACAGTTAAATGTCCACCGCCACCCAGCTTCTCCATAAGAAATTGTACATTTGTTTCCCCTGTCGAACGGGCACTAATTGTAACTCCACCTTCATATAAAGGACAAAGAACAAATGATGTGTTTATTCCATCCACATTAAGCAACATATCTGCACCTTGAGCAGCCAGTACTTGAGCATTATCTACTGGTTGTGGATAATACCCTAAGGCAATATGGTCTTTAATAATTTGGGAATTTTCAATAATAACTGCCTTTTGGGTAACCTTAGCCAGATCATCCCTTAGCAGTTTTCGAACCAAAACCGGGTCTGCACCAATTCTTCTTAGATAAGAAGCAGCTTCAAAAGTCCTAACACCAGTCTGGAAAACAAAACTTTTGGTATCTACTGTAATTCCGGCTAATAAAGCAGTAGCCGCCCAGCTATCAATTTCTACTTCATCTCCTAAATACTGGATTAATTCAGTAACCAGTTCTGAAGTAGACGAAGCATAGGACTCAAGATATACCAAACTGGCATTATCAATAAATTCTTCTGACCGGCGGTGATGGTCTATAACTACAATTTTGTTTATTAAATTTAAAAGGTTTTGTTCCACTACCATACTTGGTTTATGGGTGTCTACAATAATTAATAATGAATTTTCCACTTCAATTCTTCTAATATCCGCGGGCCTGATAAAGATACCAGCAAATTTGCTTTTATCCAAAACAGTAAGTATTTTATCTAAGGATTCATTACGCTGTTCCACTACAATATAGGGAATTTTCCCCATATTTCTGATAGCCGAGGCCAGACCCAACGAAGAACCAAGGCTATCGTAATCTGAACCTTCATGACCCATAATTATCACATTTTCGGCATCCAAAATCATCTTTTTTAATGTGTGAGCAACAACTCTAGCTTTAACCTTCGTCCTTTTCTCTAGAGCCTGTGATTTACCACCATAAAACCAGACCTTTTCAGGACTTTTAACAACTACCTGGTCTCCCCCCCGACCTAGGGCTAACTCCAAGGAAAGATGGGCAAGACGACCTAATTCTATTAAGCTATCTTCCCAAATTCCAAATCCAATGCTAATGGTAACTGGAATTTTACCAAAATCCATGCTCCTTACCTTATCTAGAATTTGAAATTTACTTTCCTCACCTTTTTTTAGAGCCTCCTCTGTTAAAAAGACCAGGTATTTATCATCAGCAAACTTTCTAATGTAAGCATCCCTTTCTAAAGCCCAATCACTTATAAGTTTATCGAGTTCAGCAAATAATAGAGGTCTTATATCTTCTTCTATTGTTTCCAATACTTCTGAGTAGTTATCAATCTGAATAATGCCGATGACAGGCTTTTTTGTCTGGGTTTTCTGTATAAATATTGTCTGTTCTGTTATATCATTTAAAAAAACAACCCGTAAATTTTCTTTTAAGGGCGAAACTTTTATTTGGTAGATTTTATCTTTAATGGCTATTTGCTGGGTTAATATTTCCTGAAACTGGGAATGTTTTTTAAATTGTAAATTTGGAAGATATTGATTCAGTTTGCCTGCTAAGAAACCTTTTTTACTTATAATTTCTTTAAATTTGGGATTATACCAAATTATATCTCCCTTTGAATCAATAGCTACAATGCCAATAGAAATTTTATCTAAAATGCTTTTTTCCAGGTTGTTTTTTATTTGCTTTCTCTTTCTTAAAACATAAAAATAGTATCCATAAGTAGCCGCTGTTACCAGAAGGCCCCAAAATAAAATCCCTAACCAACTAAAGTTGGTATTAAAATAGTAAATACTAACCAAGGAAAAAACAAGAATAAGGCCTGTAAAAACCTTATTATTATCCATAAAATTTTCCCCTTTAAGAAGCTTTTTGCCTTTTATTTAATTTGCGGTGGTCCATAACTAAATCAAACATACCTATCAATATTGTACTAATAACAAAAACTTGAAACATGATTACTGCCAATAGGAGTATTAGTAGACGATTTACCCTAGAAAGCTTATATTTCCTTATATAGAAAGCAACCACCGAAAGCCCCAGGACAAATAAAATCATCCCGTAAGCAATCATAATATTTTGACCCAGTATTTGCCAAACTTCTCTATTATAGATATCACCTAATAAATAGCTTGCCCAACCTAAAATTAGTCCCCAGATAGTATACCATGGTAAATGCCATTCACTGAATGGAGGAAATTTGGGAATTTCATGTCCCAACCGTTTTAAGGCCATTCTAGCCATGATAAAATGAGTAACTGCAGTAAAGACACTACCAATGACTAATAGAGCCGGTAATACTCTAATAAACAATTTAATCATATCAGTTAGCATTGTTCTTAACTGCTCTTTATTAATTCCCTTTTCTTCAAATTGCTTCATCATACCATAATCTTCATAAATTTTTATGGTTCGGTCAACAGTTTCAAACAAAGCCTGTTTTTGTTGTTCTAAACCTACTTGCCCAATAAACATGGTAATAACTATTATCAATATAGTTGAAAGGGCAGCAATAAAAGTTCCGGCTACCAATATTTTTCCTGATCCGTATCTATTTTTAAACAAATGACCATAAACTAGAGCCATTAACATAAATTGCAGGTAAAAAAATACGGCAACAATAGGGCCTGCTAAAATACCCACTAGAAAAGCCGCTACTATAGAAGAGATAATACCCGTAGATAAATTATTTCTAACAATAACAATTATTATAGGAACTGCGACCACTAAAAAAGTCAAGAAATTTGCTAATGGAATAAATGCCCCTAATAAGGCTAAGATTGCCGTTATAACAGCTAATAAAGCACCTTCTGCCATTGCCTTAGTTGTAATGGTATTTTGCACTTATGTCACCCCATTATTTCATATCATTCCAATATTGTTTAAGAGAAGTAATATCATTAAACCATTTTTCAACTTCATGATTACTACCTGCAGAATTTCTTAACTGGTTACCAATTGCTTCATCAACCTGGTAAAATTTTATACCCAACCTTCTTCCTATTATATAAACAGTAATAATTATTGCTGCCAGGCAATCGATAATGGTTTCTTGGGATCCTTTGATAATATTTCTATATAAATTCCCAACTGTACCTATTAAATCTGCTTTTAGTTCATCAAGGACTTTAGCATTTTTAGCTATGTCAAACTGGTAGTCAGGCATTATTTTAACCTCCCATTTTCTTTTAAAAATGAATACTTCTCTAAGATAAGAGGTTGTTCCTTTTTTTATTATACAGAAAGTATTACTTTCTGTGCAAAAGTTTAACATATTTATTTATTATTAACAAACTAAAAAGGGAGCTAAGAAAGATAGCTCCCTTTTTGTTTTACTCAGTTGTAAATGGCAGTAAAGCCATAACTCTAGCTCTTTTAATAGCAGTTGTTAACTGTCTTTGGTGTTTGGCACAATTACCGGAAATACGGCGTGGTAAAATTTTGCCTCGTTCTGTAATATACTTTTTAAGCTTATTTACTTCTTTATAATCAATACTTTCGATTTTATCTACACAGAAGGCACAAATGCGTTTTCTAGGCCGTCTACCACGATCTCTTTTAGCCATTGTTTCCCTCCTTTATTAAAACGGAATATCTTCATCGGAAAAACTTACTTCATTTCCAAAGGAGGAGTCACCTTGATCCACGTTAGGATCTCCTTTACCCCTGTCTAAGAAACGAACATTATCGGCCACTACTTCAGTAACCCAACGTCTTTGACCCTCATTTGTATCATAACTACGTACTTGAATTCGTCCTTCAACAGCAACTAAACGGCCTTTACCAATATAATTGGCACAATTTTCTGCTTGCTTACGCCAAACAACTATAGGTATAAAGTCGGTATCCCTTTCACCTTGCTGATTAGTAAAAGGACGATCAACTGCTAAAGTAAATGTTGCAACAGCAACACCTGATGGTGTATATCTCAGTTCTGGGTCTTTGGTTAACCGGCCGATTAAAATAACCTTATTTAGCATATAAACACTCCTCTCCGGAAAACCCGGAAGTGTCTCCTATTCTCCTATTCTAGTGATTATGTGACGGATGATTTCATCGGAAATTTTCATCACCCTGTCTACTTCACTAGCAACCGCAGGCTCACCATTAAACTGAATTAGTGTGTAAAACCCATCTCGCCATTTTTTATCAATTTCATAAGCGAATTTACGTTTACCCCACTTATCCACTTTAATGATTTCACCACCCTCTTTTTCGATAAGGGCAGTGTACTTACCTATAACTGCTTCTAACTGTTCTTCGTCAACATCAGGCTTAACAATAAATAGCAGTTCGTATTGGCGCATAGTGTATCCACCTCCTCCCTATGGACTAACGGCTTCACTTTAAAACATGTGAAGCAGGGATTGTACATCAAAGAATTATATCAAATAAAGTAACTAGTGTCCAGGTTTTTTTGTATTATAAATTCTCTCACTCCTCCACTTTTTTTATGATTTTTTTTACCGCTTTTTCAAACTTAGGGCGACTAATCCAGGTTTGATGCTGGCATTTTAGGCATTTTATTCTGAAATCCGCACCTGTTCTTAATACTTCCCATTCATCACCTCCACAGGGATGGGATTTCTTTGTTTTCACAACATCTCCTACGTTAAATGGAATAGGCATAAATAACACCCCCGATTAATTACTAGTCAGTTGTGACTGGTAATAAGTTAAACAAAATTACTATTAGCTAGCTACCAGTTTCTAGTTCACCACCATTTATAATCACCCTTCGTGGATATGGGATTTCTACTCCTTCTTTATCAAATTCTTCCTTAATTCTCTGTCTAAGCTTCCGTTCTAGAGCCCAGTGATTTAAGCCTTTGGCAGTGGCAGTTACTCTAATATTAACACTGGAATCGGCAAGGGCGATTACTCCCATTACATTTGGTTTTTCATCTATAACTTCCTGCATTTCCAAATATACTTTGTCACAGGCTTTTTCAATTACTTTAATTGCATTATCAATATCTTCTTCATAAGCAATACCCACCTCAACTATTGACCTCATACTTCCCCGGTTATAATTGGTTACCTGTTCAACACTACCATTGGGAATCATATATAATTCACCTGTCCATGCCCTTATTTTCGTAGTCTTTAGCCCTATCTCTTCAACCATTCCAAACTTATCATCAATTTTAATGTATTCCCCTACAGCATATAAGTCTTCGAAGATGATAAAAAACCCGGATATAATATCCTTGACCAAGTTTTGGGCACCAAAACCTACAGCTAAGCCCAATATACCTGCACCAGCTAAAACAGTTTCAATTGGTACACCAAAAATTTTTAATGAGGTAACAATGGCAATAAAGTATAAAAGATATGATAATAAACTTTTTAACAACCTGCTTAAAGTTTCTATTCTGCGCTGTTCTACTTTCAAATGCTCATTAAGGTTG
The DNA here is from genome assembly GCA_030154225.1 of Clostridia bacterium. Lineage (GTDB taxonomy): Bacteria > Bacillota > Peptococcia > Peptococcales > BICA1-8 > JASKKI01. The sequence continues at coordinate 22,532 of JASKKI010000010.1, read as the reverse complement.
AACCTATCTTTAAACATCTGGTCTATTGCAATTGCCCCAAACTTATAAACAACTCTAGAAATAATAAAAATACCTATAACTTTTAAAAAGCTATAACCTAATAAAATTATCTCTTTGGGGTCTATAATATTAAAAAATTCTTGAAAATTAATAAATTCCATTTTATCACCCCTCCCTTACCCAACTTACAGCTACAGGCAGACTGGCTTCCTCGATTTGACTGATAGCATCTATAATACATTCTTTAACAATAGGGTCTGTTTCTAAATTTTTTCTTTGTTCTAAAAGAGGAATGGTTTCTGCAATACCCAGTTGCCCCAAGGCCTGAACAGCTAACATACGGGTTTGCCATTCATTTTCATCCATTAGTTTAATTAAAATGGGCCAGCTTTGTCTTATTTTTAACTCCCTTAAGGCCTCGGCAATTCTTTTTCGCAGGTTCCCTTCAGATATCTTAGCAAGCTTTTCAAAAACTGCCAGGCAAGACTTATCACCAATTTCACCTAAAACCTGAACAATTATTTCTTGGACCTGTACATCAACTTTATCCACCATTTCTATTAAATGTTTGTTTAAATCTGGACCAATGCAAGTTAATACTTCAAAAACCCGAGAAGGAAGCCACTGGTCCGGCTGGGTTAAGGCTAAAAGGATAGGCTCTAAGATCAGCTGAGGATCCTGATTTTTCAGAGCTGTACTCGCTGTTAGTCTGATGCTTTCTTTCTTGCTTTTCATTTGTTCTAATAAAAAGTTTATAAGATCAGGATGAGATATATATCCTAAAATCTCTAATGTTTTGACCTGTTCATCTTCTTTCAATTCATCATATCTATCTATAAGCTTATTCCAATTGTCCAAATATAAATGGGAAACTAATATTTTTTTCTTATGGTTAGAGATACTATCCCAAACCTCACTCAACAATTCTTCTCTTTCTTTAAAAGATAACCTAGCTAAGGCCTGAGAAATATCAATATTATCTTTTTTTTCCTCTAATAAGTATTTTTTTAACTGGGCATATGTATTGATTTTACCTGTTTTTAAAAAGGTTTTTACTCTTGTGGAAAAATCCATTTAATCACCAACTTTTAAATGTTTTTTACCTTTAAAACTTTACCATTTAGGTAATTAAATTTCCTCCCTTGATAGGTGTCTTTTTCCTCCAATACTTCTTCAATACGTCGTTTAATTTTCCACCAGCTTGTACTCCAGTTACAAAAATGCAGATTACCTTGAGGCCCTTTACCAACCAATCTTTGAATTACTATTTTGGGGTCCAGGTATTCTATAAAAGTAACAACCCGCTCAATATATTGATCCAGCGATATTAGTTCAACTAGTCCTTGTTCAAACATATTTCCAAGTTTTGTTCCCTTAACAATATAAAGGGAATGTAGCTTAACATAGTTAACACCCAGTGCTGATATAATCTTGGCATTTTCTATAACGTCCAGCATATCATCTCCTGGTAAATTTAAGATTACATGGGCTACACTTTCAAAACCTCTAGCTTTAATTCTCAATAAAGCATCAATAAATTCCGCCAGAGTATGTCCTCTGTTAACCCGACTCAGGGTATGATAGTTTACAGTTTGTAATCCTAACTCAATATTTATGTTTAACCCCTTTTGTTCTTTAATTTCTAGTAAAAAGTCTAGGTAAAGATCATTTATACAATCAGGTCGGGTAGAAATAGATATACCGATAATATCAGGATCCTTAGCAGCCGCTTGAATATTATCTTTAAATTCATCTAGACACATATATGTGTTTGTAAAGGCCTGAAAATAACTGATAAACTTCCGGGCGTTAAATCTCTTTTTAAAAAAATTTTTATTTTTTTCTATTTGCTTTTCTATCGAAAGGGTATTAGGAAGACATTCAAATCCAGCACCTTCTGCATCACAGAAAATACACCCTCCGGTACCTAAAGTTCCATCTCTATTAGGACAGGTTCCTGGTAAATTAATAGGTAGCTTGTATACTTTTTCGCCAAATTTTTGCTGTAAATGGTCGGAATATACACGATAACGTGTTATCATCATTAGTTACACCCCAATATAAGTGTCTTAGTGTGGAAGTTAAATAAAACTGATTACTTTACTCAAGATGATATTATAGCCTTGTTTAAAGTAAGGAACCAGAACCGACTGATTTGCGGTCTTAGCTAAAGCAACAAGCATACTGGATCGGGCTTGACCTGTTACCTCTAAAAACAGGGTTAAAATACCAACGAAAACTATTAGTCCTAAGGCATTAATGGCTATTCCCATTACTAGCCCTGCTATTCTATTTACACCACCTAAAAAAGTATTATCTAAACTTCTTGATAAGATTTTAGCGACAATAAAAAGTATTTTATCAATTAAGAACCATAAAAGAAGTAAAGCCAGTCCATTTAATAATGTGATGGCTACAATGTAAGTTAGCAGTTCACCAGCATTGGCAATACCAAATTGTCCCGCAGTATGGGCTAGATTTTGGGCCTGCTCGATAACCTGTTGTTTTATGAATTCCGGCAAAGTCATACTGTTTACTTTCATAATTAAAATATTTAACCCCGTTTGATTGATGGGGGCAGTACTAACTTCAACTGGTAAAGGTAAATGCTCGGATAAAAAACCGTGGATACTTGATAGTATTCCAAATTTTTCATTCAATAGTCCTGCAAATGGTTTATAAAATTTTATTGATAATAATAAGGCTACTATACTTCCCAAAAAACCCACAAGGCTTCCAATAAAGCCCTGTCGGTAACCATTGAAAGCTCCTAATATTAATAAAATTATAATTGCAAAATCTATAAAATTAAAATTCATTGCTATTCACCTCACTTCCTTTTATTATAACATACAATATAATTAGGTTAACTCATGTTTTACATAACTACAAAACCCTGAAGAAACTTGAAACTTCAGGGTTTTTTGTTTATCTATTTCCTTTTTCATATGGCTTTCCTACAGCAGCAGGTGGAGTTGAACGTCCAACAACACCTGCTAGGGCTACCATGGTAACAATGTATGGAATCATCTCGATAAACTCACTGGGTATGGAAAATCCTATTAATCGCATTTGAGCTGCCTGGGCATATCCGAATAAAAGACTTGCTCCCAGTGCACCCAATGGCGTCCATTTCCCAAAAATCAGAGCTGCCAGGGCAATAAACCCTCTGCCTCCTGACATGCCTTGCCTAAAAATAGATAGTTCACCTATTGCTAAGTCTGCTCCTGCTAAACCTGCAAATACACCACTTAATATTACACAAATATATCTTAAGGTATAAACATTAATCCCTACCGTATCTGCAGCCATTGGATGCTCACCCACAGAACGGATCCTTAGTCCAAAGGGGGTATACCAGATTATGTAATGAACAATAATAACTAAAACCAAACCTATATAAACAATAGGATTAAACCATAACCAGGTAGGTAATTTAGGTACATTAGGAGAAGTCCCTGATGTATTAAAAATAACATTTAAAAGAAAAACAGTTAAACCACCGGCCAGCAAATTGAGTGCTGTACCACTTACAACTTGGTCAGCCTTATACCTTATACTTACTAAAGCATGAATCCCGGCAAATAAAGCACTTACTATCATAGCTGTTAAAACACCAAGCCAGGGGTTGCCAGTGAAATAAGAACCCACTGCTGCGAAAAAGGCGCCTAATAACATTAATCCTTCTAAGGCAATATTTACAACTCCAGATCTTTCAGAAAATAGACCGCCTAATGCTGCCAGGAAAAGGGGTGTGGCCATCCTTAAAGTCGCTTGTAAAATATCCAGACTAAATAAAGTATCAAACATCCCCTTTCACCACCTTTCTGCCATTTAATAATTCCAGTCTTTTTCTAAAGGCATAATCAGATGCAACAAAAAATATAATTACTGCTTGTACTATACCTACTATTTCATTGGGTATTTTGGTAACCCTGGCCATATAAGCACCACCGCTATCGAGAGCCCCAAATAATAATGCTGCCATGATTACCCCAAGGGGAGTATTCCTCCCCAATAAGGCAACGGCAATACCAATGAAACCGTACCCAGGCGAAAAGCCTTGAATATATCTAAAATGCAAGCCAAGGACCCTCTCAGCACCGGCCAGCCCCGCTAACATGCCACTTATAATCATGGCCATAATTATATTACGGGTTACACTTATACCAGAATATTCTGCAGCATGAGGGTTTAAACCCACCGCCCTAATTTCATAACCCAATACCGTTCGCCACAGTATATAGTAAACCAGAAAACCGGCTAATAATGCTAATAAAAAGCCTATGTTTAAGCGTGAATTTATATTAAAAAACTCCCTAATTTGAACTAAATGACTTGATGGTAAAATTTCCGGTGTTTGGGGAATTGCTCCAGGTGGTTCAATTAAAACCTTAGTGCCTAAGTAAGCAACTAAAGCATAGGCAATGTAATTCATCATAATAGTATTAATTACTTCATGGACGCCTAGTTTAGCCTTAAGAACCCCCGGAATTGATGCCCATAAACCTCCAACAAGCATTGCTGCCAGGATACTTAAAGGTAAGTGGATTATCATAGGCAAGTTAGTAAACTTAAACCCCATATAAGCTGCAGCCACTGAAGCAACTAACAATTGCCCTTCTACCCCAATATTAAATAAACCACAACGAAAAGCAAAGGCAACTGCCAGTCCGGTAAAAATTAAGGGTGTCGCTTCCAGTAAAGTATTGGCTATTTTTCGACTATCACCAAAAGCACCTTTGGCTAAGGAGGAAAATGCTTTTACCGGGTCATAGCCAACGAGCCAGAGCACCAAAGCTGCCAGAAGCAACGAAGCTAAAATAGCAATGAAAGGTATTAATATATCTGAAAATCTCTTAAATATTACCTCTTTATTTTTCATTCTGGGTTTCACCCCTTTTTATTCCTGCCATCATTAAACCTATATTTTCTTCACTGGTCGTTTTCGGGTCAACTTTACCAACAATTTGACCTTCAAACATAACTAAAATCCTGTCACTAAGGGACATTATTTCCTGTAATTCCGATGAAACCAACAATACTGCCTTACCTTTATCTCTTTGTTCAATTATTCTCTGGTGGATAAATTCTATTGCACCAATATCTACTCCACGGGTGGGTTGAGCCGCAATTAATAAGCTGGGTTCAATATCAAACTCACGGGCAACTATTACTTTTTGCTGGTTTCCGCCAGATAATGAACGGGTAAAGGTATCTTTACTGGGTGTTCTTATATCAAATTCCGCAATTAGCCTGTCAGCTTTTTTAAATATAGAATTATAATTTATAATTCCTTTATCACTAGCAGGTTTTATGTTATGATCACCCAGAACAAGATTTTCCGCTACAGTATAATCAAGTACTAATCCCCTGTGGTGTCTATCCTCGGGTATATGACCAATACCTTTTCTTCTTCGTCCTCTTATGGAAGCTTTGGTAATATCAGTGTTTTTTAATTTAATACTACCCTTTTTAGCTGGTAGAAGCCCTACAATAACATCTATTAGTTCACTTTGGCCATTTCCTGCAACCCCTGCTATACCTAAGATCTCACCAGCCCGTACTTCCAGAGATACACCTTTTAAGGCTTCAATACCTCTTTGATTAAATGTGTGTAAATTATTAACTTCCAGAACTATTTCGCCGGGTTGCTTTGGTTTTTTAGCTACTTTTAATACTACCTTACGGCCGACCATCATTTCTGCCAATTGTACCTCGCTAGTATTTTCAGTTTCAACAGTGCCTATTGTCTTACCCCTTCGTAAAACTGTAACACGATTGGAAATTTCCATAACTTCTTTTAATTTATGGGTTATAAAAATAATGGTTTTACCTTGTTTAATTAACTGTTCCATTATTTTAAATAACTCTTTTATTTCCTGTGGTGTTAAAACTGCAGTGGGTTCATCTAGTATAAGGATATCTGCCCCCCGGTATAGTGTTTTAATTATTTCAACCCGTTGCTGCATTCCTACAGACAATTGATTTATCTTGGCCTGAGGATCAATACTTAGACCATATTGTTCCGAAATATCTTTTACATTTTTAATTGCTTGTTTAATATCTAAAGATAACCCTTTTTTCGGTTCAATACCTAAAATTACATTTTCTGCTACTGTTAAAGGAGGAACTAACATAAAATGCTGATGGACCATTCCTATACCCAAATCTATTGCTATATTGGGATTATTGATAATTCTTTTTTCACCCTTTATCCAGATTTCACCCTCATCTGGTTGATATAAACCAAAAAGTATATTCATTAAGGTAGATTTACCTGCTCCATTTTCACCAACCAAAGCATGTATTTCCCCTTTTTTTAATTGAAAGTTAATATCATCATTGGCTTTTATTCCCGGGAAACTTTTACTGATATGTTTCATTTCCAAAACATATTCCAAAACCTTTTCCTCCTTTCCAAAAGCAAAAGAATTCAAAAATATTTAAATTTATCATACTTGAAAGTTCGCTAAAATATTTTTATTTCCTTTAATATACCCCATAAAAACTATACTTACTAATTAGAGTAAAAAAGACCCCTGGAAAAAGGGGTCCCAATTACTATTTCTTTGCGGTGACATCTATTACTTTTATTTCGCCGCTTATTATTTTTTCTCTGATTTCTTTTATTTTCTCTTTAAATTCTTGTGGCATACTATCTTTCATTTCTTTAATTTTATTTAATTGTTCGTCTGTAATATCTCCCGCTTCCTTTGCTTGTTTTTCTACTACTGTTAAATTCTCTAAGTCTGTTAATCCTACACCATCAGCTTTTGTATCAAATACTTGTACACCTGCTTTAAATCTGTTTTCAGCTACTGCTTTAGTAGTTTCAAATACTGCAACATCAACTTTCTTTAACATACTGGCAATAATAAATCCTGGTTTCATCCAGTTTTGGTCTGAATCTACACCTATAGCATAAATATTATTCTCTTCTGCTGCTTCAAATACACCAGCACCTGTACCACCAGATGCATGGTAAATTACATCCGCACCTGCTTCTATTTCTGCTTTAGCTAATTCCTTTCCTTTGGGTGGGTCATTAAATGCTGATGGTTCTGTACCAGCGTATTTAGCGATAACTTGAATGCTGTCATCTATATATTTTACACCTTGCTCAAAGCCACCCTGGAATTTGTGAATTAGGGGCATATCCATTCCACCAACAAATCCAACCACTTTTTGGTCATTAGCCATTGGCATCTTTGAAGTCGTTATCATTGCTGCCAATGCACCTGCTAAGAAAGACCCTTCTTCTTCTTTAAATACTAAAGATGCAACATTTGGCTTATCAACTACAGCATCAATAATAGCAAAGTTTGTTTTGGAAAATTCTTCGGCAACGTTTTTCATTGCAGTTTCCATCATAAATCCAACACCTATTACTAAGTCATAACCTTCTTCTGCATAAAAACGTAAGCTTTCTTCATCTTTAGAGATATCGGGCGGCTCAGTATAATGGTAATCATCTATAATGCCTTCAGCCTTAGCCATATCTAGTCCTCTCAAAGCAGCGTCATTAAAGGACTTATCCCCCTTACCACCGGAAGAGAGTACAATACCTACTTTGGGTTTCTTAGTTTCTGCTGGAGCTGGCTCTTCTTTCTTTGGCTCCTCCTTTTTCGGCTCTTCCTTTTTGGCACAACCCATTAATCCCAGTGATACTACAAATGTAAACACTAAAATTAAAGCTATCAGTTTAAAATACCTTTTCATTTTTTAACCCCCTTATAATAATAAATTTAACCTCTGACTATTTCGCCTGTTTTTTTGAAATTCCTGCATTTTTTTAACAAATTTATAATACTGTATACATATTTTATAATTTGCATTTCCTAAGAAAATATTCAAATAAGAAAAACCGAATTCGTCGGTTTTTCATAACCTACAGTAGCTACAGTGCTACCGTGCTACAGGAAATAAAAGATTAAGATTGAAGGTTAGCCCAAAAGTTATAATTTCTTTAACGTTAAAAAATGAGCCCTTAATTTATCATTTTTTTAGTAATGCTTTTATTTTTTCTTCCAGGTATTTCTTAGAGTTAGTTGCAGGATATCCAGCAAAGGCATCTATCATTTTCCCTTCTTTATTGTAATATACAAAAGTAGGAACAGCTGTTACACCTAAATCCTGAGCTAAGGTAAATCCTCCCCTATCTACATCAGCCAGAATAAAGTTAATTTCTTTACCATATTTCTGATAAAATTCTTCAATCCAAGGTTTAGCTTTACGGCAAGCAGGACAATTATCAGATGTAAATTCTAAAAAAGTTGGTTTACCATTTTTTAATGATTCATTCAAAGCTGTTGCTGCATTTTCTACAGGTACCAGTTTTCCCTGAACTGCTTTATCTCGAACTATGAATTTATACCCAAAAACTCCTAATAAAATAATGATTAAAATTATAATACCTTTTTTATTCACGTAAATTCTCCTCCGTAGAATTCATATATATTAATTTTGTATTTATTCTATCATATATTTAAAGTCCATTTCATATTCTCTTTTAATTTTATGTAACTTAAATTAAAAAATTAAAAGTTTTATAATTAAAGAATTCTATTTCACAAATTGTTAAGTATGCTCCGAAAAGCATAATTTTAATGTTCGCAAATCCTGTTGATTTTTTGACATATGCTGCTTTAAAGATTTCAGGTTCTCCCATTTGAATATATAATTAATGCCTTTAGTATCTAAACACGGCAATTATGATGCCGATAATAATAGGAATAGCCAAATACCCCTCTATAGGGTAAATAAATCCCACCAGCATCGAAAATCTCCATGGTATAAAACAAAATGTCGAAATGATAATTATAGCTAATATTTTTTTATATGATCTTTTTGTTTTATTGCTTATTCTGATTGTTAAAGAGTGGGCATTAGCTAATGCAGTAGTAAATAATGCTATCCATAATGCAATTCCATATACTTTACCAACTAAAGGGTTTATTCGGCTTGTCAATACTAGCATAGGCATCTCTACCATTAGCAAATTACCTGGTAATAAAAGCAATCCTTTAACCATAATAAAAGACATTACTCCTAACAAGAGTCCTCCAATAATTCCTCCCCAGGGTGTAAGTCTTTCTTTTTTTTCTTTAATCGAAGCAATTACTACTATGCCTAAAATCATGTTATAAGCTACATAAAGTAAACTTGCTATCCACCAATTAGGTAATAAACTTTGGATTTTTATTTCTTCGTTCAGATATAATACAGGTTTTATTATCTGTAACATACTGCATCCTATAGCAAGAATAATTAAAAACGGAACTAATACAGTATTTGTGTTTAATAAACCTTTACTTCCTAACTGTAAACAAAAAAATACTAGAATAGCAGTAATAATAAATCCGATTATTGTTGATAAATGTAACCACTCTTTTAATAAAGTTGAACTTCCTGCTAACATAACTCCTACCCCTAACCAAAGGGATATGGCAATAGTAATATCCATAAATTTATATATTTTATAAGGAAAAATATTTTTTAAAAGTTGTCCATAGTCTTTACTTTCCAACTTATTCACTAACATTATTACCACTGCACCTAAAAAGGCGAATAGACCCCCTGTAATTATTGTTCCCCATTGTCCATAATTTTGAAAAATTACAAAAAATTTTACTAATTCCTGACCTGAAGCAAAACCTGCCCCTACTACTGCTCCTACATAGGTAAAAGCAACTTTTAAATCATTTTTACCCATAAATACCTCCTAATGAAAAAGCTTATTAATTCATATTCGCAAATGATAAATAATTGCTAATAGTTAGGGAAAACTAATTAGGAAATTTATCATTAGGAGGTACAATGGTTGAACTTTAATTTTCTTACTTCCGATACCACGACTAAAACTAAAATAAAACTACATATGGACAATCCTTTTTTTGTAAGAGAGTGTGCCTCTTTTCTTAATAAAAAAATAGCGGAATTAGATTGTGATTGTCACCGTCCCTTAATAACCTTCTGTATAGGTACGGATAGGTCAACAGGGGATAGCCTTGGACCTCTTGTCGGTTGGCTATTACAAAAAAAACAACCATATAATAGTTTCATTTATGGCACTATTGACAAGCCTGTGCATGCAATAAATATACTGGAAACTCTGAATGAAATAAAAATGTGTTTTAATAACCCCTTAATTATTGCCGTAGACGCTTGCCTTGGTAAGCTAGATAGTGTGGGATATGTGAGTATAACCCACGGATCACTAAAACCAGGAGCAGCAGTAAATAAAAATTTACCTGCTGTTGGTGATTTGTCAATTTCAGGTATTGTTAATGTGGGAGGTTTTATGGAGTATTTTGTTTTACAAAATACCCGACTAAGTTTTGTAATGCAAATGGCTGATAGAATTGCTCAGGTCATAGCCGAAGTTTATAATAAAAACCTTCTTTATGCTAAATAAGGTAGCCATCTTATGGCTACCTTATTTTGTATTAAGAATATTTGTATAATTATAGACAAATATATTGTATGCAAAATTAACAAAATATAAAAAGTGATACAGCTTTCTCTTTTGTGAAGAAGAAGTATATACTAGATTATATACATGCTAATTATTGCCGAGGTTGTGCCAATTACTGCTCCTATTATCGTATCAGAAGGATAGTGCATACCTAAGTAGACCCGGGAAAGGCCTACTAAGGTAGCTAATATAAATAAAAAGGGGGCTAAATTTACAAAATTAGGAGACCAACTGATAGATAAAGCAAAGGCTGCTGTTGTATGCCCTGAAGGGAAGGAAAAATCCTTTAATGGTTTACACAATAACTTTGCATTTTTTATTACCTGGTATGGTCGCGGCCGCAAACACATTTTTTTAAGAAAAGAAACTATAACATGACTTAACGTTAAAGCGACAGCACCTTCTAATGCTTGATATGAATATTTTGATTTTAGTAGCATTAAGATAGTTATTCCTATTGTAAAAACTGCTCCACCTAGATTTGTTATGAATAACATAATTTTATTAATTAATTCATTTTCAAAATAACTGTTAAAATATTGAAATATTTTTTTATCATTTCTATCTATCCAAGTAAGGAGACTTACCACTTTTTTTATCCTCCTTATTCATTTTACTGATTTAATTTTCCCATAATTCTATTAAATACCAATTAATTGGTTGTAAATATTCCTTTAACAAATATTAAGAAATCCCTTGTGGCCATTAATATTTTAAGCTCGAAACCACAGGCGTATATATAATACGTCAAGAATTTCGAGCTTAAAATTAACTCAGCAAAGCGTTGTTTTTAACTTTTTTTTATTGTTCATACTGTTGGACTTTTTTAATAATCTGCTCTGCTGTCAAACCCTCAGCATTTATAACAGGAGCTTTGGTCATTGTAGTTTGTATACCCATCATATTCTCAGCACCACCGGAAACTACAACACATTGTACATTTTGTAGTTGGCCCTGTTCTAAATTTACTACCTGATATCCAGCAGCTTGTAATGCCTGTCGTACATTACTTAAACCCGGTTCTACCGCAATTTGTTTTTGCATAATTCCACCTCCAACTGTATTATGTGTTACTAGGTGGATAATTTATACAATTTAAGGTACAAAAACCTTTAAAGTTTTTTCACTAATTCTAAATGTATGGGGTAAATTTTTCAATGTTTCTCCATCGGCTTGTACCGGAACATTAGTATTTAAACTACTTATGGTAACATTTTTTGCTTTATAAATACTTACACTGGGATTTAATATATGTTTTCCCTCTCTAATTCCTGGAAGAGTTTTCAAAATATCCATCCGGGAAACTCTGGAAACAATAACAACATCAAATAAATTATCATATAAATTTGCCTGTGGTGCAATTTTTTGTCCGGCACCATAATATTTACCATTAGCTACCGCTACCAGAGTACATTCTTTTTCAATAATATTTCCATCCAAGTTTATAGTTAAGTTATAATGCTTATTTCGAATAACATTATACATAATTGCTGAATAATAAACTAATTTACCTTTAATTTTCTTATTCTTGTTTACCCAATTAGCTACAGCTGCATCAAAACCCACACTGGCAACGTTTGCAAAATACTTGCCATTTACCTCTGCAATATTAATTGCTAACTGTTTACCCCTTGCTAAAACTATAATAGCTTCCAGTGGATCCTGGGGAAGATTTAAAGTCCTGCTTAAATCATTACCCGTCCCTGTAGGAATTATGCCTAAAGGAATATCAGAATCTATTAACCCGTTTATTACTTCATTTATTGTCCCATCTCCACCTACCGCAATAACTCTATCCACTCTTATTCTTTTAGCATCTTTGGCTAGTATTTGAGCATGTCCTGCATTTTGAGTGAAGTTAACAATTACTTCTGCTCCAATCTTTTCAATATTTTTTTTAATTATCGGCCAGAGTCTAGCTGTCATTCCTCGACCAGCTTGTGGATTAATTATACAATATAATTTCACTTCAACTCTCCTTTATTTTAACAGTACTTAAAAAACCTAATCACTAAGATTAGGTTTTATTACTTACAGAGAATTATGGTTATTTTGCCGCTTCCTCATTAGCAGGTTTAGCATTTTTAGTTTGACTAGTTTCCATCAAACATGTTCCTTTAAATACTGCACCTTCATCTATTATTAAGTTTTTAACCTTAATATCACCTATTACCTTTCCGGAAGGAGTAATTTCAATTTTACCTTTAGCTTGTAAGTTACCTTTTATCTCACCGGCCACCAAAATGTTTCTCGCCTCAACATTAGCTTCTAATACTCCATTGTCACCAATAACAAGATCCCCTTGTGTTTTGATTTCACCAGTAAAGGTACCATCTATACGTACAGTACCTTGGGAAGAAACGACACCTTGAAAATGTGTGCCCATACCAACTAATGTTTCTATCTTATCATATGCTACTTCTTCCTTCTTTTTATTAAAAACCATTTAATTCTCTCCTTTGCCGCTACTTTTCAAGTATTTTATGAGGATCTATCCAACGACCATTAAATGCTATCCGGAAATCCACATGGGGGCCGGTACTTCTTCCAGTACTTCCTACCCGGGCAATTATATCTCCCCGTTCAACCATTTGTCCAACTTTTACAGTTATACTTGAATTATGTGCATACTGTGAAACATAGCCGTACCCGTGTTTAATTACTACTGTTTTTCCGTAGGCAGGTTTCCAACCTGTAAAAATCACTTTGCCTGCTCCTGCAGCCCTTACAGGAGTACCATAAGATGCAGCAATATCTAATCCTTCATGAAATTCCCACGTTTTTCTAGTAAAAGGGTTACGTCTCCATCCAAAGTCATCGGTGATTCTTCCTTTTAATGGCCAACCATTTGGAATAGCGGCCAAATAATCTAATCTATTTTTAACATCAACTTCTAATTTTGCTAAAATATTCTCTTGATTGATAATAATTTGATTTATTTTTTCTAGATCAGTTTTAATTTTATTGATTGTATTTAAATCCGGTTTACTATCTAATTCATAATTAAAAGTTGATTGTGCTTCTTCATATTCCGGAGACATTTCCGTACCAAAAGTATGTAATAAATCAAACTCACTAGCTGTTAAAGTCTGAATATTTCTCCCATTTGTACCGGGTCCACCCTGAGAACGGGAAGATGTTTTAACATCTTTCTTTGCTTCTTTCAGTCCAACTAATTCTCTAACTTTTGCATCAGTTTCAATTATTTCTTCTAATTTAACCAAAGTTTCTTTAGTAGTTTTTTGTAGTTCCGTTATTTCCTTAGCTTGAATACTATTTATACTTTTTAATTCTTCATTTTCTACTAAAGTTACTTGTAAATAAAAATAGGAAATTACCAGATAACTAATAACCATCAAAGATAGTAAACCAAAAACTGCTAGTCCATTAATTAACCATAAGGGTATCTTCAAACTTCGAATTGCAGAGTTAGAATGGGGTACAACCATGATTGTAAATTTTTTATTTAGTTTTCTTGGTTTTTTGGCCATTTCTTCACCTGCCTTTTCTAAGCCTTAAAGAAGGCAAAATTTTGGTTAGCGCTAGCAGATTTTTCTTTGAAGACAAATATAGCTTGGCTTAGGCCAAGCCCCCATTCATAATATAATTTAAGATATAATTAAGATTCGTCTTAAATCATCAAAAAAAGTATGATTTCATAAGTAGTACATTAAGTAAAAGTCAACTTTATTATTCTATAAATTTAGTAAAAATCCTTCCTAAACTTAGAAAAAAAGTAGTTAATTTTATGAATTTTTATTTAAAGCATTACTTAAAACTCTTTTTTCTTCCTCAGACAAATTATATGTAGATTTACCATTTATAACTGTTTTCGCATATGTTCTGGCATCATCTCTTCCATGGATACTTGATAAAATAATACCATTACCATTATCATCTAACATAGCTACTGAAAAACTTTGTTCACCACCGATGCCTTGAAAAGCATTATATCTTTCTAATGATACTTTTTTTAAACATTGACTTAGTTTTTCATCTATTAGTACAAGCTTATTATTATTGTCATCTAAATATTCCTCTAAATTTTTTATTTTATAAGAATTATTTAATATTATTTCTTCTAAATTTTTATTTTCCATGCCTTTTAACAGGATTTGATATTGCTTTTTTGTTTTATTTAAACTATTAATTACAATAAAAAAAGATATAAAAGCAATTACAAATAAGGCCAAATTGACAATAGTTATATAATTAGCATAAATATTTATAAAATCAATCAGCTGTTCCACTTTAAACTCCTCCATTTATTACTTGTTTTTTCCCCGAGCATCAATTGCCCAGCTTTCTGTGATATAACCATTTTCCATAATTAATAATTCATCAGCTAAATTAACAACTGGACAAGCATGATTTGGAATAATAAGTATTTTTTCGCCAATTTGCGGTACTTTACCTTCTCCCGCAGTAATTATACCGTGTTCTTCCGATAACCTTTCCAAACACAAATTTGGATAATCAATAAAAATGCCAAAACCTTGTACCAACTCAGTCCCATGTGCTCCTTTATCCAAGGCCAGTGTTTTACTGCCTGCATCAATAACCAACCTGTTAAGAGTAGGCTTACTTATTACTGTGGCTAATACTTTTAATGAACACTGGTTTTTATTTGCTACACCTAATCCTAACTGGATAGCATCATTAAAAATATAATTTCCCGGCCTAATTTCTGTCACTTTCCGGTTATATGCAGAAAATTTAACAGTAGGAGTAGAACCTACAGAAACTTCGAAATTTTTCATACCTATACTTTCCAACTCTATTGCTACTTTTTCCATTATTAAACCTTCATTTTCTCCTATTAATGGAACTTGGTCTTTACCGGCTCCATAAACCTGTCCGGCATGAGTCATAATACCTGTAAAAATTAAACCCGGAAATTTCGATAATGTCTTAATAAAATGAACCACTTTATCTGGTTCCAGACCTGTTCTATTTAAGCCAGAATCAACTTCTACATAAATTTTTATTTGGATTGAATTTGCAATTGCTAAATCATTAAGCAGCACTGCCTGTTCTTCCCCATCGAGTAAACAGGTAATATTTGCTCCTTTTTTTATTAATTGTAAAAGTTTTTGTAACTTTTCTGTACCTACTAATTGATAAGCAATTAATATATCTTTTATTCCTGCTGCAAACATTACTTCTGCTTCACTCAATTTAGCAACAGTGACACCTTTAGCACCGTATTGTTGTTGTAACTTGGCAATTTGTGTACATTTATGGGCTTTAATGTGGGGCTTAAGTTTTACCCCCGTTTTTTTTGATAGCTGTCCCATTTCTTTTATATTATTAATCAAAATACTTTTATCTAAGATTAAGGAAGGGGTATCTACTTTATTTAGTTGCATGATTATAACCTCCTATACAAAGTTAGGAAACCATTTTAATGCTAGCATTGTAAAAACAATAGCCACAAAAATTGCCGGTAAAAGATTTGCTACATTTATTTTTTTTATTTCCAAAATATTTAGGCCTATTCCCACTATCAACATCCCACCTGTAGCAGTTAAGTAGGTAATTACCGGTTCAATTAATAGATCTTTTATTCCCGAAGCTAATATTGTAATCAACCCTTGATAAATTAATACAACAAAGGCGGAAAATATTACTCCTATTCCTAAGGAAGATGTAAGGATTATTGATGTGATAAAATCTAGAGATGATTTAGTAAATAGAATTTTATGGCTGCCCGTTAATCCACTTTCAATGGCACCTAAAATTGCCATAGCTCCTACACAGTAGATTAAGCTGGCCGATACAAAGGCTTTAACAAAATCTCCTTCCTGTGAACCAACTCGTTTTTGTAAGAGGGCAGCAAAATTATCTAGATGATAATCAATTTTTATCATTTCTCCTATTAATCCACCTACAACTAAGCTTAAAATAACAATCAGTTCATTATTGGCCTTAAACCCCATTTTCAATCCAATTAAAGCAACTGCCATTCCTAAACCTTGTAAAATAGTTTCTTTATATTTTTCCGGGATACCTTTTTTAAAAGCAAGGCCCATCAAACTCCCTAAAATAATTGCAATAAAATTTACAATAGTACCTAGCATAAAAACACTCCCATTTCAATAATTGATAAAAAATTGCTCTTTCCATTATATTGTAAAGAAAAATTAGAAACAATATAAACATACGAATAAGTTTAAGTTTTTAGTATTAATTAATGAAATTTTTTCAATTATATTACTCTTAATTTTTCGATCTTTGCTTAAAAATATTATTTCCCGGGAAATTTTGTCGAGATTTCCCGGGAAATAATTATAAGTTGTTAACTTTTAACCTATTTCTGCCACTAAAGCAAAAGGAGCACTTTCAGAAAGAGTGCTCCTTAAATTAATTAATTACCATTAACTTCGGGATATTTTGAACGTTTCGTATAATGGGTGTGTAATAAATGGTGCGATTTTTCACCTAGTGGTTGACCTAGATATTCTTCATACAGTTTTTTAACAGCAGGATTTTCATGGGATTTACGTAGTGGTAATTGGGCATCTTCACTATAGATAGCTTTTATTCTTAATTTTCGGTAGTCTCCATCTATTTTTGTTCTTTCTAAAGCATCTACGATAGGTGTACCTCCACCACCAATACAACCTCCGGGACAAGCCATGATTTCAATAAAATGATAATCCGCTGTACCATCTTTTACCTTTTCCATTATTTTTTTTGCATTAGCTAAACCATGGGCCACAGCAACTTTAACTTCCGTTCCATTTAAATCTACTTTTGCTTCTTTTATTCCTTCCAATCCTCTAACTTCTTCAAAATCTAATTTGGATAGGGTCTCTCCCGTTACAACTTCATAAACTGTTCTTAAAGCTGCTTCCATAACTCCACCAGTAGCACCAAAAATTAACCCAGCACCAGTAGCCATGCCCATAGGTAGGTCAAATTTTTCATCAGGCAAATTATTAAAATCAATCCCGGCTTGTTTAATCATCCTGGCTAATTCCCTTACTGTTAAAACAGCATCCACATCTTGATAACCGCTATCGTTCATTTCGGGACGATCTGCTTCAAACTTTTTAGCAGTACAAGGCATTACAGATACTGAAAATATTTTAGCAGGATCAATTCCTTCTATTTCAGCATAATATGTTTTAGCTAAAGTACCAAACATCTGTTGTGGTGATTTGCATGTAGATAGATTTTCTAGTAGTTCAGGAAAATGATGTTCACAATACTTAATCCAGCCTGGACTACAGGAGGTTATTAAAGGTAACTTGCCACTATTTTTAATTCTAGCTAATAATTCATGACCTTCTTCCATGATAGTTAGGTCTGCTGTAAAATCTGTATCAAATATTTTAGTAAATCCTAGTCTTCTTAAAGCAGCAACCATCTTACCTGTAACACTTGTACCAATAGGTAAACCAAATTCTTCACCTAAAACAGCTCTTACCGCTGGTGCAGTCTGAACTACAACATGTTTTTCAGGATCTCCTAAGGCATCCCACACTATTTCAATATGATCTTTTTCTTTAATTGCTTCCACAGGACAAACATTAATACATTGTCCACAAAGAGTACAATTTACAGAGTCCAAAGGATGATCAAAGGCAGGAGCAACAATTGTATCAAAACCTCTGTTCATTGCATTTAAAACACTTACACCTTGTACATTATTACATACTGCCACACAGCGGCGACACAAAACACATTTATCAGGATTTCTTTCTAAAGACTTGGAAGATTTATCTGTTTTAAAAGTACTGATTGCACCCTGAAATCTTATATCATTAATACCTAGTTTTTTAGCTAAATCCTGTAATTCACACTTTTGATTTCGACTACATTTCAAACAATCTTGCGGGTGATTTGAGATCAATAATTCAACTACTGCTTTACGAGCTTCACGAACTGCAGGGGTATTTGTATAAACTTCCAAACCTTCACTAACAGGATAAACACATGAAGCTTGTAAAGCTCTTCCACCTTTTATTTCTACTAAACAAACACGACATGCACCTATTTTATTGATATCTTTAAGGTAACATAAAGTGGGAATATTTATCCCAGCTTTTTGAGCCGCTTCTAAAACGGTATAATTATTTGGAACCATTACTTTGTGACCATCTATAGTTACATTTACCATTTCCACAACTTATCACCCCTTATTACATTTTCACTATAGCACCAAACTTGCATTTTTCTATACAAGCACCACATTTAATACATTTTTCACTGTCAATTACATACGGCTCCTTCGGTTTACCGGAAATAGCAGCTACCGGACAAACCCGTGCACAGATACCACAACCCTTACATTTTTCTGCTATAACATAGAAGGTTAAGAGAGCCTGGCACACTCCGGCAGGACACTTTTTGTCATTGATATGAGCTTCATATTCATCACGAAAATATTTAAGTGTACTCAATACAGGGTTTGGTGCTGTCTGACCTAAACCACATAATGATGCATTTTTTATAGTTCGGGCTAAAGTTTCTAAATTATCTATATCCTCAGGAACACCTTTTCCTTGCGTTATTTTTTCTAAGATTTCTAACATTCTTTTGGTTCCTATGCGGCAAGGAGGACATTTACCACAGGATTCTTCTTGGGTAAATTCTAAGAAAAATTTAGCAATATCTACCATACAGTCTGTTTCGTCCATTACTATTAGTCCTCCAGAACCCATCATAGAACCTAACGCAATTAGATTATCATAATCAATTTCTGTATCAATTAAATGGGCTGGAATGCAACCACCGGAAGGCCCTCCAGTTTGGGCAGCTTTAAATTTTTTACCATTAGGAATTCCTCCACCTATATCATAAATAATAGTACGTAAGGATGTTCCCATTGGCACTTCAATCAATCCTGTGTTATTAATTTTTCCTGCTAAAGCAAATACTTTTGTTCCTTTGCTTTTTTCGGTACCAATACTACTAAACCAATCAGCACCATTTAAGATAATTGCGGGGATGTTTGCATATGTTTCAACATTATTTAATAATGTTGGTTTTCTCCATAAACCTTCTACTGCAGGAAATGGTGGTCTGGGACGGGGTTCTCCACGATGACCTTCAATTGATGTTAAAAGTGCTGTTTCTTCACCACAAACAAATGCTCCTGCACCTAAACGTATATCTAAATCAAAATTAAAATCTTTACCTAAAATATTTTTTCCTAGTAATCCTAGTTCCCTAGCCTGTGCTATTGCAATTTCTAATCGATTTACAGCAATAGGATATTCCGCCCTTACATATATATAACCTTGTTCTGCTCCAATTGCATATCCAGCAATAGCCATAGCTTCAATTATACTATGGGGATCACCCTCCAAGACACTCCTATCCATAAAAGCACCTGGGTCTCCTTCGTCAGCATTACATACTACATATTTAACGGTACCAGGTGTTTTATAGGCAAATTCCCACTTTAATCCTGTAGGAAAACCTCCACCACCCCGGCCTCTTAAGCCAGATTTTTTAATAACATCAATTACTTCTTCTCTGGTCATTTCGTTCAAGACTTTAGCTAAAGCAAAATATCCATCATGGGCTATATACTCTTCAATTTTCTCAGGATTAATCACACCACAATTTCGTAAAGCAATTCTTTTTTGGTGATTAAAAAACTCTATTTTGTCAAAATCTGATACTTTTATTTCACTTTCTGGTTCACTATATAGAAGTCGAGAAACTATACGCCCCTTTAATAAATGCTCCTCTACTATCTCTTTTGCATCTTCCGGTTTCACCTGGCAGTAAAAAGTTCCTTCAGGGTAAACCACCATAATAGGGCCTAAATTACAAAAACCAAAGCAGCCTGTTTCGACTACCATTACTTCTTTATCCAACTTTAAACGACTAATTTCTTTTTTTAAATTATCACGTACCTCCATACTTGCCGAAGAAGTACAACCCGTTCCGGCACAAACTAATATATGAGAACGATACAAATCCATAATTACTCCCTCCTCTTGATTACTCCAAGTTAATTAGCCACTCTTTTACCGGCTGGTCATTAATTACATGAGATGATATTATTTTTTTTACTCGCTCGGGAGTAACCTTCCCATAAACAAATCTTACTTGATTCGGTTTGATTATAGTTAGTAAGGGTTCATGAAAACATAATCCAGGACAACCTGTTTGTGAAATTTGAACATTTGTTAGATTTCTAACTTTCAGTTCTTCTAAAACTGAATTAAGCACTTCCCTGGCTCCAGCTGTTATTCCACATGTGGACATTGCAATCTCGATTTTTGCTAAATATTCTTTATCACGAATTGATAATTCAGCTTTAGCTTTTTCCTTTAAAGCTTTTAGTTCTTCCAATGATTTCATAATTTATCTCCCCTCCCGACTATTAACTAGCCTGCTCTTCTTTAAGTTTATATAATCTAATTAACCTCGGTACATCATCTTCTGTCAAACGACCATGAACCTGGTCATTTACTGTCAATACAGGAGCCAATCCACAAGCTCCAATACAACGGCAGCCTTCTAATGTAAATAATCCGTCCTCAGTAGTCTCACCAACACTAATACCTAGTTCTTTTTTAAGATTTTCCATTATTCTTCCCGACCCTTTAACATAACAAGCAGTTCCTAAGCAAACATTAATTACATATTTTCCACGAGGAACAGTAGTAAAAAGTGAATAAAAACTTACTACACCATACACTTCACTTAATGGCACATTTAAACCCTCAGCAATATAAATCTGCACTTCTTCCGGCAAATATCCAAAAATACCCTGTGCTTTGTGCAATACAGGAATTAATGACCCTGCTTGCTCTTTATGCTGTTTAATAATCTCATCAAGCTGTTGAAAACGCGGGTCATTTTTCTTATCTGTGGAACACTGACAATTACAACTCATAAATTTTTCCTCCTTATGATAATATATATAAAACAAATCTAAAGAATATTTGTGAGTAAATTCACAAATATTCTGAAAAAATTTTTTTATTCTTATTATTTAAAAAGTCAATAAAATTATACCACCTCAGAAAAACTAATACAATAATAAACACGTTTTTTTTAATAAATTTTATAAAAAACATTTATCTAAAAATATTATATATTTAATTTTTAATTATAATCAAAAAAAAAGATAATAATTTAATAGAATTTGTACGAATATTCACATAACATTTTATTTATTTGTTATTTATAAAAACATTAGTTGGCAAAAGTTGAATTACTTTATTACTATAGTAAATGCAATTTTTTTTGCTAACAAAAAATTATAGTATTTCGATCTTTTAATGAATAGAAAAACAAATAAAATATGTCTCCAAAACTTCTTATTTAAGTAACATGTTCTATTAACTTAGTACTGATAACTCTAGATTATATAATTTTTTAATAAAAAACTTTGAGCTAAATCCAGGTAAAGCAAAGATACTTTAATTTTAATAACTACTTTCTATAAAAAAGTTATTTTAAATTTAGGAAATTATATATAAATATATATCGTCTTTTTTTATTTTGTTTACTTTTTTTATATACTTTACATTACCATTAATGTTTTTTCTATTAGCTTTTTACTTTTGTCTATAACTATTACTAAAATTATAAATAATTTATATAAAATCGCTTTTTAAAAATTACTTTCAAATAGTCCATAATCACCTTTATTTATATTATTATTTCTTAAATATAATCATATTTACTAAATAAAAATAATCTCTTATAAGCAATTTTAAGACAGGAACATGTGTTCTAGATTTTAATGATTTTAATTACAATATACACTAGTAGTAATTTTTATTTAAAATTTTAGGAATGTTTCACGTGAAACAACTTTTGTTATATTATTTTCGAGATTTACATAAATCGTTTTTAGAAAATTTGTAGTAAATAATCATTAATAACTAAAATGCATTTTAAATAATTTTCTAAATTGCAATATTAAATGCAACACCCCTAGTGAAAAAACATCATGATTAGGATTTTAAAGCACAATACCCTCCTTAAGCCCTTCTTAGATATTAAGTTGAGCGAGTGCAGAGGGTAGTCAAGGGTTGCCGCTAGGCAAGACGAAGTCTTTACCCTTGACTATCCTCAAATG
>JASKKI010000066.1 GCA_030154225.1 Clostridia bacterium | reverse complement strand
GCCTTATGGGCATGGAGTCTATTTTCCGCCTCATCAAAGACAACAGAATGAGATCCTTCCATAACTTCATGGGTTATCTCTTCCCCACGGTGGGCCGGTAAGCAGTGCATAACTATTGCTTTTTTATTCGCCAGCTCTAACATTTTAGCATTTATTTGAAATCCTTGAAAATGTTTTTTTCTAATTTCCGCTTCTTCTTCCTGACCCATACTGGCCCAGACATCAGTATAAAGTACATCAGCACCTTGGACTGCATCTTCAGGATTGTTACTTAAGATTATTTTTCCTCCATTAACTTTTGCAAAATCCTGACTCATTTTAACTATTTCCCCTTGCGGCTCATAACCCTTAGGGGTAGCCACCCTTACTTCCATACCTAATTTAGCCCCGGCGATCATCAAAGAGTGAACCATATTATTACCATCACCGATATAGGCCAATTTAATTCCTTCTAGATATCCTTTATGTTCATAAATTGTCAGCATATCAGCTAAGGCCTGTGTAGGATGGTATAAATCGGTTAAACCATTGATAACAGGTACATCTGCATATTTGGCTAGTTCCTCCACCTCAGCTTGGGCATAAGTTCTGATAAGTATCCCATCTACATAACGGGATAATACCCGGGCTGTATCACTTATAGGCTCCCCCCTACCCATTTGCAAATCTTGTGTACTTAAAAAATGGGCTAGACCCCCAAGCTGGTACATCCCCGCTTCAAAGGAAACCCTGGTCCGGGTCGAAGATTTTTGAAAAATCATGGCTAAAGTTTTACCGGCCAGTATGTCTTTTCTTATTCCTTGTTTGTGGTAACCCTTTAGTTCTATAGCTAGATCTATCAAAGCTTTAATTTCCTCTTTAGAATAATCCTTTAAAGTTAAAAAATCCCTACCTTTTAATTCTTGAAGCATTAGCCCCGCCTCCTTAACCTAATCACGTATAATTATACATAATTTAGTATATTCATGCAATACTTTGAATAAAAATTCCTGCCTTATATACCTTACTAGCCGCTAACCACTATAACTAGCCACTGAACTATTATGTTCCTTCCAAATAAGTTCTACCATTTGGGGTTTTGTTAATAGTTCTAAAGCTGTTAAAGCTAAAGCCTGAGTTGCTAGTTTCATGGTTTTTTCTCCTTCATAAGATCCTGCTATTTTCTTGAATTCCAGAGAATGGGCAGAGACCTTTCCATTGCCTAAAGGTAGATAGGGATGAATAGACGGTATCTGCCAGCTGACATTTCCCATATCCATGGATCCTACGATATGCCGATAGTCCATATTCATTTCCATTCCCATTAAATTTACCTGTTCTTTAAAAATCTGTGCCAGTTTTTTGTTAGTTTGCATAGGTAAATACCTTGGTTCAAATTGTCGGATCACAGCTTCGGTTTTATTAACCTCCGCAGTTTTTTCTAACATCTCTTTAAAATCTTTTATTGTTTTCTTCAATAATGTAGTAGACCCCGCCCGAATATAAAACTTTCCTACCGCTTTATCAGGTATTAAATTGGGTGTTACTCCACCAAAGGTAATAACACCTTCAATTTGCTGCTGAGGAAAAAAAGCTTTATTATAGTCTAGGGTCTGTTGAAAAAAATACACCAGAGATACTAGTGGATTACCCTTAGCTCCCCTGGCACTATGACCATGAAATCCACTATAAGTAACTTCTAGAGCTTCTAAAGCCTGAGAGGATATATTAATAATGGAATTTTGTCCCGGGTGAAACATCAATACTGCATCACAACCGATAAAAGCTCCTTTTTCTAATAATAATACCTTAGCCCCTGCCGTTTCTTCTGCGGGTGTACCTAATACTACTATAGAACCTGACAATTCCTGTTTTAATACAGCTAAGGAAATAGCGGCTCCTACACTAGCACCGGCAATCATATGATGTCCACAACCATGACCGATTTCCGGTAAAGCATCATATTCTGCTATAAAATAAATCACTGGTTTTCCATTACCAACTTGAGCTTTAAAAGAGGTATCTAAACCTAAATAAGGGCATAAGTATTTGTAGCCAAACCTTTCCAGCACTTTGCCAAGATAACTGACTGCCTTATATTCCTGGCCCCCTAATTCGGGGTTATCATAAATATAAAGTGCTGTCTGCCATATTTCCGGCCACAATTCATCAATAATATCTAAAAGTCTTTCCCTAAGCAAAATAAGGCCCCCCTACTTAGAAGTGACCTTAAATGATATGCACAAAAAACAGATAATAGAACCATGCTCTAAATTACAGTTAATTTTTAGGGTCTCGTGCCCGGTGTCCGCTGACCAGTGCCCAGTATTGCATATTTATCAGTAATTTAAGGGTGAACGAACGTAAATAAATATATTATAATAGAAATAACACGACTTATGAGGTGATTTTCCATTGATAGATTTAACGAAGATTAGAGGTCGGAAAGCGGAAATAATAGACCAGGATAAATATCAGAGGTCAGCAGTATTACTACCCATAGTTAAGTATCAAGATAGAGAATGCATTTTATTTGAAATCCGTTCACAAAATTTAACCATCCAGCCGGGTGAGATTTGTTTTCCCGGAGGGGGAACAGAACCTGGGGATAAAAATGAAGAAGCTACAGCCGTCCGGGAAACCTGTGAAGAACTTGGCCTGAGTAAATCTGATATAAGAATCATTGGCCCTTTAGATATACTTATTACTCCTTTTCAGACCATAATTACACCTTTTGTAGGGACATTAGCAGATGTAAAAAAAATTGTACCCAATAAAAATGAGGTGGAGTCCATATTCTATGTACCTATTGAATTCTTTTTAAGCACTTCACCTAAAACATATTTTACAAAAACAACCATATCCCCCCCACCTGATTTTCCTTACAACCTTTTACCTAACGGCAAAACTTACAACTGGCGGACAGGGTCTTATCCCGTTTATTTTTACATTTATGAAGACAAAATAATTTGGGGGATAACAGCTAGAATTGTGAATAATTTTATCCAGATACTGAAACAAGACTAGGTTATAATAATCTAACCTAGTCTTGTTGATTCTACAGTATCTACAGAACCTACAGTGCTGCAAAAATAACCTTACTTCTATCAAAAAATTTCTGGACACTAGTCACAGGGCACTGGGCACCATTTGTACTATACTAATCTTCCACTAAATTCACATACCTGCGCGCACACGTGCCCATGTATCCACATTGAGATAATCCTGGATAGCATTATAAGTTAGTTTACCATTATTTTTGGCTACATCAATAGCTTTTAAATAGGCTTCAACTGTATCTAAAGATGTAAAACAAGGGATTCGGTACTCTGCCGATAACCGACGAATTTTAAATCCTTTACTATTTTGACTCCTTCCCTGGCTAGGAGTATTAACAACCAGCTGTACTTCTTCTTTTTGTAGCAAATCTACAGGGTCATTAGTATTAACTACATCTATTCCTCGGGATTTTAAAAATTGGGCTGTTGAATTGGTAGCTACAATAGAAAACCCTGATTTAGCTAATATTTTTATTACAGGTAATGCCTCTTCATAATCTTTAGGAGCGAGGGATACCAAAGCTTGCCCCTGCAAGGGAAACTTGTTTCCCGCTCCCGTTATAGCTTTATATAATGCCCCTGCAAAATTATAGTCGATACCTAGAACCTCCCCCGTTGATTTCATTTCCGGTCCCAGAGAGGTATCCACTTTACTTAATTTTTCAAAGGAAAATACAGGTGCTTTTACCACCACATAATCCGGTTCCGGCCATAAACCAGAAGGATAACCCATTTCTTTTAAAGATTTTCCTAACATAGCCCTGGTGGCTAATTTAATCATAGGTACTCCTGTTATTTTAGATATAATGGGTACAGTTCTAGATGCCCTGGGATTTACCTCTAAAACATATGCTTCTTCACCGGCAACAACAAACTGAATATTAAATACGCCTTTTATTCTTAAGGCCTTCCCTATTTTTTCTGTATAAGCCAGTATTTTTTCCTTAACCTTATTGCTAATGGTTTGGGTGGGATAAACAGCCATACTATCTCCAGAATGCACACCGGCCCGTTCAATATGTTCCATTATTCCCGGAATTAGAATGTTTTCCCCATCACCAATAGCGTCAACTTCCACTTCTTTTCCTTTAATGTATTTATCAATTAAGATAGGATGTTTAGAAGATATTTCAACGGCAGATTCCACATACTGGGCTAACTCATGCATATCATAAACTACTTTCATGGCTCGGCCTCCTAAAACATAGGACGGCCTTACCAATAAAGGAAAGCCTAGTTCCTTAGCAATTTCTTCTACCTGATTAACTCCCGTGGCTGTTTTCCCTTGGGTCTGAGGTATTTTTAACTTATTCATCAGTTTTTCAAATTTTTCTCTGTCTTCAGCTGCATCGATATAATCCACAGGTGTCCCTAAAATATTAACACCTAATTGATGTAACTCTCCAGCCAAATTGATAGCCGTTTGACCTCCAAATTGAACAATTACTCCCAGGGGTTTTTCCTGTTCAATTACATTCATTACTTCTTCCGTCGTCAAAGGTTCGAAATAAAGACGGTCTGATGTATCAAAATCAGTACTTACCGTTTCTGGATTATTATTGATTATTACGGCATTAAAGCCTGCATCCTGCAAAGCCCATACTGCATGGACAGAGCAGTAATCAAACTCTATTCCCTGGCCTATTCTAATTGGTCCGGAACCTAATACCAGTACCTTAGGCTTATAATTAAACTGGGCTTCGTTCTCCGTTTCATAGGTAGAGTAGTAATATGGTGTTTCAGCTTCGAACTCCCCGGCACAGGTATCTACCAGTTTATATACCGGCTTAATATTACTGGACTGACGCATTTTCCGTACTTCAATTGCTGTAAGTCCTTTGATTTTGGCAATATGTTCATCACTAAAGCCCATTCTTTTGGCCGATATCAAAAGATCATAGGTCAAATTTTGCTCCTTAATTCTTCTTTCCATAGCTACAATATTCTGTATTTTCACCAGGAAGAAGGGGTCCATTCCCGTTAGGAGCTTGATTTCTTTTATAGTCCAGTTACGACGAAAAGCTTCCGCAATGGCAAATAACCTTTCATCATCAGCCTCTTTTAATTTATTTTGCAGCTCCATTTCCGTCCAACTACCTGATTCCTTAATAGTTAATCCAACTACTCCTGTTTCCAGTGACCTAACAGCTTTTAAAAGTGCACCTTCAATGGTACGTTCAATTGCCATAACCTCCCCCGTAGCTTTCATCTGAGTTCCCAATGACCTGTTAGCAGTAGGAAATTTATCAAAAGGCCAACGGGGGATTTTGGCTACTACATAGTCAATACTTGGCTCAAAACAGGCACTGGTTTTACCTGTTACTGGATTTATTATTTCATCAAGGGTATAGCCGATAGCTATTTTAGTTGCCACTTTAGCAATAGGATATCCTGTAGCTTTAGAAGCTAATGCACTGGATCGGGAAACTCGGGGGTTAACTTCAATTACAACATAATTTTGACTTTGAGGGTCAAGGCCGAATTGAATATTACATCCTCCCTCTACTTCCAACTTTCTTATAATTTTAATAGCCGCAGTCCGGAGCATTTGAAATTCTTTATCCGTTAAGGTCTGGGTTGGAGCAAAAACTATACTATCTCCGGTATGAATACCCATGGGGTCCATATTTTCCATA
The DNA here is from genome assembly GCA_030154225.1 of Clostridia bacterium. Lineage (GTDB taxonomy): Bacteria > Bacillota > Peptococcia > Peptococcales > BICA1-8 > JASKKI01. The sequence goes on along the minus strand of JASKKI010000066.1, from coordinate 9,399 downwards.
CTACAGACGATAATACAATTATCAGCCCTATCCCGCATCACTTCAACTTCAATTTCTTTCCAACCGGCCACACTTTGCTCTAATAATACCTGCCCAATCCGGCTGGCCTTTAATCCTAAAGAAACTATTGTTTTTAGCTCTTCTTCATTAGTGGCTATACCTCCACCTGTACCTCCTAAGGTATAGGCAGGACGAACAATAATAGGAAAGCCTACTTTTTCTTTAAAAACATAGGCATCTTTGATATCGGTAATAATGGTACTTTCAGGAATGGGTTCACCAATAGCTTGCATAGTAGATTTAAATTCATCTCGGTCTTCAGATCTTTTGATAGCCTCCAAACTTGTTCCTAAAAGCTCTACGTTATATTCTTTTAAAACACCCTGTTCAGCCAACTCCACGGCTAAATTAAGGCCCGTTTGACCACCCAGTCCCGGGATAATCCCTTGAGGTCTTTCTTTAGCAATAATTTTTGCAAGGGTATCTACATTTAAAGGCTCAATATAGATACGATCAGCAATATTTTCATCGGTCATAATGGTAGCAGGATTACTATTTACCAATACTATTTTTATGCCTTCTTCCTTTAATGCTTTACAGGCTTGGGTACCAGCATAATCAAATTCTGCCGCCTGCCCTATAATAATTGGCCCAGAACCTATTACCATTACTTTATTTAAATCCTGTCTTTTAGGCATGATTTATCCTCCCAGATTAGTTACTTAAGGTTATCCCACTAGTAAATCATAGAAATGATTAAATAAATACGCCGAATCTTCTGGTCCAGGGGCAGCTTCAGGATGGTATTGAACAGAGGAAACAGGTAAATACTTATGCCTAATTCCTTCTATTGTATGGTCATTAAGATTTCTATGGGTAACATAGACATCTTGCGGAAGTGATTCTTCTTTGATAGCATAACCGTGATTCTGGGAAGTAATATATACTCTATTGGTCAATAAATCTTTAACTGGATGATTCACTCCTCTATGACCAAATTTCAACTTATAAGTATCTGCACCTAAAGCCAGAGCAATTAACTGGTGGCCTAAACAAATCCCACAAACAGGTATCTTTCCAATAAGTTCTTTAATAGTAACAATAGATTTAGGCACATCCTTGGGGTCGCCTGGTCCATTGGATAAAAATACTCCTTGTGGTTTAAAACCTAATATCTCCTTGGCTCCAGTCCAGGCAGGAACTAGGTAAATATCAAATTCCTTAGAAATAAGACTTTTAATGATACTCTCCTTTATCCCAAAATCCATCACCACTAATTTTGGTCCTGTCCCCGGTAGATGGCGGATTTCTTTAGTTGTGACTTTCTCAACTAAATTTTCACCATTACTAGAAAAATCCTGTTTATTTAATCCGGCACTCGTAGTGATAATTCCCCTCATGGTCCCTCTAGAACGCAAATGACGGGTTAAAGCCCTGGTATCAACACCTTCCAGACCCACAATGGAGTGGGCTGCTAAAAAGTTTTCAAAACTGTCTTCAGCCTGCCAGTTATTATGGTAACTACAGTTTTCTCTCACGATAAAACCCCGGACATGGGGTTTTATGGCCTCATTATCTCCTTTATTTACACCGTAGTTGCCAATTAAAGGGTAAGTCATAACAACTATCTGGCCAGCATAGGAGGGGTCAGTAATCACTTCCTGGTAACCAACCATTCCTGTATTAAAAACAACTTCCCCCTGGCTATTGCCCCGATAGCCAAACACCTTACCGGGAAAACAAGTTCCATCTTCTAGTATTAAAACTCCGGACATTTTTAAACCTCCTAAAAAGCTTTTGCCAAAACCTCAACTACCTGGTCAATTTCTTCTTTAGTTACTGTTAAAGGAGGTACAAATCTTAATACTTTACCACCTACAGCATTTATTAATACACCTTTTTCTAAGCAAAACTCTACAATGGGTGCTGCATCAACATTTACATCACAACCAATCATTAATCCTAAACCTTTTATCTTAGTAATCTGTGGTAACTGTTTCTGTAAATCTGATAATTTGTTCTTAAAATAAATTCCCTTTTCTACTACAGAATTTAAAAAATGCTGATCTAATAAAACTGAGCTAGCAGCTACTGCCGCTGCAGTTGCCAGGGGATTACCACCAAAGGTCGCCGCATGGTCACCTGGAGTAAAAGCGCTAGCTACTTCTTCTTTAGCCAGCATGGCCCCAATGGGTACCCCCCCGCCTAATGCTTTAGCCAGGGTAATTATATCAGGGCTAATTTCAAAGTTTTGATATCCGAAAGCTTTGCCGGTTCTACCCATTCCCGTTTGTACTTCATCAACAATAAACAATAAATTATTTTTCCGGCAGAGCTCTTCAACACCTTTTAAATATTCCGCGGTGGGAACATTTACTCCGCCTTCCCCTTGAATAGGTTCTAACAATACAGCACAAGTTTTCTCAGTAATAGAATTTTTTAAAGCTTCCAGGTCATTATAAGGAACATATTTAAAACCATCTGGTAGTGGAGCAAAATCTTTACGGTATTTTTCCTGTCCTGTTGCTGTTAGTGACCCTAAAGTACGTCCGTGGAAAGATTGTTCAGCTGTAATTATTTCATATCGCCCTTTACCCCATTTTCTAGCTAATTTAATGGCCGCTTCGTTAGCCTCAGTCCCGCTATTACAAAAGAAAGCTTTATGACAGCAGGAATTTTCAACCAGGATTTGCGCTAATTTGATCTGGGGCTCTATCCAGTAAAGATTAGAACAGTGAATTAATTTATCAACTTGTTCTTTAATAGCCTTGGTCACCACCTGGGGACAATGCCCCAGGGAATTAACTGCAATCCCGCTGACAAAATCTAAATACTTATTACCTTCTACATCCCAGAGGTATGAACCCTCACCCTTTACAAAAACTTTTGGTAGGCGCTTATAAGTATTCATTACATATTTTGAACCTAATTCAATAATATCCATGATTATTTCACTCCTTTACTACCATAGTCCCCACACCTTTATCAGTAAATATCTCTAAGAGTAAGGCATGATGGAGACGGCCGTTAATGATATGAGCACTTTGCACACCACTTACTAAAGCTTCTATGCAGCACTCAATTTTCGGTATCATTCCTCCAGCAATAATCCCTTTGTCTATAAAGTTACGGGCTTGTAAAAAACTCAAGGAAGATACTAAATTACCCTCATTATCAAATACACCTTCCACATCTGTTAAAAGTACTAATTTATCCGCTCCCAGTGCACTGGCTATACTTCCCGCTACATAATCAGCATTAATGTTATAGACCTCACCTTCCTCATTTGTTCCAATAGGTGCTATAACAGGGATATGGCCCTGGTCAATGGCACTATTAATTAACTGTGGATTTATATAATCAACTTCTCCTACGAATCCTAAATCTATTTCTACTTCATTTTTCTTAATTCTCTTTTTATTAACTTTAATCAGTCCACCATCTATTCCGCTTAAACCTAAAGCTTTACCACCATTTTTATGGATAATCCCCACAATTTCTTTATTTATCTTCCCAATTAAAACCATCTGGGCAATTTCCATAATTTTTTCATCAGTAACCCGCATACCATCCACAAAATGAAACTCCTGGCCGGTTTTTTCCAGCCAATAATTTATTTCCGGGCCACCACCATGGACAATAACGGGATTAATACCCACGTACTTCATTAAGATAACATCAGTAATAACCTTATCCTTTAATCCGGGATCGGTCATAGCATGACCACCATATTTGATAACTACTGTTTTACCGTAAAACTTTTTAATATACGGTAAAGCCTCTATCAATATTTCCGCTTTCTCCATTGGCTCCATTTTCTCATCTCCTTTTGCGTCCGACAAGGCTAAAGTGTCTATCTTTTTGGTCGGATCTGAGATTGCTTCCTCACTTCGTTCCTCGCAACGACAATTAGAAATTTATACCTCTTTCAACAGCCTATGTGCGATAGTCCGCGTTAATACGGACATAATCATATGACAGATCACATCCCCAAGCTTTTGCTTCAAATTCACCTAATTTAAGATCAACTTTTATTATTACTTCTTTTTGAGCTAGGATTTGCCCGGCCTTATCCTCATCAAAACTTAAACCCGTTCCATTCTCCGCCATCATTAAATCACCAATATAGACATCAACCTTTTCAGGCTCAACCTCGGCACCGGAATAGCCTAGAGCCGTAATGATTCGGCCCCAATTGGCATCCTCCCCAAAAATTGCTGATTTTACCAAACTTGAGGAACAAATGGTACGGGCTGCTTTACGTGCATCTTCCAGTGATAAAGCACCGGAAACCTCCACTTCAATTAATTTAGTCGCTCCTTCACCATCTTGAGCAATCATCTTGGCTAAAATTACGCATATTTCTGTAAGGGCAGCCTGGAATTGTACATAATACTCATTATCCAGGGTTATCTGGGGGTTACCGGCTATGCCGTTAGCCATGATCACCACCATATCATTGGTGCTGGTGTCTCCATCAACAGAGATCATATTAAAAGAAGTCTCTACTGCAGTTTTTAAACTTTTTTGCAAGCATTCTGCACTAACGTCGGCATCGGTAGTAATAAATCCGAGCATAGTAGCCATATTGGGATGAATCATACCTGAACCTTTGGCCATTGCACCTATAGTAATCTGCTTTTCACCTAATTCTAACTGCACAGCTACTTCTTTTTTTACTAAATCTGTAGTCATAATGGCTTCAGCTGCGCAGGAACCTCCCTTTGTAGATAACTTACTGGCAGCCTCCTTTATCCCCTGTTCTAGACGATCCATGGGTAAAGGAGCCCCGATCAACCCTGTAGAGGCAACTACTACATCATCAACTTTAATATTTAATACTTGAGCTGTTATTTCCGCCATTTCTTTTGCTGACTCCATTCCCTGCTGGCCCATACAGGCATTTGCTATACCACTGTTTATCACCATTGCTTGAGCAATACCATCAGCTAAATGCTCAGCAGTTACTTTTAAAGGTGCGGCTTTAAACTTATTTATTGTATAAACAGCGGCTGCCTGAGCAGGTACCTGGGAATAAACTATAGCTACATCTTTTTTTTCTTTTTTCCGTATCCCTGCTGCCACCCCCGCCGCCTTAAAACCCTGTGGGGCTGTAATTCCACCTTCAATAAAATTCATTGGTTAAACCTCCCAAGTCTTATATTACTCCACTGTTACAGTAATAATAAATTGACTGTATTTTTAATAGCCACTAATATCTAGTCACTTTTTCTATGGATAAAGTCCCGGAAACTTTAATCCGGCTGTTTCATCTAATCCAAACATCAAGTTCATGTTTTGGATTGCTTGACCTGATGCACCTTTTACTAAATTATCTATAGTTGATAAAATAATAATTCTTTCTGTCCTTTCATCAAAGATTGCGGCAATATCACAGTAATTGGAGCCCTGGACCCACTTAGTTTGGGGAAGATTATTTTTATTTCTCAACCTGATAAAAGGACAATCTTGATAATATTCCACATACACTTTTTCTAATTCCTTATTAGTCAAAGCTATATTTGCATTAGTGTAAATAGTAGATAATATTCCCCTATTCATAGGTATTAAGTGAGGAGTAAAATTAATCTTCAAATTAGTGTTGCCCAGTATACTTAATTCCTGCTCAATCTCTGGTGTATGCCTGTGGCTACCTACTTTATATGCCAGCAAATTATCATTCATATCAGGATAATGGGTTTGCTGGGTTAATGTTTTTCCCGCCCCGGTAATTCCCGATTTACTATCAATGACGATATTGTCTAGATTGATAATCTTTTCTGCAACCAGTGGTGCTAGACCCAATATAACACTAGTTGGATAACAACCTGGATTGGCAATAATTGCCTTTTCTTTAATTTTCTCTTTATAGATTTCCGGTAAGCCATAGACACTTTCAGAAACTAGTTCAGGACAAGAATGGTCTACCTCATACCAGGCCTTATATTCGTCAAGATTTTTTAAACGGAAATCAGCCCCCAGATCAATCACTCTAACATTTTTATTATATATTTCCTTCACCAATGGAGCAGATTTGCCATGGGGCAAAGCAAGAAATACTACATCTAAACCAGTAATGAACTTTTCTATATCCATTTCATCTTCAATTAATGAAATTTCTTTATCTAGATGAGGGTGTACCTGGGTAACATCATTACCGGAGTTACTCCTGGAGGTAGCTTTTTTAATTTCAACATGGGGATGATTAATTAATAACCTTAAAAGTTCACCACCGGTATATCCTGTCACACCAATAATTCCTACTTTTATTTTCATTTTTTTCTAACTCCCATTTCCATCTTATTTTTTATAATTATACATATATTTGTATATATATGCAATAAAATTTTGAATACTTTTTTAAAAAAATAAAAAAAAACGGTCCATACCCGTTTTATTTCCAAAGAATAAAGTTTTTCTGACAAAAATCAAAATATATTTTCCAAATTTAATAATATAACTAATCTACTCTCGATTTTTGCTACACCTCTTATATAATCTTCATTAATGTCAACTGAAATTGCCTCTGCGTCATCTATCTGTTCTTCATTTATCCGAATAACTTCAGCAACTTCATCAACAACCATTCCTAGTGTTTTATTATTAACATTTATAACTATTATTCTGTTATTTTCATTTCTTTCTTTTCGACCTAAATTAAATTTAACCTTTAAGTCAACAACGGGAATTACCCTACCCCTTAAATTTATAACTCCATCTACAAAATCCTGAGTATTAGGCATTTTTGTAATGGGTTGTAACTTGACTATTTCATTAACCTGCATTATATCAATTCCGTATTCCACATCATCAAGTTTAAAAATGACATTTTGTTGTTCCGCCACACTCTCTCCTCCTTTTAAGGTACTAGTATCACCTTATTTCCCCATTTATCTATAAAATTCCTGCAAAATATCAGGAAATTTAACTTAAGTCAATCTAATCCAACAATATTTATAGCTACTACTATTAATTAGTTATATATTGCCAAGATACACTTTTGTTAAGTATTTTTCAGCTACCTCTTTTGCCCTACGCAATGATTCTAAGGGAGTGGGCGGCAGGTTTAAGTTATAATTTGGAAAATACCTTGTTAAATGTAAAGAAATTTCGGGAGAGATTGATTTCATCCAACGGGCCAATTCCTCTATCTCATCAGTTGCATCATTTTCTCCTGGAATAACCAATGTTGTTATTTCCACATGAATGTTTTCGGCTAAAATTTCCACCGTTCTCTTTACCGGGTCTAATTTACCTTTACAAAGTTTAGGATAAAAATTATTGTTAAAAGCTTTTACATCTACATTTGCGGCATCAATAAAAGGCACTAACTCTTTTAAAGGTTCTTCTTCTATATAACCATTGGTAACCAGTATATTTTTAAGTCCTGTTTCTTTAATTTCTTTACTGGCATCCAGAACAAATTCATACCACATCAAAGGTTCGGAATAGGTATAGGCAACCCCAATATTACCTTCTGGTAGATATTTTTGAGCAAGTCTAACTAAATCTCTCATATCCAGTTCATGGTTGGGTGGATTTTCACCATGGGCTATTTGCCAATTCTGGCAAAATGAACATTTTAAATTACAACCAAATGTTCCAATAGAAAGTATTTGAGAACCAGGATAAAAATCATATAATGGCTTTTTTTCAATAGGATCTAAAGCTATAGCAGTACATAAGCCATAATTTATGGCTTTTAATATTCCCTTCTCATTTAACCTTACCCTGCAAATACCTTTATTACCAGGTGAAATTACACAACCATGGGGACACAAGAAACATTTTACAATATCATTATCTTTTTTTATCCAATACATCGCTTCTTTAGCCAAAAAAAGCACCACCTTCTATAGTTGTCTAATGACCGATGGTCAATAGCCAATAGTTGTTATGTATAAACGCTATTTATACCTTGTCACTTTAAACCGCTCAAGTTCAACTTTTTCATGGGTACCGATCCCAGCCTTTTGTTTAGCAATTGCCACCTGCTCCTCGGCATTATTAATCCCTTCTAACATCGGTAGTAACAACCCTTGGCGAAATCCTTTCTTGACAATAACTCCATAAATCTCTGGGTCTAATTGATCTATGCCATTTATTTTTTCCGGGTTTTCCAAAATATCCACAGAATAAACAAGCTCATCTAATTCATCTTTATCAATTGGTTCAAAACGGGGATCTTCGAAGGCTGCCTTTAATACGTTGGCCTGGATTTCTTCTATAATTGACTCTTTAGCTGGACTTATAGTTCCTATACAACCTCGCAGTTGACCTTGTTTTTTAATGGAAACAAATACACCTTTTCTACCGCTAAACTCTTTCGGTTTTACTGCAGGTTTCGGCAACAACTCACCTTTATGTAGATAATTTTCTAAATTTTCCCTAGCCCATTTTACAGGCCAGCTTTCATTATTCCTTATTGAAGTTAACTTACTTTCCTCCCTTTCTTTTATCTTAGATAACAAAAACCTAGTAGCGATCTCTTGTCCGGGCCTTAAACTTGCAACCAAATAGCCGACACCAAAAGGCCCTTCATAGGAATAAATCTTTGTTTCCATTTTCTGACCATCTAACACACCCAATCCCATGATAATTGGTCTTAATCCACATTCTCCTGCTTTATGAACTAGACTTTCCTCAATATTAATGATCCGCATTACGTCTCCTTCTCCTATTGCCTGAACCATGATTTCATCAAAAACCTTACCCTGGGGATCAAATCCTGCCGGTGCATCAGGAGTTAAACGATGTGATAAATCACCACTTACTATAATTACAACCTTTTTATTAATTTTTTGAATAGCTTTCTTTAAACATGTCCCAAACTCATATAATTCACTGGTAGGTAGCATCCCCATATTGATAGGTATAATAGGACATCTTACTTCTGCTTTATCTAAATAATAAAGTGGTACTAAAATTCCATGATCAAGTTCTAGTTTAATTCCATAATTTTGGGCATCGGTATCATTTAGTTCTGCTACCATCCCTTTTATACTTTGGGAAGCTTTTAGGATTTCCTTACTTAGCTCTGCAGCAAACTCCCGTTCTATACTTAAGGCCACTCCAAATTTATTAAAAGATCCTCTAACTTTTCTAGGGTGGGATATAGTTATTGCATCCTGAAAAACAGCACCATGGGGTGTAATAAAAATCAACAATTCTGGATCTAGTCTTTTTATATCTACAGCTATCTTTTTCATAGCTTCTACAGTTTTTTCAACTCTAACCAGTTCACCCTTACCTATCTCAGGAATAATAATTGGTGGATGGGGACAAATAGCTATCATCTGTAACATTTTTTCTACCTCCTTTAATTTCTTCCAATTTTATCAATTACTAGTATTTACTATATAATTATTTTACCCTAAATTACAAATTTGTTGTTCTTCC
>JASKKI010000065.1 GCA_030154225.1 Clostridia bacterium | reverse complement strand
GCTATAGCTGTGGTATTCTTAAATGGTGTTGGATTATTGAAGTTTTAATAATTAATATAAAGAAGCTCCTACAGAATTGTAGGAGCTTCTTAAGATTATGGGAGAAATGAAGATAGAGGTGAAGAAGTTTCAAGCCTAGGGAGTCATAAAGATATCAATTTCCTGTATTAATGCTTTTTCTTCTGAACTTAATTTAGAGTTGGACTGGAGTGAACCCATTAAATTAACCAACTGGGTTTTACGAATAGGATCCCTTTCCACATCTACTAATACGGAAACTGCTCCGGCTATTTTGGACCTCTCAAACCTATCCAAATAAAATCCCCCTTATCATAGGTATTTATTCATAGCATATCCAATTTATTTTAAATATAGCCACAAATGAATACCTAGATTAGTTAATTTTCAATAATAAAAATAAATTTATGAACTAGGAGAATTACTAACTAGTTGGCGGTAATTTTAGAATGTTTGTATAAGGGAACAAGGTCAGTGTTATTCAATAAAGAGCAAGGTTTAATATCACTAACCATACCCAGTTCCTCTAACCTTCTGCCATTGCGGCTTTGTAATATTACATTAAATATATCCCATTTATAAGAAGTAAAAGAACCTAATGCAATATATGCATAATCATTTAATTGGTACTGTTCAAAAGTTTTCATCTCAGAAATAATACTACCAGCGGCAAGGGTATCTTCCAAAGAAGGACTCCCTAGAGTTCCAGCACAAATAATAGTGATATCAAGACCAGTGGTTGCTAATAAATGGGCAACAGCTTTACTATTGGCCAGGGAAGCGATAAATATATCCTTAGCGGGTTCGGCAGTTTTCAAAGCTTTACTTCCATTGGAGGTAGCGAGAATAATGGTTTTTTCATTTACTATTTGCCGGGTGTATTCAAGGGGGGAATTTCCTAAATCAAATCCTGAAATTTTTTGAGAATTTCTTTCTCCTCCTAATAAATAAGATGGATTATTATTTTTTAACTCCCAGGCTGTTTCTATTTCTGAAACTGGAATAATTTCTCTGGCTCCATTTTTTAAAGAAGTAATTATGGTATTGGTGGCTCGTAAAACATCTATTACAACTGCTATTTTATTGTGTAGTTCACCAGGAACTACAGATTGCCAGGTTGGAAATACCTGAAGTGTTTTCAATTTAAATCAGCCCTTTCAGCTTGTTTTTTAATAGCTTTAGTGTAAATTATACTAAATTATTAATTATACACAATATTAAATAACAAGGAAGAAAACTATGCATATACGATTTATAACCACTAATAAAGATATTAAAAGATTTTTAGATTTCTATAAATATATTTATAAAAATAATTGATGTTATCGAGATTCTAGGTCCGCCTTAACCCAGATGTTTCTATTTAAAAAAGCTACTTATTTTAGATAATTTTTTATAATAACGAAAGTTATTTACATCAATTAAATATTTATGTATAATTCTTAATAAACTAAATATTCTTATTTTTTGAGGTTAAGAATGAACAAAGGATAATTAGTAATTTAGCAAAAGAGTGAGCCTAAGGTTATATTTAATTATAACTTTATTGCTCATTTTTTATTTACTTATAAAGAAAGGAAGTGGGCCTAAGTGTATGGTGCTTTAGAAGGTATTAGAGTAACGGATTTAGGACATGTTTTGGCAGCTCCAACTTGTACCATGATCCTTGCCGATTTAGGGGCAGAGGTTATTAAAGTGGAACCTCCCAAAGGTGATGATTCTAGATTTTTCGGACCATTTATTAAAGAAAAAGAAGGACAAGGAGAGCAGAGTGGTTATTATATTAGTATTAATAGAAACAAAAAAAGTATTTGTGTTGATTTAAAGGAACCTGAAGGTAAAGAGATATTAAGAAAGTTAATCCGAGTTTCAGATGTTCTAGTAGAAAATTATAGACCTGGTACTTTAAAAAAACTGGGCTTTCCATATGAAGAAATAAGAAAAATAAATCCTGGAATTATTTATTGTTCCATAAGTGGATTTGGTCATAATACCCTTCCTGAATTTGCAAGAAAACCAGCTTATGATATGGTTGCCCAAGCTTACAGTGGTTTAATGAGTATAACAGGCCCTGAGGGAGGAGACCCAGTTAGAGTAGGTACATCGGTGGGAGATTTAGTTGCTGGTCATCAAGCGGCTATAGGTATTCTCAGTGCTTTATGGCACCGACAGAAAACAGGGGTAGGACAACATGTAGATATCTCGATGGTTGATGGGCTTATCTATATGTTGGAAAACGCAATTGTCCGTTATACTACAACGGGGGAAATTCCTACTCCTTTAGGTACAGCTCATCCTACCATAACTCCTTTTCAATCTTTTAAAACCAAGGATCACTGGATTATAACACCTATTGGAAATGATAAGCTCTGGCATAGTTATTGTGAAGCTATTGGTAGAACTGACTTAATAAATCATCCCAAGTTTAAAACAAATCATTTAAGAACGGTAAATAGAGCTGAACTCATAACAATACTTCAAGAAGTAATGAAAACCAAGAGTACAAAAGAATGGATTGAAATATTTGAGAAAAACCATTTACCTTATTCACCGCTAAATACCGTGGATAAAGTTATAAATGATCCAAATACCAAATATAGAAAGATGGTTACAGAAATTGAACAACCGAATATTGGTAAGGTAAAGATTATTGGTACACCATTTAAATTATCGGAAACCCCAGGTACTGTTTCCGGTCATGCTCCACTTTTAGGGGAGAATACCAATGAAGTTTTAAACACTCTACTAAATTATAGCCAGGAGCAAATAACTAATTTAAAGAAAAAGAATATAATAAAATGAGTTTAAAAGCAGGGAAACCCTGCTTTTTTTATTTGATTGCCAATTACCAAAATTATGAATTATATAAAAAATGAAATAATAGTTTTAGAATGTGGTATTTGTTTAAGACCTGAAATATGTCCTACAGATGCTTTATATCAGCAGGAATTGGATCGGTAACTGAATTAATGGTGGATAAAATCTTTTATTTCCTGTAGCACTGTAGCACTGTAGCTACTGTAGGTTCTGAAAGACCGACGAAGTCGGTTTTTCTTACCATTCTTGCATACAAGGGATGAAAACGGTAAAAATTGTACCATTTTCATTAGATTGGATTTCAATATTACCTCTATAGGTTTCAACCCGTTTTTTTACATTAACTAGACCTAAGCCCCTACCAGGTTTACCTTTAGTAGAAAAGCCTTCCAGAAAGATTTTATCTCTAATTGCTGCTTCTATTCCTTTTCCCCAATCTTTAACTTGGATAATAATATTTTTATTGTCTTGTTGAATTTTTATCTCTACTCTTCTACGTTCAGGCAAAAGCCCTGCCACAGCATCAAAGGCATTATCAATCAAATTACCCAAGATGACAACCATTGCATTTTCATCAAGAAAATCAGGTAAATAATAAAGATCACTATCCTGGTTTATTATAAATTTTATTTGTTTTTCTTCAGCTTCACTGGCTTTTCCAACAAGTAAGGCAGAGATAGTTGTGTTATTTATATGCTCGGAAAGAAAATTTAAAAAGGACTGTTCTTTATTGGATATACTAGTAATATACTGCCTTGCTTCTTCATAGGAACCAAGTTGAATTAAGCCGGAAATAACATGAAGTTTGTTTTGAAATTCATGTGTTCTTGCTCTTAGGGCAGATACAATTTTTTTAACACCCGTTAATTCTTCGGCTATTCTGTTTACCTCGGTTAACGGTCGAAAAGTTGCAATTGCCCCAACAATATTTTTACCGATTTTCAGTGGAATACGGTTAGTAATAATTGGGTTATTATTTATTATTTGTAAATTATCATATTCAGCCTGACCGGTTTGCATAGTTTCAGGTAATCGGGTTGTGGGAATAACTTCCTGAACAGGCTTACCTATAAATTCAATATCTGGCGGAAAAAGGTTTTTGGCAGCCTGGTTAATTACTGTTATTTTATAGTTTTGATCAATAGCTATAATTCCTTCCTTAACTGACTGTAACATAGTTTCCCTTTCTTTTAACAGTGTAGCAATTTCAATAGGTTCCATGCCAAACATTATATTTTTAATATTTCTGGCAAAAATCCAGGAAAAGGAAATAACAATAGCAATACTTATGGGGATAACCTTGTAAAATATTTGATATACTTTGGCCATATATGAAGAAATCTCCGGTTGCCAGAAACCTACAGCTACAACTCCCACTTGTCGTTCATTAAAATCATAAACAGGAGCAAAAGCCCGGATTGATGGGCCAGATATTCCTACAGCTTTGGAACTATAGGTCTCTCCTTTTAAGGCAGCTCCTTCATCACCACCTGTAAATCTTTTTCCGATTAAGTCTTTATTAGGGTGGGTATAGCGTATGGAATTCATATCCATAAAAACTACAAAAGCACATTTTGTTTTACGGATCACCTGATCGGCTACTCTTTTAAGTTCTTTTGCCGGATCCTCAGCAGAGTAGGCATGTCTTACATCAATGCGGGCAGCAGTTAAGCTGGCTATGTTTAAAGCTTGGGTAGCAATTTCTTCTTCAATATTTCGCTGTAAGGAAAATAAAAAAATTGAAAGAGCAACAAGTAAAGTGATCAGTCCACTAAAAGAAATGGCTAAAAATGCTTTGGATTTAAGTGGAATTGATCTCCAGATCAAAAAGTCCAACCCCTTATTTCAGGAATGTTTATATTTATTAAAATACTATAAAATTGGCAAATAAAACAGTGAGAATTATATGAAAAAAATGAAAGAATTCATAAAATAAAGTTTAAAAAAAAGGAAAGATTATTTAATATTATAATTAAAATGTTATAATAATACAGGTTCTATGTTTATAAGGGAGGTTCTACAGGTGAAAAACTCCTTTTGGATATATACTTTTTCTATAGTTTTTTTGAGTCTAGTTTTAATTGTTGGCGGATGTTTGGTTCAAAAATCTGAAGAGAGCAATAAAGAACAAAATGTATATCCCAATCGACCTATTGAGGTTGTGGTAGGCTGGGGGGCCGGGGGAGGTTCTGATATTTTTGCCCGTGCCATCACCAAACCGGTGGCAGATAAATTCAGTATACCAATAAATGTAAAAAACTTGCCTGGTGCTTCTGGGACTGCCGCAGGTAATTACTTATTACAGCAACCTGCCGATGGTTATACAATCTGGGCCATGACAACTACTTTTACCATTAACTCTTTATTAGGGCGTCTGCAACATGATTATGATGAATTTATTCCTTTAGCCCGTATTCAACATGATACTCATGCTATTCAAGTAAGTAAAGATAGTCCTTTTCAAACCATTGACCAGATGGTTGAGTTTGCCAAAGAATATCCTGGTCAATTAACAATAAGTGGTAGTGGTTCACCTCAAAGTGGCTCTCCCGGTTTTGATGAAATTGTAGTTACCCTATTTGAAGAAGCAGCAGGTATTGACCTCAATTATGTTCCTTTTGAAGATGCAGGTCAAATGCATAATGCACTGTTAAAAGGTCAAATTGATTTAATTATAGAGGAATTCGGGCCTACAATAAAATATATTAAAGAAGAAAAAATTAGACCATTAGTAGCTTTTAGTGATAAAAAAATTAAAGATTTTCCCAAACTTCCCATTGCTGTTGAAAAAGGCTGGGATGTAACCTTGGGAGTGTGGCGTGGGCTAATGATTAAAGCCGGCACTCCTGTTGAAAGAGTTAAAATCCTGGAAGAAGCTTTCCAGGAGGCCTTTGAAGATCCGGGCTACAAAGAGACGGAAAGACTTAGATATTGGAACCTGAGATCCCAGTACTTAGGTTCAGAGGAATTTAGTAAAGCTTTAAAGGAAGAGATGGTATTATACGAAAAAATACTTAAAAAATTAGGTTATATTAAATGATAAGCCGGGCTAAAACCCGGCTTAACCACCACTATTCAAGGATACCCAGTGGTTCTAATAATCCCAGGCAGGCAATATTCTTAAAAGGTAGTCCATCTTTATTTTGCACCAATGTATCCTGAGCTGAAACTAAATGGTCAGCACCGATAGGGGAAATTGCATAAGCATAACTTAAAGATACCCTACTTCATGCATCATGCATTGGTACCTCTTGGCCTTTAACAATGTAACATTAATTTCATTGATTTCATTATTTTCTATTTTTTATTATAATTCAGAAAATAAATTGAATACTATTTTGATTATTTGCTATAGTAATTGTAGGAATTTTCATTTTCCAAATTTTACAAGGGGGTCTGCTTCTTGAAACCAGTAAAAGTTTTAATTGTTGAAGATGACCCTATGGTTGCCAGTATTAATAAAAAATTAACGGAAAAAGTGGAACCTTTCCGGGTAGTAGATATTTCGACTTCGGAAAAAGATGCCCTGGAACAAATTCAGCAATTGGTACCAGATTTGATTTTATTAGATATTTATCTAGCTAACGGAAATGGCTTGAATTTATTGCAGAAGATTCGCAAACTTGATATACCTGCGGATGTAATCTTGGTTACCGCTGCCAAGGATAGTAAAACAATAGCCCAGAGTATGAGATATGGTGCTATTGACTTTATCATTAAGCCTTTTGATTTGGAAAGATTAGAAAAATCTCTTAAGAACTATTATAAGTTGCGACTGTTATTAGATAAAGAGAAAGATATAAAACAAAGTGAATTAGATAAACTAAGCCAGACCACGGATAATCAACCCTTAAATTATCAAGGTGTTTTACCTAAAGGTGTTCATGTTTTAACACTGGATCAAATTATGGTTTATTTATTAAAACAAAACAAACCCCTTTCCTGTGAGCAAATAGCCAGTGAATTATCTATGTCCAAAATAACTGTTTGGCGATATCTGGAATATCTGGTTGAACAGGGTAAGGTAAAGATAGAATTGGTGTATGGAACGGTGGGGAGACCAAGTAAAAGATATTATGTTAATGAAGATCAAGGAGGAAAGTAGAGTGGGTATAAAAACAAAGGCAGCTTTACTAACTGGACCTTATGATATTGAACTGGTAGAAAAAGAACTTGTTTGTGGGGAAGATGAAGTTATTGTAAGAAACCATCTAATGGGTATCTGTGGTTCTGATAAAAACTTCTATAGAGGTTACTTACCTCCTAAAACTGCTGAATTTCGTCAGGAACCTAAATTCCCCTTTTTTTTAGGTCATGAAAGTGGAGGTACAGTGGTAGAAGTAGGTTCAAAGGTTCGTGAATATAAAGTTGGCGATAAGGTAATGGCTTTTGGGTGGAATAATAATCTTGCCGAATATTTTAAAGCAAATGTTTGGGAAGTGCAGCCTGTTCCCGAAGGATTGGATATGGATATTGCCAGCCTCGGTGAACCTATAGGTTGTGCCATGTTTTCCGGTTTGAATTCTGGTGTGCAATTAGGTGATACGGTGGTCATAATGGGCGGGGGTTTTGCCGGGCAAATTATTGCCCAGGTTGCAAAAAAGAAAGGTGCTCTGAATGTTGTTGTAGTTGATGTTTTGGACGGAAAGCTTGCTTTAGCTAAAAAGCTTGGTACCGATTTTACTATCAATGCCAGTAAAGAAGATCCGGTGGAAATTGTCAAAGAATTGACAAACGGGAAAGGTGCCGATGTGGTGGTAGAAGCTGCCGGTAGTGAGCAATCCATCAATCAGGCAACGGAAATGATAAAACATAATGGCAAATTCGTCTGGTATAGTTGGATTACAAATCCTGTTAATTTAAACATCAGCCGCTGGCATGATGATGGAATAGAATTTATTAATACTTGTTTGGTTCATCATACTCAATATGAGCGTTATGTATGGACTTTTGCTTCTTTACGACCGGTAGTTCAGGGACTATTAGATATTAAACCACTTATTACCCATGAATTTAAATTAGACCAAATTAAAGAGGCTTTTGATCTGGTGGATAAAGATGATACAGCTATTAAGGTTATATTGCGTCCCTAGTAAAAATACATATAATAAACTATTGTCTATGAACTAAGTTGGTACTGAAAGGAGTGAATTTGTGATTAAGGAGATACTACCTAATTTATTTAAAATAGAAATTCCCCTTCCCAATAATCCCTTAAAATCACTTAATTCATACATTATAAAGTCTAAGGGAAAGAATTTAATTATTGATACAGGAATGAATAGGGAAGAATGTAAGAAGGTAATGGAGCAATCGCTAAAAAAACTGGATATAGAATTAGAGGAAACAGATCTTTTTATCACTCATCTTCATGCAGATCACTGTGGTCTAGTTAATTATCTTTCTACTAAAAATACCACAATATTTTGTAGTGAAGCAGATGGGAATATCATAAATTCCCTAAATGATACTAAAAAATGGCAGGGGATGTCACACTTTATTAGTTTTAGTAGTTTTCCTCCGGAGGAGTTAAAAGCTGCACTTACTAATCATCCCGGATATAAATATAGTCCCCGAGAAAACATAGAATTTAGCATTGTAAAAGAAGGAAGCATCCTAGAAATAGGAAATTATACCTTTTACTGTTTAGAAACTCCCGGTCATACCTTTGGACATATTTGTTTATATGAGCCCGGGGAAAAATTACTGATATCTGGTGACCATTTGTTAATAGACATTACCCCTAATATTTCGGCATGGTCTGATCGGGTTAACCCTTTAGAACAATATTTAAAAAGCTTGGATAAGATCTATAAACTAGATATTAGTATTGTTTTACCGGGGCATAGAAGGATATTTTATAATTATCAAGAAAGAATTTCTGAACTAAAATTACATCATCAAGAAAGGGCTAATGAGATTATAAATATATTGAAATACCAAGGACCTCAAGATGGATATCAGGTTGCAGCACAGATGACCTGGGATATAAAATATGATTCTTGGAACCAGTTTCCTCCTCAACAAAAATGGTTTGCCGTAGGTGAGGCAATAGCCCATTTAAATTATCTTGAAGGAAGAAACTTGATACATAAAGAACTAAAGGATAATAAACTAGTTTATCAATTATCTTCAAAGTAAACTTCTACTTGATACCCATTTAGCTGGAAAAACTTTATGAGTATTTTTGTTGCAGTAATTTCCGCATTATTTATAAGCCCGGAATTAATTGCTTGTTGGTAAAGTTTTTCTTTCACATGTTCCTGTGTAATAAGGCTAAGGCTTTCCTGAGTGGTAGTTTTAGGGTAATAAATTCCTTCAGTAGTAAAGATTATTAATTTATCTATTTCAATTGTTTCATTAAGAAATGTAGCGTGTGGGAGAATGATCTTCACATGCTTATTTTTTTTATCAAAAATAATATCATTTTTGGTAAATTCCTTTAAGTCCAAACCAGCTGTAATTTTAGCAGGAATTACTATATAATAAATTTGTTTTGTTCCTGGTAAATCAAAAGGACGATTAAGGCCTAAAATTTTATTATCCTTTCCTTCAATAGTTGTCAATACATGCATTTCTGCTGTTGCTAATGAGGCTAGTTCTTTAACTTCCTTGATAAAGGTTTGGGTTTCTTGTTCTTGGTTATGAGTGGGCCACCAGATGATGAAGGTAATTGATGCCGATAAAATAATCCAAAGTAGGGCAATATGGAAATAAACCTTGTATTTATCTTCTATTGATAGACTGTAATTATCATCAAGTATTATTCTTTGGGTATAGTTTCTTCCTAACATATTGGTCACTCCTTTTTATAGAAAAATTATTCTTTCTAATCTTCGACATTTCCTACTAGAAAACTACAAAATATTTAAAATTTTTAGCACAAAAAATTGGAAGAAATAAAAGGAGTCAAAATAAAATTATTTGGATCTGGAAGAAAATAGATTATTTATGAAATATATTTTAAAATAAAAAGAAGGAAGATATGACAAAGAATAAAAGTAATTACGAAAGGTAAGTAAAGGGAAAGGTAGGTCATATGATGCAGAAAGTTACTATTTACACAGATGGTGCTTGTAAAGGTAACCCTGATGGACCTGGAGGTTATGGAGTGGTTTTACTTTATACAGATCAAAATAACCGGGTTCACCGCAAAGAATTATCTGGTGGGTTTCAAAATACTACCAATAATCGGATGGAAATAATGGCTGCCATTGTAGGTTTGGAAGCATTAAAAAAATCCTGTGATGTGACCCTTTATTCTGACTCCCAGTATCTTGTCAAAGCCATTGAAGAAAAATGGATAAATCGCTGGCAAAAAAATAATTGGTTGAGAGATCCCAAAAAGGGAATTAAGGCTAAAAACATTGACCTCTGGCAAAGGCTTTTAAAGGCTATGGAAAATCATAATGTTACTTTCAAGTGGGTAAGGGGACATAGTGGTACTCCTGAAAACGAACGTTGTGATCAGTTGGCAACAGAAGCCGCTCAAGACCCCAATTTACCAGTTGATAACAGGGATGGTGAAAAAAAGGAAGATGAGCTTTTTACCTAGACCTAAGATAACGAAGCCGGTAACAATTGCGGGCTACTTCTCCCAACTCATCAATTAAACTGTAAGTTACAGCTTCGCACTAGAAAAAATCTTTAAACTTATTATTAATATGAATTATTGTCAGGTACAAATTTTCAAATTGTACCTTGGAGGTGATATTTTTGTCATTACGGTTTATACTGGGTAGAGCCGGGAGTGGAAAAACCACCTGTTGTCTGGATGCCATTAGAAGGGATCTTGAGAGAGCTATAGAAGGAAAAAACTTAATTTTACTGGTACCGGAGCAGGCAACTTTTCAGAATGAACTGGAGCTAGCTTCTACTCCCTTTTTAAATGGAATAATCAGGGCTCAAGTTTTAAGCTTTCGCAGGCTGGCCTGGCATGTTCTTCAGGAAGTAGGGGGAGGGGCCAGGATTCATATCGGAGATTTAGGTAAACACATGGTTATCAGGCAGTTTATTGAAAACCGGAAGACAGAATTAAAGATTTTTTCCGGAGCCAGTGAACAGCCTGGATTTGTTGAAAGCCTGGCCGGGGCGATTTCCGAGTTTAAACTATATCAAGTGCAAGTTAAAGATTTAGAGAGGATTTTAGAGGAAAAATCGGGAGAAGATTCCCTCTTACTATCTAAACTTGCGGACTTGAGATTGATCTATCAAGATTTGGAAGAGTATCTGTTAGGACGTTTTATAGACCCTGATGATTATTTAAACCTTTTAGCTGAAAAGGTTCATTTATCATCAACAATAATAAATGGGGAAATATGGATTGATGGTTTTACAGGCTTTACTCCCCAGGAATTAAAAGTAATAGAAGCTCTTTTAGGTACAGCCCAAAGGGTAAATATTACTCTTACCTTGGATAGTAAGGCTTCCGATGTTTTTAATATAACAAGGGATACATACAACAAGATTTCTGAGTTAGCACTAAAAAAAGGTGTATTAATAGAAAAACCCCTTTTGCTAGATCAGGAAACACCTTACCGCTTTCAAGGTTCACCTGCTCTGGCCCATTTGGAAAAATTTTTTTTCAACTTGGAAGTTGAAAGCTTTGAAGAGGAAGCTCATGATATCAAGATTATTAGCGCGCAAAACCACAGGGTAGAAGTGGAGGCAATTGCCCGGGAAATTAGAAAGCTTTGTCGAGAACAAGGGTATAGATTTAAGGATATAGCTGTAATATTAAGGGATTTTGCTAATTATGACCTTTTGATTGAAACTATCTTTTCTGATTATGATATTCCTTTTTTTATTGATCGGAAACGTACTGTTATGCATCACCCCTTGGTAGAACTGATTAGATCAGCTTTGGAAGTTGTAGAGGATGGATGGAGTTACCAATCGGTATTTCGATATTTAAAAACAGATCTTGCCAACGTAACCCGTTGGGAAGTAGATATCTTAGAAAACTATTGTTTAGCCCATGGTATCAAAGGGAAGACCTGGTATAATGGCAGACCGTGGCAATATAGAAAAAAACACGAAGCTAGTTCAACAAATGAATTAGGTGAAAATGAAAAAAAAGAATTGGCATATATAAATAAAATTCGAGATAGAGCAATAAAAGAATTAAAAGGGTTTTATGATAAAGTTATTGAAGCTGTTACAACTAAACATGTTATCCAGGCTGTTTTCCAGTTATTGGTAGATTTAGATGTGCCCCGGAAATTAGAAAAATGGGCAGAACTGGCCAATGATGAGGGCCAGCTGGAAATGGCCAGAGAACATAATCAAATCTGGGATGGGATAGTTGATATTTTAGATCAGATGGTAGAAACCCTCGGTGAGCAGATGATAAACTTAGAAAGCTTAAGGAAAGTTATGGATTCCGGGTTAGAAAGTTTAAAATTAGGGTTGATTCCACCAGGATTAGATCATGTTATGATAGGCTCTTTAGAACGTTCCCGCAATCCTAACTTAAAGGCTGTTTTTGTAATGGGTGTAGGAGATGGTGTTTTGCCAGCTAGACCATTAAGTGAAGGGCTATTTAATGATTTTGAGCGGGAATTTTTAAAGGATCTGGGTTTGGAACTGGCGCCGGGGACTAAAGAAAAAATTTTTGATGAAGAATTTCTTATTTATACTGCACTAACTAGGGCCAGCCAGTATCTGGTTTTAAGCTATCCTTTGGCTGATTCCGAAGGTCGGGCTTTACGACCATCTCTGGTGATTAAAAGGGTCAAAGAGTTATTTCCTAAAATTAATGAACTGAATATAGGTGTAGAACCTTCTGGTGAGGTAGAGATTGATTTAGAATTTATTAGTCATCCCCAAAAAGCCCTAGCCTTTCTAGGAGCAAAACTGCGTCAGGCCAAAGAGGGACAAGCCATAGATCCAATCTGGTGGGATGTATATCATTGGCTTTTAAATGATACCCGAGGAAGAATAGGGCTAGAGAAGGTAATAGAAGGACTATTTCATCATAACCAAACTTCACCAATTGATCCAATACTGGCCCGTAAGGTATTTGGTAATCCCTTAAGGGTTAGTGTTTCCCGTTTAGAAAAATTTCAATCCTGTCCTTTTTCCCATTTTACTTCCTATGCTTTAGGTCTTAAAGAACGGGAAGTATGCAAATTTACCCAGCCCGATTTAGGCCAATTTTTTCATGTTGCCTTGGAACATTTTTCAAAAAAACTTGCAGAAAGAAATCTTGATTGGGGTCAGATAGATAAAAAGGAAGTCCTGGATATTACTAATGAAATTGTGGAAAATCTTATTCCTCAAATTCAAAATGAGATATTACTTAGCTCAGCCAAGTACCGGTATCTGACTAAAAAATTTAAAAAGACAATACAAAGGGCAGCCCTTGTTTTAATGGAACATGCCCGCCGGGGTAAATTTAGGCCAGTTGGTTTGGAGGTAGCCTTTGGACCCCAGGGACAATTGCCTGCTCTAAAACTTACATTGGATGATGGTACAGAAATGGAATTGGTGGGGCGTATTGACCGTATAGATGCTGCCCGGATGGATGATAAATTTTTATTACGGGTTATTGACTACAAATCGGGAGCTGCTGGGTTAAGTTTGTTGGAAGTATTTTATGGTTTTAAATTGCAGTTAGTAGCTTATTTAGATATAATCCTTACCTATGCTCAGCATCTCTTAGATGCACAAGATGTATTACCAGCAGGGGTTCTTTACTTTTATTTAAAAGATCCGCTAATAAATACCTCAGGGCCTATAGACCAGGATGAAATTGAGTCCATTATCTTAAAAGAATTAAAAATGCAGGGTTTAGTACTTGCCGATGTTAAGGTTTTCCGGCTAATGGATAGTGAGACCAAGGAGGGTTGGTCACCCATCATTCCTGTTGCTATTAATAAGGAAAATAATTTTTATAAAAATTCTCAAGTAGCCAGTCTGGAAAAAATAGAAATATTAAGAAATCATATCCGGCAAGTCTTAAAACAAGCAGGAGAAACTATTCTCAAAGGAGATGTTAGTATTTCACCTTACCAGCTTAAAGGTTTTAAAGCATGTAATTATTGCTCATTTCAAATAGTTTGTCAATTTGATCCCCAGGTAGAAGGTAACAGCTACCGTACTATGAAACCTATGGACAATGAGGAAATATGGACTCTCTTAAGTGGGGGTGAAAACAATGACCGGCTGGACTAAAGAACAGGAAGAAGCCATATATAGTCGCGGTTGTAATCTTTTAGTAGCTGCAGCAGCAGGTTCTGGAAAAACTGCAGTTTTGGTGGAGAGGATAATAACCCGCATTTGTGATGAACAAGAACCTGTTGATGTTGATGATTTGTTAGTTGTTACTTTTACCAATGCGGCAGCTGCTGAAATGAAAGAAAGAATAGGTATGGGAATTAACAAGGCTTTGAAGGAAAATCCACTTTCCAGGCATTTATACAGGCAAAGCGCTTTATTAAACAAGGCTTCTATTATGACCTTGCATTCCTTTTGCTTAGATATTGTTAAACAAAATTTTTATATCTTAGGTATAGACCCTCATTTTCGCATTGCTGATGAAACAGAGGCAGAGTTATTGCGGTTAGATGTCCTGGAAGATTTACTGGAGAAATATTATACAAACTGCCAGGAAGGGGATGCTTTTAGTAATTTAATAGATGCTTATGGCGGACAACAGGATGATAGTTTATTGCAAGAGCTTATTATTAAATTGTATCTTTTTTCCCGCAGTAATCCCTGGCCTGAACATTGGTTAAAAAAGGTAGTTAATAGCTTTACAACAACGGACTGGTTTCAGTGGTTACTGCCTAGTATAAAAATGAACTTAAATAGTGCCAGAGAGCTTTTAAGTCAAGCCTCTAACCTGGCTGCTAGCCCAGGGGGGCCAACCCCTTACCTCGCTAATCTAACTCAAGAAATTAGTATGCTTGATGATTTATTAGGGGCTGCCCAAATTTCCTGGAAT
Organism: Clostridia bacterium; assembly: GCA_030154225.1. Classification (GTDB taxonomy): domain Bacteria; phylum Bacillota; class Peptococcia; order Peptococcales; family BICA1-8; genus JASKKI01. Next base: position 479 of record JASKKI010000065.1, on the reverse strand, counting down.
GAGCTTTACCACTGTATTTCTGGAGTTGGTTTTGCTAAACTTCCCAGGATGAAAAAAGATGAGATTGACCCGGAAATACAAGAAAGGGTAAAAAGCTACAGAGATAAAGCAAAGGAAATAATAAAAAACTTACAAAACAAGTATTTTCACAGGTCGCCACAAGAACTTCTAATTGATTTGGAGAATCTAAAACCTCACTTACAAATCCTTTGCCAGTTGGTTAGTGAATTTAATCTGGCCTATAAAGAAGTTAAAAGCAAGAAAAATTTAATGGATTTCAGTGACCTTGAACATTTTTGTTTACAACTGCTTATGCATGAGGAATCAATACCGGAAAAGATAATTCCATCTGAATTAAGTAAAAAAATGCAAGAAAAGTTTGTGGAAGTTCTTGTTGATGAATATCAGGATATAAATGAAGTGCAGGAGACTATTCTCCAGTTGGTTTCCAGAAATGATAATCTTTTTATGGTAGGAGA
>JASKKI010000064.1 GCA_030154225.1 Clostridia bacterium | reverse complement strand
AAAACCCATTATTTCCATAGATAATTTGCAGCCGAAAAATTTAACCCCTTTTTTCTGAGCTCCTTTCAGAAAAGCTTCTAGAGGGGGGGCAGCATCATCTTCCATCATCTCTAAAAGCATGGACTTACCAATTCCGCTAAAATTCATTTTTGACAACGGTAATTCTCCAGGACCTTTGGGCGTCATCATGCCGAACATTTTTTCATAAGTAGTTTTATCTTCTGTTGTCATTTTTTCCGGGTCTCTTAATAGGAAAAGTCCCCAAAAGGCAAAAAATATGGTAACATCAACATTCATTTCTCGGGCAGAGTTTGCCAGGATTAAAGCTGCCAGTGCTTTATCATAATCTCCACTAAACATAAGCAGGTTCATTTTTTTGGCCAAAATAATTTCCTCCTATAAATAAGTAGACTTTAATTTATTTTGGCTAAAAATAAAGAATAATATCCAAATAATTATTCTAGTCTTACTTAAAACTTGGCATTGCTTGGTTTTTATTAAATTTCCAAGAGCCCGATAGTTCGTAATCTTTATATTTCCTTAAATAAAACTTTTTATTTTCTGCTATTTTATTAAGGATTTGAACTAGTTTATCAACTTCTGAATAGGTATTATACAAGCCAAAGCTTACTCTCACCATTCCCGGGTGAGGAAAAGAAGGGTTTTCAAGATGTTTTTTTATTTCCTGTTCACTGACCTTTAATAATTTCTGTACATAGGGTTGGGCACAAAAGCAACCATTGCGTACAGCTATGCCTGTTTCCTGGGATAATATAGTAGCAAGTGTTTGGTGATCTAATCCTTTAAGATTAAATGAGATAATTCCCACTCTATCTTTACTATCCTTAGAATTTCCGTATATTTCAAGATCAGCAATTTTTTTAAGTTTGCGTAGGGCGTATTCAGTGAGGTTTTGTTCATACCTTTCTATATTTGCCATCCCGATCCTGGTTAATACCTTTATTGCCTCTACTAAAGCTAAAACACCTATGACATTAGGGGTTCCTGCTTCATCTTTTTCCGGGGGATCAGCCCAGCTAATAAAATGGCGAGTTACTACTTTAATAGTACCTCCACCCATATAGTCAGGTATACCTTTAATAAATGTTTCTCGAGGCCCAATAAGTACACCTGTTCCAAAGGGAGCATACATTTTGTGAGCGGAAAAAGCCAGAAAATCAATGTGTTCCGGAGAGTTGGCAGGTTTTATGTCAATGGGTGCATGGGGTACAAGCTGGGCCCCATCTACCAGTATTTTGGCTCCGTACTTATGGGCTAAAGTAGCTATCTGGTGGATAGGATTAGTAAATCCTGTAACATTGGAAGCACCGGTAACAGTAACTAATTTAACAGTACCATTATATTTTTTCAGTTTAGCTTCTAAATCATCCATATCTAACTTTCCCCAGGTGTCAACTGAAACATAATCAATTTTGTATTTATTCCGCCAGGGTAGGTCATTGGAGTGGTGTTCCATTTCCGTAGATAAAACTACATTTTCTTTACTTTCATCTAGTAATCTAAAAGATAGTTTATTAATAGCTTCCGTTGTATTTTTTACATAGATGATGCTCTTTTCTTTAAGATTGGTATTAACGAAATGGGCTACAATTTGCCGGGAATAATCATAAAAGTTGGAAGATAATTGGGATTTATAACCTGTTCCTCGGTGAATAGAGGAATACCAGGGGCAAAAATTTACTACTTCTTCTAAAACAGAAGTAAAGGGAGGGGTAGAAGCTGCATTATCAAAGTTAATAGCTATAACCTGTTCCCCATTGATAAGGGGTACTTTTGTCTCAACTCCCATAACCAAGTTTCTATAGTTGGGCCGGAAAATTGTCAGATTCATACTTTCACCACCACGCAAGTCGAGTTTCTTCTATTACTTATTATTCTGAAAAGGCGAAAGTGTGAAGGAAAAAATATTATTCATTAAAAATACATGAAATAAAAAATTTTTAGAGGCAAATTTGTAGTTCGAATAAATTTAGAATGCTATAATGATTTCCGAAATTAATTTAACTAGCGGAGGGATCTAATTTGGAACATCCTACTCATACAAGAATTGTTTTTGCAGATGGTATAAAAGATGCGAAAGAAAGGTATTTAAAACTGAATATCAAACCAGATCATGACTCTAATCCGAGGATCGAAATTCGTAAAGTTACCGAGGAAGACGGTTTTGATGTTGAATCTCCTTTTAATTTATTTGGTGAAGTCTCTGTTGGTCCTGATGTAATGGAGCAAATAAGGACAGATCTTGATAGGGCCTATGTTGTTTACTATATGGAAAAAGTCATAATTTAAAGGATATTGAAGACTCCCTTAAGTTTTTTAATTAGTTTTTTCAAGGCAAAAAAAAAGAAGCCAAAAGACTCCATTGAATACTTAGGAATTTTGATTATTTTTATTTAATTGGTCAATAATTCTGTGACAGCAGTTACGCAAATGACTAATCATCAGTTCTTTTATCTCATTGGGATCTCTTTTATATAAGGCATCGATTAAAATACAATGTTCCTGAAATTCATCCATAATATAAGAGTGATTATCCCAGGCATTAATCATAGTTTGGTAGCGATGTATTTTTTCTATATAACTTATAATTAATTTTCTAAGTGTTTCATTTTCTCCATATTCCAGTAGTTTATCATGGATTAATTTATTGCTTGCCAAAAAAGTATCTAAATCTCCAGAGGCCACCTTATCTTTTGATTTAGTAAAAAATTCTTTTAATTCATTAATTTCTCTATCTTTTATATGTTCAAGTGCCATACAAACTGCTTCAGGTTCTAGTAACTCTCGGATATGGAAAATCTCCTTAACTTCTTTAATGGTTAGGATAGTCACAAATGTTCCCTTATAGGGGATCATTTCGATATACTGGTCATGTTCTAAAAGGACCAGGGCTTCCCGTAATGGAGTTCTACTTAAGCCCAGGTCCTTAGCCAGTTGTTCTTCTACTAAGGCTTGACCGGGTTTAAGTATACCGGTCATAATAGCATTTTTAATGATGTCATATGCTTGTTCCCGTAAAGTAGAAGCTTTCCTATTAATTCTCCCTATATTCACATTGACACCTCTTTATTAAAGATAGTTATATTCTACAATAACTTTAAAAATTGGGAAATATTAAAAAACAAAAAGTTTATCTTTATCAAATATTTTCACCATTTTAACCATTTATTTTTATTTATTTTGTTAAACTTAAAGGATTTTTGGTATAATTTGTCTAAAATAGCAAGAAACTTATTTTAGTAGGTGTTTTAAATGATGGGAGATCCTGTTCAAAAAATATTACATCAAGATAACAGTGTTTTATTAGATTTACAAGAGCAATTACAAGAACAACAAAAGATTTTAGCTGAAAGTGAAGGGTGTTTTTTAAGTTTATTTGAAAATAATCATGTAGTTATGCTGCTCATTGAACCAGATACAGGTCGGATATTTAATGCTAATAGTAAAGCTTGCAATTATTATGGAGTTCGTAAAGAGATAATAAAAACCATGAAAATAACAGATTTTAACATCCTGGATGAAGAACAAGTGTTTCAAGAAATGGAAAAGGCTTGCAAAGAACAAAAAAATCATTTCAGTTTTCAACATCGTATAGCCGGTGGTGAAATAAGAGATGTAGAAGTATATAGCGGACCAATCAAAGTTAAAGGTAAGAACCTTTTATATTCAATTATTATTGATGTTACAGAACGTAAGAGAGCAGAAGCCAAAGCTTTGGAGTATTCAAAGCTTTTGGAAGGTGTAATGCAAGGTGTAGCTGATATTATAGGGGTCTATAAGCCGGACCATTCCATTGTATTTTATAATCAAGCCGGCTATAACTTTTTTAACACAACCGTTAAAGAAGTTAAAGGTAAAAAATGTTACCAGATGTTAGGAAGAGATACACCTTGTAAACAGTGTGGAGTTCGTAAATGTCTGCAAAGCAAAAAGATGGAAATTATTGAAAAATTTATACCTGAAATAAATAAATATATGGACTGCCGCTATAATCCTATTCTTGATGAAAAGGGAGAGGTAATTTTAGTTATTGAACAATTAAGAGACATCACTGAACAAAAATTAGCTATAGAAGCTCTGAAAAGAAGTGAAGAACGGTACCGCAACCTTTTTGACCTTTCTCCCGATGGGATGGGTGTAATAAGAAAGGGTAAAATTATTATTACAAACAATAAACTTGCCAAACTCTTCGGAGCCAAGGATTCCAAGGAGATCATAGGTAAATCTATATTTGATTTTATTCATCAAGATTATGTTCAAATTGCCAGGGAACGAATTAAAAAAGTTATGGTTGAAGGCGGGACTAATAGTTTAAAAGATTATAAATTTTTAAAATTAGACGGAAAGATTATAGATGTTGAAGTAGCATCAGCGCCTTTTAACTATCAAGGAAAACCGGCTTTACAATTTGTTATCCGGGATGTTACAGAACGAAAAAAACATTTAGAGAGGGCAGCTCTAATCCAGCGTCAGCGACTGGATACCAAGTTTCCTCTCCCTGAAAAAGCTCAGTTGGAAATTATCTACTTGCCTGCAGATATAATTAGTGGAGACTTATTTCATTTTTATAAAGTGAATGACTATAAGGTAGTTGGTTTATTAGGAGACATAAGTGGTAAAGGAATTTCCGCAGCCATATCTAATACGGCCATAAAGGTCATGTTCTACGAAGCTGCTTCTCTTACCTCCGAACCTCTGGAAATATTAAAATATTTAAATGAAGAAATATCAGAATACTTAGGGGAAGAATATGTTGCAACTTGCTGTTTCAGTTTTGATTTTCGTAAACAAGAAGTTAAAATTGCAGGAGCCGGTATCTATAATTTTCTCTATTATCATAAAGGGTTTTATTGTGTCCAAGAGATTGTAAAAGGACCTTTTTTAGGTATGCTGGATACAAACCTTTTCGAACAAAAAGTTTTAAATTTTTCTAAAGGTGATAAATTTTATTTTTACACAGATGGTTTGGAGGATATATTCACTAATAAAAAAGTTATGAATAATTTTAAAAAATGTAAAACAATTAGTGGGCAAAAAAAATTATTGCTAAATATTCTTTCGAAAAACTTTAATATTAAGGATGATAGTACCTGGTTAGGTTTAGAAATTATTTAGCAAAAGAATAAAGTTTATTAACAGAGGAAGATTATTTAAAATTTATTAAGAATGAGAAATAAATGATAAAAAATAAAAAAGTAAATATTTGATATAATTATTAGATAATCTTTCCAACAGGTATGTATTGGATAAGATTTTTGTTATATAATATTAATTGAATAAGTTTCACCCTCCATTAGATTGCCGTTATGGCAATCAGGCTGCTGGCTAAAATAGCTAGCGGTCTTTTTTTATCAAAGTTAAGAAAGTATAAAATTAAGCCAAAAAACACAGATGACCCGGTACTTAATTTATTTTGAGTATGTAAAAACTTACCTATATGGAAATGGAGTTGGAAAGTTTCTACCTAGAATTTTTATTGATTTTCCGGTAAAATAATAATATAATCTAATATTTAAAGAATTTTACTAAGGGGTTATCTTTATGAATCCATCCATAAAAGGGACCGATCCATTTCAAGGAATATCAGGTACTTTAGAAAATCTTGCTGATCGGATCAGTGAATTTTTAAAATGCCCTATAACAATAGAAGATGCTAATCACCGCTTACTGGCTTATAGTACCCATGATGAACGGACTGACCCCGCCCGAATAGCAACCATTATTGGACGACGTGTCCCTGAAAAGGTAATTAATAGCCTTTGGAAAGAAGGAGTTATTCCAGCTCTTTTGGAAACTGACGAACCAATTCGGGTAAAAAAAATTGATGAAATAGGATTAGGAAACCGTATAGCAATTTCCATTTGGAAAAACAAGGAAGTATTGGGTTATATCTGGGCTCTGGAGATTGATCAATCTCTTAAAGATAACGACCTGGAGATTTTAAAAAAAGCTGCCAAGGCTGTAAAAAATCATTTACTCCAACTCCAAACCCGCAAAAACATAAATGACGAAGGATACCAGGAGTTATTCTGGCAGCTACTAACAGGGCATCTTAACACTACCGAAGACATTATAAATAAATTTAATAAATTACAAATCAAACCACCTTCTTTAATCTCTACTCTAGTTTTCCGATTTCCCACGGAAATAGATCAAAAAATAGAAAAGCAAATTTTTTATATTTTAAAGACTACTCAACAAATTCGGGTTATTTTCCACACCTTTGATTGTACTGATTTAATTTTGTTAGCCGCCCCTTTAACACAAGGTGCCCATGGAGACTTTATTAATTTTATACTTACTTTTCAAAGACTAATGCAAGAACGATTTGAAGTTCACCGTGTAAGGGGGAGTTGTGGAACAATTTATGAAAGTTGTGTAAAAATAGAGAAAAGCTATAAAGAAGCATTGGCGGTTTTAGATATCAAAGAAAAATTTCCTGAAGAAACTAAATCTATTTATTATTATCAGGATTTAGGCATTTATCAATTTCTCGAAGCTATTTTAGAAAAGAGGAGGGATGATGGCTACGAAAACCAATCCTTAAAAAAGCTTCGTGAATATGACCAAAAACATAATACTGAGTTTTTACCAACACTGGAAGTTTATCTTGATAAAGATAGTAATATTAATGAAACAGCAAAAACATTACACATACATGCTAATACTCTAAACTATCGTCTCAAACGTATTACTGAAATTGGCCAAATTAATTTGAAAGATCCCAATCAAAAAATTACTATTTATATTGATATTAAAATTGAAAAAATAAAGAACAAAGGTCTTTTGTAGAAATCAACAAAAGGCCTATACTTTTTTCTCTTTTTAGAACAAAGAAAAAATAAAGCTTGTCAAGTATACTGTAATTAAATATAAATAAAAAACTGTATTTTCAGAAAATACTTTAATTTTTTATTATTTAGGGGGGAGTCAAAATGTTAATTGGAGTACCTAAGGAAATTAAAAATAATGAAAATCGTGTTGCCATTACACCAGCGGGAGTTGCTTCATTTATTAATGCTGACCATCAAGTTCTTATTGAAAAAAATGCCGGAGTTGGAAGTGGTATTTCAAATGAAGATTATATTGCTGCAGGTGCAACAATAGTTGAAAAAGCTGGAGATGTTTGGTCCCAAGCTGATATGATTATGAAGGTAAAAGAACCATTACCAGTAGAATATGATTATTTCCGTGAAGGGTTAGTTTTATTTACCTATTTGCATCTGGCACCTGAGCCGGAATTAACTAAAGCTTTAATTGATAATAAAGTAACAGCTATAGCTTATGAAACTGTCCAACTGGAAAATGGCAGTTTGCCCTTATTAACTCCAATGAGTGAAGTAGCGGGTAGAATGGCAATTCAAGTAGGTGCCCAGTTTTTAGAAAAATCTAAAGGAGGAAGAGGTATCCTTTTAGGTGGAGTTCCTGGAGTTGCTCCTGCTAAAGTAGTAATAATAGGTGGGGGAATTGTGGGAACAAATGCAGCCAAAATGGCAGTGGGCCTTGGAGCAGACGTAACAATTTTAGAAAAAAGTGCAGACCGTATGCGATATTTAGATGATATATTTGGTAGTAAAGTTAAAACAATAATGTCAAACAGTTTTAATATAGCTGATGCTGTCAAAGAAGCTGATTTATTAGTTGGTGCAGTATTAATTCCCGGTGCTAAAGCACCCCGTTTAGTAACGGAAGAAATGGTAAAAACTATGCAGACCGGTTCTGTAATAGTTGATGTTGCCATTGACCAGGGAGGATCTATAGAAACTATTGACCGCGTAACTACCCATAGCGAACCGGTTTATGAAAAATACGGAGTAGTACATTATTCTGTAGCTAATATGCCTGGAGCAGTTCCCCGTACCTCAACCTTTGCCCTAACAAATGTAACTTTACCATATGCTTTAGAATTAGCAAATAAAGGTGTTAACAAAGCGATTAAAGACAATAAAGCGCTTAGATATGGTGTTAATGTAGCCAATGGATTAGTTACCTATCAGGCTGTAGCCAGGGATCTTGGTTATCAATATGTCACAGTAGAAAAAGCATTAGAATAATAAATTACAGGTAGATATGCCTGCCACTTCTTTGCAAAGTGAGCAGGCTTTTTACTTTGAATGAAAAATGAAGATTGTGATAAATATCATTGTTGGCATAAATTTCTTTTATTAAAATTGGGCTAGAGAATAAAACAAAGGGGTGTTATTAATGAAGGTTTCTGTTGATCAAGGTTTATGTATAGGTTGTGAGGCTTGCCCTGCTTTATGTCCGGAGGTTTTTCAAATGTATCCTAACTGTGATTTTGCTTATGCTGTTACAGAAGATGTTTCTCCTGAATTAGAAGATTGTGTACGGGAAGCAGCAAGAACCTGTCCCGTTGAGGCTATTAGTATTGAAGAATAAATTTTAAAATGAATGGCTGTCCACCCTGGCTTATTATTGTGATTGCGGATATACCTTAGACTTGTTTATAGAAATAATAATCAAAATTCATATTAAAAAAAGAGTAGGTACCTGGTTCACAGGTTTTCTTAGAAAATAATCTGACCTGCTTAATTTTGGTGAAACTGTCACTTTTTAAATGGTCATATTTTTATAAAATAATAGATAAAGCCGGTAATATTTAAAAACCCTAGGGAAAAAACTTAGTAATAATTTAGGAGGTATTATACATGGCTGAAAAAGGAACATGGTTAGTAAAAAAAGGATTGGCAGAAATGTTAAAAGCTGGAGTAATAATGGATGTAACTACACCTGAACAAGCAAAAATTGCCGAAGAAGCAGGAGCTTGCGCTGTAATGGCTTTAGAAAGAGTTCCTGCAGATATCAGGGCTGCCGGTGGGGTAGCCAGAATGGCTGATCCTACAATTATTCAACGAATTATGGATGCTGTAACCATTCCGGTAATGGCTAAAGCTAGAATTGGCCATTTTGTAGAGGCCCAGATTTTAGAAGCATTAGGTGTTGATTATATAGATGAATCAGAAGTTTTGACTCCAGCAGATGATCAGTATCATATAGATAAACATGCCTTTAAAGTTCCTTTTGTCTGTGGAGCAAAAAATTTAGGAGAAGCTTTAAGAAGAATCGGTGAAGGAGCGGCAATGATTAGAACCAAAGGTGAACCCGGTACAGGAAATGTTGTGGAAGCTGTAAAACACATGAGAACAGTAATGGGTGAAATTCGACGTTTACAAAACCTGCCTACCGAAGAACTGATGACTGCCGCTAAAAATATGGCAGCACCCTATGATTTAGTAGTGGAGGTTGCTAAAACAGGAAAGTTACCTGTAGTAAATTTTGCTGCCGGTGGTATTGCCACACCTGCCGATGCCGCTTTAATGATGCAATTAGGTGTGGATGGTATATTTGTAGGTTCGGGCATCTTTAAATCAAAAGATCCGGTAGCCAGGGCTAAAGCTATTGTTGCTGCCACTACTTATTATAATGATCCTAAAATATTGGCCGAAATTTCCAGAGACCTGGGAGAGGCTATGCCGGGAATAGAAATTTCCAATATTACACCTGAGCAAAGAATGCAAGAGCGTGGCTGGTAGAACTGGAGGAGTAATATGAAAATAGGTGTATTAGCTTTGCAAGGTGCCTTTCGCGAGCATATACAGGTTTTAAATACTCTTGGTTGTAAAGCTATTGAAATTAAAAAAAGTGAGCAATTAGATGAAATAAATGGCTTAATTATTCCCGGAGGTGAAAGTACAACTATCGGAAGATTAATGAATGTATACCAGCTATTTGACAAAATAGTTAGTAAAGCCAATGGGGGAATGCCTGTTTTTGGTACTTGTGCCGGCTGTGTAATTTTAGCGAAGGATATTGAAAATAGTGCTCAACCCAGGTTAGGTCTTATGGATATAACCGTTACCAGAAATGCTTTTGGGCGCCAGGTTGATAGTTTTGAAGCTGATTTGAATATTCCTGAATTAGGGGAGAATCCTTTTAAAGGAGTTTTTATTAGAGCTCCTATCATAAAAAGAGTGGAATCTAATGTAGAGGTTATGGCGAAGATTGCTGGTAATATTGTTATGGTCAGGCAGGATAACTTAATGGCCTGCTCCTTTCATCCCGAATTAACGCTTGATAAAAGAATTCACCAGTATTTTCTAAATATGGTTATAAAGGCTATGAATAACTGATTGGCTATTCATAGCCTTTTCTATTAAAGTTTTTTTCCTATTTCAACTAGTCCTTTCAATAAAATGTCTCTTCCTAAAGTTTTTACTTCACAGTATTGTTCTAAAGTTTGCACAAAACATAGATTTTCTGTTAATCCACCGGAAAGATATAGTAGAGAAGGGGAGTGGCAGAATTGGAAAATATTAAAAGCCAGACCATGGATAAATTTAGCTACACCTTCTCCAGGGAGGAGACCTTTATTAATCTCATCAAATATTTTTTCTATACCCAGCAAACCACAGGTAACCTGAACTTTCTCTTTGTTAGGTTGTAACTGGTTGTAATTTAAGTTATAGTAATGGCCCAGTAGTTCCAAGGTAAAACCCAGGTTACCACCACAACTGGTATTCCAATCCAGGCCAACCACCTTTCTGTTTTTGACAATGATATATTTGGTATCCCTGCTACCGATATCAACAACAGTAAAATTATCGTCTTTTATAAGACTTAAGGTACCTTGAGCCAGTGCTATAAGTTCATTGACATAAAGGGTGCAGCAATTTTTGGTTGCATGTCCGGTAGCTATATCAAACCATTTTGTTTTATCTTTTAGCATTTCCTGGGTTGGTAGCACCTTAACCCTACCGTGGTTATCTAAAATTTTTGTATAAGTAGAACCTCCGTCACAATATATCATTACTACTTACTCCTTAATAAATATCTGACCGGCTAAACCCAGATAGGCTTGTAATTTAGCTTCAGTGGAATGGGTAATGGTGTTATGAGCTTCAATATGCAGTCCACCTATTTGCCTGGCCCAGTAGGCAGCTAATAGTTCTTTATGGCAAAAGCTCTGGGTAAAAAAAACTGTAGGTATATCTGTTGAAATTTGCCATTCCAAATCTTGTCGTCCGGGAATACCCAGTTCTACTAATTTGGTCCATCCTTCAATCCGTGTGTTTAAAGGAAAGTTATCCAAGATACTTAAATCCCTAGGTGGTACACCGTGGAAAATAAATGCCGGAACTGTAATTTGATGTGATGCATAATAAGCCTCTTCTTCTTTAGTCAGAGGTTTGTAAGTTAATTCCATAATACGTGCTACCCTTGTTTTTAAAGGAATTGCTGCATTAGATATAAGACAGGGTCTTATGGGATTGTTATTTGTATTGGTGGCATTAATAACAGGAAATCCCTCATCAGCTAATATTCGAGCTACATTATATCCCTGTTCACATTTGTCATTTCCCGTTGTAGCAATAAAAAAGTCCAGTTTATCTTTTAAGATGAAAGCGTTGGATATAATGTCCTGAATAATATGACAGGTTGTTGTTGGGATATAACCTGTTTTGAAATAGTTTTGAGGTACGTCTAAATCTATAAAATGGTAATTATTTTCTACCAGTATATCCATTGTTTTCTGGTCTGGTTGACCCCAGAACCCTACACAAAAATTGTGACCCATTTCTTTAAGGAGTTCTTTAAGTTTTTGATAATAAATCTCTTTTTCAAGTTGTGTAATGTCAAGTAGCATAAACAATTCCCCTTTCCATTTAATTGTTTAAAGGATAAGGGATATCTTTTTCTTTCTGGAAGATTTTCGTTAAATAAATTAAGGGTATGGTAACAATAGTTGTTGCCAATTTGATTAAATATTGCCCTTTTATTAAAGTCAGTAAGGGCATTAGTCCGGCAAAGGCCAAGGTTATAAAAACAAGGGTATCTACTAAAAGGCTGACACTGTTGGATGCTAAAATTCTTACCCAAAATACGACCTTATCTTTTAATAAATGATAAAGAATAATATCTACATTGCTGGAAATATAATAAGCTGTTAAAGAAGCCAGGGTGATTCTGGGGGTATTAGCCAGAGTTTTAACAAAAGCTTCTTGTCCTTGCCAAAAACCGGGGCTGGGCAAATAAATTGCGAAAGTTACATACAAGGCTAAAAGAACATTTGCCAGAAAAGCACCTTTCACTACCCGTTGAGCCTCTTCTTTTCCCAAGGTTCTGTTAATAAGGTCCAATAAAGTATAGCTGACAGTAAAAATATAAACGGCAGCAGGTACTACAAATTCACCTATCAAAGTTAATTTGCCGGCAGTAATATTGGCAATTAATTCACAGGCTACATACAAGGTTACTAAAAAAACAGGATATCTTTTCATTAAATTTTCCTCCTTTTGACCGCAGGGAGCAAATAAAAAAGCCAGGCCGAAAGCCTAGCGTTACAAAAACTATATTTTAGCAGTTTTGTTAACGCAGGTAGGCTGCTACTGCGGATTTAATTTTTCTTTTAAAAGATAACACAATAAAATAATTAAAGCAATAATTAATTCCATTTATTAAAGTTAATTCAAAATTTTATCTATAATAAATCTCATAAGGGTCGAGCGTTAAACTATATTTTCTAGCATCCAGTGAAAGTAGTTCCTAAATATTCACTTATTAATTTATAAGCACAAAATTTTCCGCACATGGTACAACATTCCTGACTTTCATCATTTTTATCTTTACGCATTTTTGCTGCTTTCTCGGGGTCAATAGATAGTTCTATTTGTTTTTGCCAATCTAATTTTTTTCTGGCTTTAGCCATTTCTAAATCCCACTCCCAGGCCCCTTGAACACCTTTCACAAGGTCTGCAGCGTGGGCAGCTATCCTGGCAGCAATAACTCCCTCTTTTACATCTTCAATAGTTGGTAGTCCCAGATGTTCAGCTGGTGTTACATAACATAAGAAATCTGCTCCACTAGAAGCTGCTATAGCCCCACCAATAGCAGAAGTAATATGGTCATAACCTGGTGCAATATCTGTTACTAAAGGTCCTAAAACGTAAAAAGGAGCATCATAACACAGGGTTTTTTCCAGTTGCATATTAGCTTTAATTTGATTTAAAGGAACATGCCCGGGGCCTTCTACCATCACTTGTACTCCGGCTTCCCTGGACCTTTTTACTAAACCACCCAAAACAATTAATTCTTTAATTTGGGGACCATCGGTAGCATCTGCTAAACAACCTGGCCTCAAACCATCCCCCAGGCTTAAGGTTACATCGTATTTTTTAGCAATATCTAAAAGCCGGTCATATTGATCAAACAGGGGATTTTGCTTTTGGTTATGGAGCATCCAGGCTGTGATAAAAGAACCTCCTCTGGAAACAATATCCATAATCCTACCTTTTTCTTTTAGTTCATCAATAACTTCCAGAGTAATACCACAGTGAACGGTGATAAAGTCGGCTCCATCTTCGCAGTGTTTTCTAATACCGGCGAAAATGTCGTCGGCGGTCATCTCAATCATACCTTTACCCATTTTCTGCGTTTCAACCAGGACTTGATAAAGTGGTACAGTACCTACCATAACAGGACTAGCTTTGATAATACTTTTTCTAACCTGGTCAATATCACCACCAGTACTTAAATCCATTATAGAATGGGCACCAGCTTTAATAGCCACTTCTAATTTTTCTAATTCTTTGTCCAATTCTGGATATGCATCAGATGTACCGATATTGGCATTTACTTTAGTTGATAAACCTTTTCCAATAGCTATGGGTTTAATACCTCTGTGGTTTACATTACATGGCAAAACAGCCTCTCCGGAAGCAATTTTTTTCCTTAATTCCTCTGGAGATATTTTTTCCAGTCGAGCTGCTTTTTCCATTTCCTCGGTGACAATACCTTTTCTTGCAGCCTCTAATTGAGTCATTTTTTTCACACCTTTCTTTAAATTAAGTAATAAATAAAAAACACAAATCCCAAGTAAGGATTTGTGTCTAAATATTAAAATAATGTTTGACAGTATATGATATGACACACTTCCCTACGCTGGTATTATCCAGATCAGGTTAAAGGGTTAAAGGATTCTTTGGTCCTTAATCTCAGCCGGCCTATCCGACTCCCCTAGTGTAAATTATTTAATTTATTAGTTTAATAATATAAATTATTAACTTATATTTCAAGTATACAAATTGCCTTTTTTTAAAAATTCTAACTTACTAAGCCCGCCAACATTATTTATATACCAAGCCACTTTAATGAAAACATAATAAGCATACTTAAATTAATGTTGCACCAATATTATGACTTCTATAAGCCACAAATGATGCAACAATTCCTGCTAACAGGTAATGGTTATGTATAGATACTTGCAAAATCCAATCCCCACTCTAAAGGATTTGATATACCAGAAACATTGGACTAGATTTTAAATAGAGCAAGATGACTTAATAGATAAAGTGGATATATTTTTGATAACTTGTTAAAATAAAGTTATTATTCATAATATTAATAATAATTAAGGTTAATTAATAAAAAAGAGAGGTGGATTGTTTGGAAATGAATAAAAAAGTATTATTTATACTACTATTAATTGTAATTATTTTTTTATTAAATCCTCCTTATCTTTTTGCTCAAGATAATAAACTATCATTAAGAATTAATGAATTTATGGCTTCAAATGGAGAAACTATAGCTGATGAAAGCGGGGAGTTTAGTGACTGGATTGAAATTATAAACTTAAATAATTTCCCGGTTGATATTGGCGGATATTATATATCTGATCACATAAATGAGCCATTAAGATGGCAAATCCCCGAGGATTTTTCTAGTTTAACAACAATACAACCAGGGCAAACGTTAGTTTTATGGGCTGATGAAAAACCGAACTTAGGTCCTTTACATCTTAACTTTAAATTATCAAAGGATGGGGAAAGCATAACGTTAACCTCAATTGATAAGAAAACAATAATTGATAAAGTAGAATTTGGAAAGCAAATGAGGGATATTTCTTATGGGAGGAAGCCTGATGGAATAGGTGAATGGGGTTTTTTTGTAGATGCAACACCAAATGCCCATAATAGTACTCAACAATTTAATAATCTTAAATCTATAAATTATTACTTATTTTATAAGAAAAATAAAGGTTTTGTATTATTTATAATTATTATTTTAACAATAATATTATTACTTGTTTTAACCGTTGTGATAATAACTTTAAAGAAAAAACGTTTAAATAAGCAAATTAATTACTTGAAATTCCATGATAGAATTACCGGTCTTTATAACCGTAATTTTTTTGAAGAAGAACTAAAACGTTTGGATACTGAAAGACAGTTGCCAATTAGTATAATTTTTGCCGATGCAAATTACTTGAAACTATTTAATGATACTTTTGGTCATTATGAAGGAGACAAACTATTAATAAAGATTGGTAATATACTTAAA
>JASKKI010000063.1 GCA_030154225.1 Clostridia bacterium | reverse complement strand
TCTCTTTCACTGCATTTAATACTCTTTCTTCAGAAATTTGTGCTTTTTCTAATACATAAGATCCATAATCAAATTCACCAACAGTTTCAGGAAAATGGGCATCACTATTTACAATAAAATTAACACCTGTACCAGCCACTTCTAAGATATCATCCACTCCTGGAAAAGTATGCCCGGTATTTATTTCCAGAGCAGTATCATTCTTGATACAAGCTTTGGCCACTTCTTTATAATCAATATCCATTTTTAAACCGGGATGAGTAACTGCTAAAACATCGTATTGATATAAAGTTTCTACTAATGTTTTGGTATTAATATTCTTTACTTTTTCCTTTAGTCCTTTATTGATTTTTACAATCTGATTTCCTAACACATATTTCCAGGCCGTTACAAAATCATTTGGTATGATATAGGGGTGGAGACCCACTAACAGATAATCTAATTCCTCGATAACCTCTTTACTAACATCCAGTTCTCCTTTCAGATTTACAATATCTGCTTCAGCCCCAACCATAATTTTGAGACCGGGAAAATGTTCTGCTAAAGCCCTGGTTTCTGCTTTAATTTGCAAATAGGTTTTACTATCTTTTACTCCGGTTCCAATATTTTTAGGTCCGTGATCAGCAATCCCAACCTCATTTAAATTTTTTAGATATGCTGCTTCTATCATTTCTTTCACTGTTGCTCTACCATCACTGTATTGGGTATGCAGATGATAATCACCATAAAATTGCATATGGTATCCCCTTTGTACATTAATTACCTAGTTGCTAGAGTTTTAGATTGGGAAATGTATTTTATTTTATTTTTACCATAAACAAAATTTCCATAACAATAAATGGAGCTAAGCTGGACTATATCTTTGGATAATCAAGTTGAATGGGACTGAGTCGTTTTTTCTTACGGAGATAGTCCTTTAATCTTCATATAAAAGAAAGTTATATTTTCTTTAAATGAAAAAAGCACCCAACCTAATAGTTGGGTTTAACGCTTTCTATTTTGTTGTTCTTTCTTCATCAATCTAACTATAAGCTTGTCCAATTCAGTACTTAATCTATATGTTTCTTTATCCAGTAATAAATTTACATCACCTTTAACAGCAGCATGCAACTTGCCTCTGACCCGTTCCATCTCTTTTTGTAATTCCAAAATAGAGGTTTCAGTCATTTACATAACCTCCAATAATATCCATTTATGTACTTTTTTCGACTAATTTGTCAAATTATCCTGCAAAAAAAAATAAAAAAATCCATATTTTTATAACAAAGTAATAATTTGTTTTTAATTGTAATAACCTGTAATTTATGCCTTTAGCACCATATTTTCTATAACTTCTGCTACCCCATCATCATCATTACTTTTGGAAACTACATCGGCGATATTTTTTAAATCTTCCACAGCATTACCTACCGCAACACCACAACCCGCATACTTTATCATATCTAGGTCATTCATATTATCACCTATGGCCATTACCTGTTCACGCTTGATATTTAAAGATTCTGCTAATTCTTTTAATGCATTCCCTTTGGTAGCTCGAGGGTGGGATATTTCCAAGAAATGCTCTTTAGATTTAGTAATATTTATCGCCTCCAGAAAGTATTTCTGTAATTTAAGGGCCAGTTGGTCAAGCTCTTCACTTTCACCAATTATTAAAATTTTTGTGGGGTCATTTTTAAGTTCCCGGGGTAATTGCATAAAATGTACAGGGACTTTAGCAATAGAAGCATACTTTTTCCCCCAATCAGTAGCATCTTCCATATAAAGTTCATCGTCGATATAGGCATTAATATGTAAGCCAAAGGGTTTGACGAAATTTATTACTTCTTTAGCAATATTTAAATCTAGCGGCCTGTGATAAACCTCCCTGCCATCTGCATATTTAACAAGTGCACCCTGGTAAGTAATAAGAGGTAGATCCAAACCTAGTTCTAAAGCATAGGGCAAAGCAGAACGATACATTCTTCCGGTGGCAAAGGTGACTAAAGTTCCTTTGGAAATACTGGCTTTTATCGCCCTTCTAGCCCGTTCCGAGATGGTTAAATCATTTTTTAGCAATGTATCATCCAAATCAATAGCAATTAATTTATAATCCATAATTTCCTCCACTATTCTCAAAACTAAAAATTTTAATCCTCTACTAGTGCATTTAATACGGCACTAATTAAAGACAAGATAATTGCACCTATGGTAGCAGCCCAAAAACCACGTACATCAAAACCATTAACAACTATACTGGTAATTTTCAACATGAATCCGTTAATTACTAAAGTAAATAAACCTAGTGTTATCAGGTTAATTGGTAAGGTTAAAAAAATAATAATGGGTCTAATTATAGCATTAACAATTCCCAAAACAAGGGCCGCAAATAAAGCCGCTAAAAAACCTTTTACTTCAATTCCGCCAATTAATGCCGATGTCAATAATAATGCAACCCCATTTAAAATCCAACGAACAACCCAGCCTTTCATCACATTTCCCCCCCAATTAATATTAATAGTTTGTAATTTATAGCAAAAGTTTATAATAAATTATTGACTATCAGCTATCAATTAAAACTGCACTATATTTTATGCCCATTTAATCATTCTTGTGCCTGGTCCTTAATAAAAGGTCTTGATGAGTATGCAAATAATCATAAATAGCTTGTGCTACCTTTTGGTTTATTCCCTCTACTTTGAGTAAGTCCTCTATACTTGCTTCTTGAATTTTTTTGAAGGAGCCAAAATGTTTCAAAAGATTTTTTTTGCGTTTATCTCCAACACCGGAAATATCATCCAATATTGAGGCCAGGTTCCTTTTACCTCTTAAACTACGATGGTAAGTTACCGCGAAACGGTGGGCTTCATCTCTTATTCGTTGTAAAAGATATAACCCATGGGAAGAACGGGATAAAATAATAGGGTCTGATTGACCTTCCCTAAATAACCATTCTTCCTTTTTAGCCAGGCCAAAGGTGGGGATATAAGCATAACCTTGTTCCTCCATGGCCTTCCGTGCAGCCTGAAGTTGGCCTTTACCTCCGTCAATTATCACCAGATCAGGTAGAGAAGAAAACTTACCTTTATTTCCAATTTTAGTTTTCTCTTCCCTGGCATTTTTAAATCTTCTAGTTATTACTTCATACATACTGGCAAAGTCATCAGGCCCTTCCACGGTCTTTATTTTAAATCGTCGGTATTGATCTTTTTTCGGTTTACCACCTTCGAAAACTACCATAGAAGCAACACTTTCTGTTCCTTGAGTATTGGAAATATCATAACACTCAATCCGCAAAGGCGGTTTATCTAAAGACAATTCTTGCTTAAGCTCCATAACCGCACCTTCGGTCATTGCTTTTTTCTGTTGTTTTTCCAATTCCATCCTTTCCATAGCTTCTAAAGCATTTTTTGCTACTAATTCTAATAAATCTTTTCGTTCACCCCTCTTGGGAACCTTAATATAAACTCTACTACCTTTTTTATTACTAAGCCATTCTTCGAGAACCTTTATTTCAGGTATTTCCGTTTCCACAAGTATCTCCCTTGGTACAAAATCTTGTTGGATGTAGTATTGCTTTATAAAGGCTTCCAATACCTCTCCCCTCTCCAAATCATCGGTACCTTTTAAAAAATAATTTTCCCTACCTATTAATTTACCACCCCGGACAAAAAATACTTGTACACAAGCTTCATTGAAACCTCTGGCCATTGCCATTACATCCTGATCTTCATAGCTGTCGGAAACAATTTTTTGTTTTTCTATTACCTGGCGAATACCTTGTATTTGATCTCGAATTTGGGCTGCCCTTTCAAATTCCAGGTTCAAAGCAGCCTGTTCCATTTCCTTTTCCAAATTAGTTATTAAATTTTCCTGCTTACCTTCTAAAAACAAAATTACCTGTTTAATTATCTCATTGTATTGTTCTTTATTTATTCGACCTGCGCAGGGAGCTAAGCATCTTTTGATATGAGCATTTAAACAAGGTCGTTCATTGGTAAAAGTAGTTTGTTTACAACTACGAAATGGAAAAAGCTTTTTTAATAGTTCTATTGTCTCCCTCAAAGTAGTGGCACTGGTATAGGGTCCATAATATTTGGACCCATCTTTATATACCTTTCTAGTCACAATAACCCTGGGATAATCTTCATTTGTTATTTTTAAATATGGATAAGTTTTATCATCTTTTAAATTTATATTATATTTAGGACGATGCTCTTTGATTAAATTACACTCCAAAATAAGGGCCTCTAACTCGTTATCGGTAAGTATATAATCAATATCAGCAATATTCTTTACTAAGGCTCTCGTTTTTGCAGAGTCATGGCGTTTTACCTGAAAATAGGACTTGACTCTATTTTTCAAAGATACAGCTTTACCTACATATATTATTTCATCTATATTATTTTTCATGAGGTATACACCTGGTTTATTGGGTAAAGCTTGTATTTTATCATGAAGAGACATGGCATCACTCCTTGCTACAAAGCTATTCCTTCGGTCTGAAAAACTTAAGGGTTTAGCTTGTATGTCAGTAAAAAACTTAATAGATACTTTCCTTGTCAGATACTATTTTTAAGCAAAATTTTATTGTTAGTCTTTTTCTTACTAAAGAGCTTGAGTAAATAGTAATAACACTGACATTTAATCTTTCTAAAAGTCTACCTGACAAGATTAATCACCCTTAAGTTCTTACCAACAAACAATTTAGCCCAGAATATATTACTGACAAACTATATGTCCCCAAAGATCCTACCCTTTAGCTAACACCTTGCGCAAAAACTGTCCAGTATATGATGCTTCTACTTCTGAAACTTCTTCTGGTGTCCCAGTGGCAATTATCTGACCACCCTTATCTCCACCTTCTGGTCCCAGGTCAATAATATAATCAGCATATTTTATTACATCCAGGTTATGCTCAATTACCAGTACAGTATCGCCTGCATCAACCAGCCTGCTCAATACACCCAATAGCTTATGAATATCGGCAATATGAAGTCCGGTAGTAGGTTCGTCCAGGATGTATAAGGTTTTGCCATTACTTCGCCTGGAAAGTTCTGCGGCCAATTTTACCCTTTGGGCTTCTCCACCGGAAAGGGTAGTAGCTGGCTGTCCTAATCTTATATAACCTAACCCTACATCCTGTAAAGTTTTTAATTTACGATAAATCTTGGGAATGTTTTGGAAAAACTCTACTGCCTGGTTAACTGTCATATCTAATACTTGAGAAATATTTTTTCCTTTATACTTAATCTCTAGTGTTTCCCTGTTATAGCGCATTCCTTTGCAGACTTCACAGGGGACATAAACATCTGGTAAAAAGTGCATTTCTATTTTAATAATGCCATCACCACGGCAAGCCTCACAACGGCCCCCGCGAACATTAAAGCTAAAACGACCGGGCTTATAACCTCTCATTCTGGCTTCAGGAGTTTGAGAAAAAACTTCCCTGATGGCATCAAAAACAGAGGTATAGGTGGCCGGGTTGGAACGGGGAGTTCGGCCAATAGGTGACTGGTCAATATCAATAATTTTATCTAAATGGGAAATACCTTCAATTTTTTTATGTTCACCTGGCTTGATTTTGGAATTTTTATAAAGTTTTTGAACCAATGCTTTATAAATAATTTCATTTACCAGTGTGCTTTTTCCCGACCCCGAAACCCCTGTTACACAAGTAAAGACCCCCAAAGGAATATCTACATCTAAATTTTGCAAATTATTTTCTCGAGCACCTTTAACTTTAATCCATTTGCCATTAGGTTTACGTCTTAGCACAGGTACAGGTATCTTTTTAATCCCTGCTAAATACTGACCGGTAATAGATGTTGGTACTTTTTTTATATCTTCTGCAGTACCCTGAGCTACAACCTGTCCACCTTGGACTCCTGCCCCTGGCCCAATATCAATGATATGGTCTGCAGTTAACATTGTATCTTCATCATGTTCAACAACTATCAAAGTATTACCAATATCTCTTAAATGTTCTAAAGTCTTTATTAACCTAGCATTATCCCTTTGGTGGAGACCAATGCTGGGCTCATCTAAAATATAGAGAACACCTACTAATCCTGACCCTATTTGGGTAGCCAGCCTTATTCTTTGAGCTTCACCACCGGACAATGTGCCAGCCGCTCTACTTAAAGTTAAATAGTCCAAGCCTACATTTACTAAAAAATTTAACCGTTCTTTTATTTCCTTTAGAACCTGACGAGCAATAAGCATTTCCCGTTCCGAAAGTTTTAATTTATCAAAAAACTCTTTTGATTCCAGCACCGCCATATTAGTAACTTCAAAAATATTTTTGCCAGCAATTTTTACAGCCAGTACCTCCGGTTTTAAACGGGCTCCCAGACAGCTCGGACAGGGCTTATTAGTCATGTATTGTTCAATTTCGGCCCTGGAATAATCGGACTGAGTCTCTAAATACCTTCTTTGTAAATTAGGAATCACTCCCTCAAAGGTAGTGTCATAAACCCTTGTTTCATCATACATGTTTTTATACTTAAACCGGATTTTTTCCTGACCGGAGCCATAAAGAATTATGTCAAGGTGTTCAGGCTTGAGCTTATTAACAGGAGTATTTATATTAAAACCATAATGCCGTCCCAGAGATTCCAGTAACTGCAAGTAATAGCTATTGGTATTTTTACTCCATGGGGCGATAGCTCCCTCATTGAGTGACAAACTTTTATCAGGAATTATCAATTCAGGATCTATCTCCATTTTTGAACCCAAACCATCACAATGCTGACAGGCACCATAGGGGCTATTAAAAGAAAACATCCTGGGAGTTATTTCTGCAAAACTAATACCACAATCAACACAGGCAAAATTCTGGCTAAATACCAGTTTTTCACCATCAATAATATCCACAAATACTACCCCATCAGCTAGATCAAGTGCTGTTTCCAATGAATCTGCCAGTCTATTTTCAATTCCCTCTTTAATTACTATCCTATCTACCACTACTTCGATGTCATGTTTCTTATTTTTTTCCAGTTTTATTTCCTCGGATACTTCCCTTAGTTCTCCATTTACCATGACCCGAACATAACCACTTTTTTTAAGGTCCTCTAATACCTTTTGGTGTTCACCTTTTCTTCCTCTAACAAGAGGAGCTAGAATCTGTACTTTAGTACGTTCCGGATAATCCATCAACTGATCTACAATTTGTTGCACAGATTGCTGAGCAATAGGTTTTCCACATTTATGACAATGGGGTATGCCGATACGGGCGAATAACAGGCGTAAATAATCGTAGATTTCCGTTACTGTACCCACTGTTGACCGAGGATTCCTGCTGGTAGTCTTTTGATCAATAGAAATGGCAGGTGATAAACCTTCAATATAATCCACATCAGGTTTATCCATCTGGCCTAAAAATTGCCGGGCATAAGCGGAAAGTGATTCCACATATCTTCTTTGCCCTTCGGCATAAATAGTATCAAAAGCTAACGAGGATTTACCTGATCCACTCAAACCAGTTATTACAACAAATTTATCCCTGGGTATTTCCACATCTATATTTTTAAGGTTGTGCACCCTGGCACCTTTTACTATGATTTTATCCTTAGACATTTTATTCCTCCAATTTTTCTACTTCTGAGTCTAGCTTTAAGGTCAGTGTGGATAGCTTATGTGATATTGTTAAAGTTTCCCCTTAAGCTCTATAATCAGGTCTCTGAGCATGGCTGCTTTTTCAAATTCCAAATTTCTAGCAGCTTCGTGCATATCTTTTTCTAAATCTTTGATTAGCTTTTTCAATTCATCTTTAGGCATCCGCTCCACTTTTTCTTGGGTAAATTTATATTCTGGACCTTTTTCTGCTACCATAGTTGCTTCGATAACGTCTCGTACAGATTTTTTAATAGTTTTGGGTACTATATTATGCTTTTTATTAAATTCTATTTGTAACTTGCGGCGGCGGTTTGTTTCATCTATGGCTCGCTGCATGGAACCTGTAATTGTATCAGCATACATAATAACTTTTCCATTTACGTTTCTGGCAGCCCTGCCTATTGTCTGGATTAAGGAACGATCAGAACGCAAAAAACCTTCCTTATCAGCATCGAGAATAGCAACTAAAGAAACCTCGGGGAGATCCAATCCTTCCCTTAACAAGTTTATGCCTACCAATACATCAAAAACCCCTAAACGTAAGTCCCTTAGGATTTCCATACGTTCAATGGTTTTTATTTCCGAATGGAGATAACGGACCCGTAACCCTGCATCTTTCAAATAATCTGTCAAATCTTCGGCCATTTTCTTGGTCAAGGTAGTTATTAAAACCCTTTCATCCCTATTAATTCTAACCCTTAATTCATCCAACAGATCATCCATTTGCCCCTTAATAGGCCTTACTTCAACTTCGGGATCAACTAAACCCGTAGGCCGTATAATCTGTTCGACAACTCGTTTACTATGCTTTTGCTCATAAGGGCCGGGTGTTGCGGAAACAAATATTACCTGGCCCATTTTTTCTTCAAATTCAGAAAATTGTAAAGGTCTATTATCTAAAGCAGAAGGTAACCTAAATCCATGCTCTACTAAACTAGTCTTGCGGGATTTGTCACCTTCATACATTCCACCGATTTGGGGAATTGTCACATGGGATTCATCAATCATGATTAAATAGTCATCGGGAAAATAATCCAATAAAGTATACGGTGGTTCCCCCGGCTTCCGACCTGTTAAATGCCTGGAGTAATTCTCTATACCTGTACAAAAACCTACTTCTCTAATCATCTCTAAATCATAGCGGGTCCTTTGTTCTAATCTCTGAGCCTCCAGGAGTTTCCCCTGTTTTCTCAGCTCCATCAATCTTTGTTCTAACTCCACTTCTATATTTTTAATGGCTGTTTCTAAATACTCCGGTGCTGTTATGTAGTGAGTTGCCGGAAAAATGCCCACGTGTTTTCTTTGACCCAATATTTCACCTGTTAATATATCTATTTCCAGTATTCTATCTATTTCATCTCCGAACAATTCTATTCTGATAGCTTTTTCCGAAAGAGAGGCCGGTAAGACTTCTATTACATCTCCTCGGACCCGGAAAGTCCCCCTGACAAAGTTTACATCATTTCTTTCATATTGAATATCAACAAGCTTTCTTAAGATTGCATCCCTATCATATATTTGTCCAACCCTTAATGATAATGTTTGGTTTTTATAATCCTCAGGAGAACCCAAACCATAGATACAGGAAACACTGGCAACGATTATTACATCTCTTCTTTCAAAAAGGGAAGATGTAGCCGAATGTCGCAGTTTTTCAATTTCTTCATTAATCTTAGCATCTTTTTCTATATAGGTATCGGTATGGGCAATATAGGCCTCAGGTTGATAATAATCATAATAACTGACAAAATACTCTACGGCATTTTCGGGAAAAAATTCCTTAAACTCACTACATAACTGGGCAGCCAAAGTTTTATTATGGGCAATGACCAGAGTTGGTCTATTTACCTCGGCTATAACATTAGCCATTGTATAGGTTTTTCCTGAACCTGTTACCCCCAGAAGAGTCTGTTTAGGCAAGCCGCAGTAAAGACCTTCTACCAGCTCCGCTATGGCTTTAGGCTGATCCCCTTTTGGTTTATATTCTGCAACCAATTTAAATTTATCTGTCATAAGAACACCACCCAATTCTTTAGTCAATAGCTAATGGTCTTTAGTATCTTGTTTTCGATAAGCTATCAAATTATTAGCTATTGACATAACCTTGCAGCACCATCATTCTATCTTGTGATTATATCATAATTTTTTTCTAGATTCTTCACTACCCATTTTTATAAATATAAATATAACATGTAATTTTTGGATAACCTATAAAAACGGGCTTCGCCAGTATTTGGTCAATAATCGATAGCCTATAGTCGATAGTATTTATTTTACTATTGACCATCAACTACTGGTCGATACCTATTGTCAATAATATTATTCAGGAAGCAAGAAGCCAGAAGCAAGGCTTAATCCTGCTTCTTGCTTCCTACATCCTACTTCTTGCAAAAGGAGGTATTCAATGAATTCTCAACGCATACTAATCCTGGGTGGACTTGTTCTAATCCTCATTGGTATAATTTATGGCTTTACCCATGCCGGTTTTTTTATAAAATCTTTACGGGAAGCAAGATTGGAAAGTATGCAATTAGCCATTGATTTTGCCATAAGAAATCAAACCTCTCAAGCCTTTGGTTACTTAAAACAAGCAGAACATATACAAGAGTTATGGGAAAGAAATATGGATGCCCACTCCCATGTAACCCTTTTTGGTTTTCAGTCATTACTTCTTGCTTTTCTCTTACCCTATATCAGCTTAAATCAAAAATTAATATTAATTCTGGCAATATTTATGGTTATGGGAGGTTTATTACTCCCTTTAGGAGTTGTTTTAGAAGCATTAGGATTTGAAATACCAGGTTTTATAAGTGCAATGTTAGGCGGCAGTTGGGTTTTAATAGCTACTTTAGGATTTACCATAGGTTTTTTATTACATTGGAGAAGTTCCTCTAAAATTTAGGAGGTTTAGTAGTGCTTAGCCGAAGAGAGTTCTTAAAACTCTGTATGCAAACAACTGCAGGAATGAGCCTGGCCAGATTGCTTCGTCCTGAAATTTTAAAAGCTCTGGACCAAGGTGAGATTACCAGGTCTCCTGTCATCTGGTTAGAATTGGGATCATGTACCGGTGAATCTATATCACTGGATAATACACTAGACCCTGATTTGAAAAGGCTTTTCTTAGAAATCATTGATTTGCGTTATCACTGGCTCTTCATCCAGGCCCAAGGAGAATTAGCTATAAAAACCTTGTTCAAAACTGTTGAAGAAGATGCAGGTAGATTTATCTTAGTAGTAGAAGGCTCCGTAGTTACTAGGAACGACGGAATGTATAATATTGTTCTTGATAGAAATGGACAATTAATCCCTGGTATCCAACTTTTAAAAGAAATTGCCCCTCAGGCCAAGCATGTAGTTGCGGTAGGAGCCTGTGCCGCCTTTGGAGGACCAGGAGCAGCCTATCCCAATCCGGCTAAAGCAGTAGGTGTTCAGGATATCTTAAACCTTAAAGTCATTAATATTCCCGGCTGTCCCTCTCATACTGAATGGATGGTAGGTACACTGGCCCATCTTATAATGTACGGAGAACCAGAATTAAATAATTATAACTGTCCTACCATGTTTTTTGGTAAAACTATTCACGATTTATGTCACAGACGTTCGGATTATGATAATGGTAAATTTGCAAATTACCCGGGAGATGAAGGGTGTTTTTACAAAATCGGTTGTAAGGGTCCTGTTACCTATGCTGACTGTCCTACCCGACAGTGGAACAATCATATTAACTGGCCTGTCAAAGCAGGAATACCTTGTATAGGTTGTGCCAATCCCCATTTCCCTGATGGTATGATGCCTTATTTTGAACATCTTCCCGACATCTACCTTCCCGGAGGAAAGACTCGCATTGAAAAAATTGGCGCAACTTTAGGAGGGATTACAGCCTTGGGAATATCAAGTCATATGATTGGCTCGATTCTTACAGGACGCATGGGTAAAAATCAAATTAAAGGTACCCAACTTCGGGAACCTAATCCCGGTGAAAAGGCACCTGTCCAAGAAAAAATACTAGACAATTTGGAGAAAACCGAAAAAACATCACAAGAATTAGTCCTATCCAAATTAGATGAGATTCTCCGTTACCAGCATAATCTTAATATTAAATTAATGAAAAAACCTTCTTTCCTAAAGAAATTAAAATTTTGGGTTAAAAAAAAGGATGAAAAATAATGGTTAAAAAAAGAATTCTACCTTTAACAAGGGTTCATGAACCTATGCAAGTTGAAGTAGAAGTTAATGATGGACAAGTTACAGACGCCTGGGTTAGCGGCACTTTATTTAGAGGATTTGAATTAATGCTTGAAAATCGAGACCCACGGGATACAGCAATTTATGCCCAGAGAATTTGTGGTATTTGTTCAACTGCACACGCTGTGGCCGGAGCGCTGGCCTTAGAAGAAGCTTATAATATCCAGCCTACACCTAATGGCTCTTTAATCAGAAATTTAATCTTTGGTTCTGATTTTATCCAAAATCATTTACGACAGTTTTATGTTTTGACGCTACCTGACTATGCCCGAGGACCAAATACTTCACCCTTTCGCCCCCTCCTCAAAGGTGATTATAAGATTCCAAAAAATATTGAAGAAAAGCTTTACGAAAATTACTGGAAAGCTACAGAAATAAGTGCTAAAGCCCATCAGATGCTTGCCATTTGGGGAGCAAAAGCACCCCATCAGCAAACAATATTACCTGGTGGAGTTACTGAAAAACCAACGGCAGAAAAAATTAATATGTTTACTGCTTTATTAAGAGAAGCAGAAAAATTTGTTGTTGAGAAATACATTCCCGATGTTTATACCATTGCAGAATATTATCCTGAATATTATAACATTGGAAAGGGCTATGGTAATCTAATGTCCTACGGATTGTTTCCCAGTGGTCCGGGTAATGATAAACATTTTAAACCGGGAATTGTTGAAAAATTCTCCAGAAAACCTAGCCAACTTGATCCCAGGAAAATCACTGAGGAAGTGGAACATTCCTGGTATAAACAAGATGAAGCCCAACACCATCCGTATGAAGAGGAAACAGTCCCCGATATGGATAAACCTCAGGCCTACTCCTGGGTTAAAACCCCCCTTTATAATAATAAACCCTTTGAGGGTGGACCTATTGCCCGGATGTGGATTAATGAAAAATATCAAAAAGGAGTATCTGTTAATGATAGAAATATTGCCAGAGCTTTAGAATTAAAAGAAATCATTAATTTCATGTATTTATGGCTGGAAAAACTAAATTTAGGTCAACCCACCTTAAATAAACACGAACCTAAACCTACAGCAGAAGGAGCAGGGTTAACTGATTCAATGCGCGGCCAATTAGGTCACTGGGTCAAAATTAAAAATGGCAGAACGGCCCATTATCAAATAATTACTCCCAGCGCCTGGAATTATTCCCCCAAGGACAAAAATAACAGACGGGGTCCTGTAGAAGAGGCTTTAATCGGTACCCCAGTAGAAAGTTTAGACAGTCTTATTGAAGTAGGAAGGGTGATCCGCTGTTTTGATCCCTGTTTTTCCTGTTCTGTTCATGTTATCAAAGGAAACAGGAAGTTGGATAAATACCTGATTTAGAACCTATCTGGATACACGATAGAAAAATTATTATGCAGGAGGTTTTATATGTTAAAAGAAATTATTGAGCTCCACTCTCTACCTGTGAGAATTCTCCACTGGACCCAGGTTTTTATTATTATAACACTGATTATTTGTGGTTTTTATATTCACTACCCAGGGTTATTAAATATACCTTTTTCCACCATTAAAAATATCAAAGGAGTATTCAACTTTTTATTAATAATAAATTCTTCATTATATATCTATTACAGTATTATCTCAAAACATTATCTGGAATTAATCTTTAGTTTTAGAGATATTAGGTTTATTCCCGTTTTTTTTAAGTACATATTTTTTTTAAAAGACGAACCCGGGTACTATGGAAAATATAACCCGGGACAAAAAGCTACATATACATTTTGGTTTTTGTTAATATTAGTACAAATATTTACCGGACTGACTTTATTTTATCCAGAAACATTTGGTTTTTTTGTAAAATTACTAGGGGGATTAAACCGGATCCGTATAACCCACTACTTTGCAACCTGGTTGTTCGTATTTACTATACCAATTCACCTGTATCTAGCCATTACAGAAGACCCGGCAAAACTACAGAGTATCTTTACCGGGTATGCCAGGAGATAAACCTAAAGCAATAACTAATCACTTATTATTAGATTATAAAGCTTTTCTGTATAAAAATTTAATTTTTTCTTTAATACCGGGGTTAATTTCAGGCCTGGTTTTAAAGTATTGATTTCAATTGCGAATACATAGGTTTTATGTAACACTCCAAGTATTTTTAATATCTCCAACCAGGTAATATCGTGTATAGAAAGGGGCCTATTTTGTAATTGTAATTTATCAGCAGGTATATAATATAAATTTCCTATTTCACCACTAGTTATTATGGCATCTATAACTATTATCCTCTCATATTCATCTACCTCTTTAGTTAAGTAAAAACAATTAGTACCAATGTATAATGTTTCAATATTTTCCGGCAAGTTATAATCACTCAATTTTTTTAATATATTTAGCCCTACACTATCATAACCAAAAAGTTCGTTCCCTGTACCTATAACTAGTGTTTTTTTCATATCATCACCTAGCAATATTCTAGCCGTAATTTTTATAAAGTTATACATTTTATAGCTTGCTTATTATTTCTGATAATAAGCAAGCTTCAACTTTTTCAATTTGAGCAAAGTCTAGTATTTCATGAAATAAAATACTAATTTCCTCATTAAGTTTATCTACTTCACTTAATAATTTTATTGCTTCACTTAAATTTATATTTTTAATATTAACGGGCTCAATCTTTTTTTCTATTTTTTTATAATTTATTAATCTTTGAAAGTCTCCTGTGAAATCTTTGCCACCAATTGCCAATTTCACTTCCGGTAAAATGAGCAATTCAACTATACTAATATCTAAACAGTTATGATAAACATCTACTGTTAACCCTCGTATGACGGCCTCGCGAGCAATGAGTTTTAGAATGCCACTGCTATTTAAATACTTTATTCCATTTAAATAATGTCTTTTAATAATACCTTCTAATATTTTAGGATAAAAATCTATAATTCCACAGCCAGTTATACCCTGAGCAAACCTATGGTTCATCTTACCTTCTTCCGAAGTAAACAAAGTTTTTAATAATTTTTCTGTAATATATAAAACTTGCCTTTCTTCCATTTCAAGACCTTGGGAACAGTAATCTAAATAAACTAAACGGGCTTTCCGTATTTCCTCCTGTACTAGTTCTAAATTAACATTAACCTGCTCAATGATATCTTTAATCTTAGATTTATATATTAAATATTTTTCATCATCTCTAAATTGGTCCAAGTTAATTAGCTTTAGCTTTGCATCCGAACTTTTAAAAGGTAGTTCATAATATTTTTCTCCACAAATTAATGCCAAACTTAATCCAGGTATTATTATTCCTTCTAAATTATCAGGGTTAATCACACCGCGAACTATGTCAATATCATAACCCTTATCCATTAAACTTAACCCAATATAGCGAACTATTCTAGATCTAGTTTGAGTGGAACCCCCCTTAATAATATATACCTGTTTTATTAAACGTAAAGCATCTTGTAAAAAAGTTTGTAAACCTTGAGCCGATTGACAAGAAAGAAAGTATTCATTTTTTTGGCCAACTTTTACTGTCAATCTTTTCACCCCTTTTAGTTTGTTACCATATATCCTATTAAACTCGGGGTAAAAAGTGCAAAAAAAAA
>JASKKI010000009.1 GCA_030154225.1 Clostridia bacterium | reverse complement strand
ATCCCTTTTTTGATGTCATTGGAGAGGATTGTTGCCACATTATCTTTTACCTCATCAACGACATAGGCAACTCTTACTGCCATTGTTCTTTACCTCCTTAATTTTAAATAATATACACCAACCTCTTAAGCTCAGGTAAGAGGTCGGTGGTATGACCACTTCTATAGATTTATATTCTTTATGGTAAATGAAATTCCTGCTTAATTAATAAATTTTTTTTTGATTTTTTAATTATATAACAACAATTTACAAAATATTTACCAAGAAAATTGAATTTACGTATTGACTAAAAGAAATGAATTTTGTATACTTAATCCAAACCTGTTGCATAATAAAAAAATTACATATAAACTGTTATATAAAATAATGGAAGTGTACCTAGGGTTCCGCTACTTGAAGTTATAAAACATTCAAATCAATTTTTATTAACATCTTTTCTAAACCCTTGTAGGTCTGTGACCGAGCGGTACAACCAGAACCTCAGCCTTCAGTGACTATGGTTACTGGCTTCTGGTACACCGTGGGAATAAAAGACCCGGCGGCAAGTTCCAAAGAAAATTGGGAAACTTGCGTCGGGTTTTGATATTAGCATTTAACGAACTAAATAATGGGGTGATAGGTGTGGGTGCTACAGAAAAGTCCCACCCCTTAGTGGGGGTGATAGCTCCCAGAAATCAGGTAGTGGGATACCAATTTCTGGGTAGCATTGTAGAGCCAGTTATTCTAACATTCTAAAAGCAAAATTTTGGAGGTGCTTTATGTTAGGTTCTGAGCTCTTATTAAAATGTTTAGAAGAAAAGCAAGTGAAACTTGTTTTTGGTATACCTGGCGGAGTTGTGATCCCTCTATATGATGTACTTAAAAAAAGCAATATCAAACACATTCTTACCCGCCATGAACAAGGAGCAGCCCATGCTGCCGATGGATATGCAAGATCTACTGGAAAGGTAGGAGTATGTTTTGCAACTTCTGGACCTGGTGCTACTAATTTGTTGACCGGGCTTGCTACGGCCTATATGGATTCCTCACCGGTAGTAGCTATAACCGGCCAGGTTGCAAAGGCCTTTTTAGGTAAAGATAGCTTTCAGGAGGCAGATACTGTAGGTTTAAGTCAACCTGTTACTAAGCATAACTACTTAGTTAGGGATGCTAATGAAATTCCTGATATTGTAGCT
Organism: Clostridia bacterium; assembly: GCA_030154225.1. Lineage (GTDB taxonomy): Bacteria > Bacillota > Peptococcia > Peptococcales > BICA1-8 > JASKKI01. The sequence continues at coordinate 50,317 of JASKKI010000009.1, read as the reverse complement.
GAAGCTTTTTATATTGCTACCCATGGCAGACCTGGACCTGTTTTAATTGATATTCCTAAAGATGTTTTTACCCAGGAAGTTTCAGAAATTAGAGAACCTAAAATACGTAAACATATCATAACCAAACTCGAGAAACCTGTACTCAATGAAATTCAGTTGGGTAAAGCTCTAGAATTGTTAAAGCATTCTAAACGACCTTTGATTTTAGCAGGGGGTGGAGTTACCCAGGCAGAGGGCAGTTATGAATTTTTAAGACAGGTTGCAATGAATAATGAAATACCTGTTGCTGTAACACTGATGGGTAAAGGTGTATTCCCGGCCGATAATCCCTTGTTCTTAGGTATGGTAGGAATGCATGGAACTACAGAAGCTAATTGGGCAATCCAAAATTGTGATTGTTTGTTAGCAATCGGTATTCGTTTTGACGATAGAGTAACAGGTAAATTAGAAGAATTTGCTTCTAAAGCTAAAAAAATTCATGTTGATATTGATGCTGCCGAAATAGGTAAAAACTGTGCTGTTGATGTGCCAATTTGTGCTGATAGTTATGATTTTCTGAAAATGTTAAGTCAAAAATTAAGGGGAATCAAAATAAATAAGGACTGGCTCAAACAAATTGAGCTTAATAAATCAATTCAAAAAGTTTCCCATAGCCACCTGGATCCCCAGGAGGTAATGGCAACCATAAATAGTCTTGTGGATGAAAAAACGATTGTTGTTACAGATGTTGGCCAGCATCAAATGTGGGCTGCGTTATTTGTTCATCCTCATTACCCCAGAGGTTTTATTACCTCAGGTGGATTGGGGACAATGGGTTTTGGCTTACCGGCAGCAATTGGGGTGCAAATGGCCAACCCAGAAAAAAAAGTTGTACTTATCACCGGGGATGGTAGCTTACAAATGAATATCCAGGAACTGGCCTTAATAAAACAGTGGAATTTACCTATAAAGATTTTTTTAATAAATAACGGTTATTTAGGAATGGTACGCCAGTGGCAAGAGCTATTCTTTAATGAGAATTACGCAGAGACCAGTTTGGAAGCTGGGCCCGATTGGGAAAAACTAGCTCAAGCTTATGGTATTAAGGGTAAGACCCTTAGGACTCCCTATGAGTGCAAGGAAAGTTTAAATACAGCCATATCCTCTAGGGAACCTTGGTTAATGGATATTAAAGTTGACCCTGGTGCTAATGTATTTCCTATGGTACCAGCGGGATGTAGTTTAGACCAAATATGGGGGAGTTGGAAAAATGAAGCACACGTTAGCAGTCTTGGTTGAAAACCATCCCGGTGTTCTTTCCAGAGTTTCAGGTCTTTTCTCGAGAAGGGGCTATAATATTAGCAGCCTGGTTGTTAGTGAAACAGAAGATAGTTCTGTTTCCCGGATGACTATAGTAGTGGATGGAGACGAAAAAATAATTGAACAAGTAACTAAACAACTTAATAAATTAATTGATGTTATTAAAGTAAGTGATGTAACCCATGATGAAACTGTAGATCGACAATTACTTTTGGTTAAGGTAAATGCAGATAATTCTGCTAAAGGTGAAATTGCTCAATTAATGGATATCTTTCGAGCTAGGATTATTGACATAGGTAAAAAGTCCCTCATTGTGGAAGCCACTGGTAGTGAAGAGAAAATAGATGCAATAATTAAATCCCTACAGCCTTTTGGTATTTTGGAGATAGTTAAAACAGGTACTATTTCCATGGTTAGGGGAGCCAAATGATTTTATGCTTTATGGTTGATTTTAGGGTCTTGCACCCAGTTTCCAGTGCCTAGTGTCCAGCAACCTAAGTAACTAAAAGGAGGTTTATATAAATGGCAAAGATGTATTATGACAAAGATGCAAATTTAGAAGTTCTGAAAGGCAAAAAGATTGCAGTTATCGGTTATGGTAGTCAGGGTCATGCCCAGGCTCAAAATTTACAGGATAGTGGTTTAGATGTTATTGTAGGTCTTAGACAGGGTAGTAAATCATTTGCCCAGGTAGAAGCAGATGGTTTAAAGGCCCTAACTATAGAAGAAGCTTGTGAGCAGGCTGATGTTTTTCAAATTCTGTTACCAGATGAACATCATCAAAATGTTTATGAAAAATATATCAAGCCAAATCTAAAAGCAGGTAAAACTTTAGTAGTTTCCCACGGTTTTAGCATTCACTATGGATTAATAGTTCCACCAGCAGATATTGATGTATTTATGATTGCTCCTAAGACTCCGGGACATTTGTTACGCAGGCTTTATGTAGAAGGAAAAGGTGTACCCGGATTGGCAGCAGTTTACCAGGATGCTACTGGTCAGTGCTGGGATAAAGCTTTAGCATATGCCAAAGCTATTGGCTGTACTAGAGCAGGAGTACTGGAAACTACATTCCAAGAGGAAACAGAAACTGATCTTTTTGGAGAACAGGCTGTACTTTGTGGAGGAGTAACCGAATTAGTTAGAGCAGGTTTTGATACCTTGGTAGAAGCCGGATATCAGCCGGAAATTGCCTATTTTGAGTGTCTTAATGAACTGAAGCTAATAGTAGACTTGATGTATGAAGGTGGAATCACTTGGATGAGGCATTCCATTAGTGATACCGCCGAATTTGGAGACCTGATATCCGGTCGCAGAGTTATTAATGAAGATGTGCGAAAAGAAATGAAGAAGATGTTAGAGGAAGTTCAAAATGGACAGTTTGCTAAAGAATGGTTACTGGAGAACCAGGTAGGACGTCCTAGATATAATGCCTTAAAGAGAAGGGACGAAAATCATTTGATCGAGAAAGTTGGCAAGGAATTACGGGCACATATGCCCTGGTTGAAGAAATAAGGGGTTGATCTTATGGAATTAAATGGGGCACAGATCTTAGTAAAGGCTTTAGAAGAGCAAGGTGTTGATACTATATTTGGCTACCCCGGGGGAGCAGTATTAGAAATTTTTGATGCTCTACGGGAAAGTTCAATAAGGCAAATTTTAGTAAGACATGAACAGGGTGGTGCCCATGCAGCCAGCGGTTATGCCCGGGCTTTGGGAAAAGTGGGGGTATGTGTTGCTACTTCCGGACCTGGTGCTACTAATTTGGTTACGGGAATTGCTACAGCTTATATGGATTCTGTGCCTCTCGTATTTATTACCGGTCAGGTTGCCAAAGCAATGGTGGGCACTGATGCTTTTCAGGAGGTAGATATTACCGGAATAACCTCACCTATAACCAAGAATAATTATTTAGTACAAAATGTACAGGATTTACCCAAAATTATTGCTGAGGCTTTTTACATTGCAAAAAGCGGAAGGCCGGGACCTGTTTTAATAGATATCCCCCGGGATGTATCCATGGCTAAATGTCAGTATAATCCATATAGGAATGTGGACATAAGAAGTTATAAACCTACTCTTAAAGGACACCCCACCATGATCAAGAAAGCAGTTAAAATATTAGGGGAAGCTAGTAGCCCAGTTATTTGTATCGGTGGAGGAGTAATTAATTCCGGATGTTCTGCTGAAGTACAGGAGGTTGTAGAACTAACCGGTGCTAAGGTAGTGTCCACCTTAATGGGGTTGGGAGCATATCCGGGTAATTCTCAAACTTTTCAAGGAATGCTCGGTACTTATGGGAATAAAGCTGCCAACCTGGCTGTTCAAAGTTGTGACTGTTTTCTAGCTTTGGGGATGAGGTTTGATGATCGGGTTGTAGGAAATCCAGAAAAATTTGCTCCCGAAGCTCAAATAATTCATATTGATATAGATCCAGCGGAAATTGGTAAAAATATTCCTGTAGATGTACCTATAGTTGGTGACCTTAAAAATGTATTACAAGATATAATTAAACTGCTTAAGAAAGATCATAAAGTTCGAAAAACTATTAATTTTCCCAATAGGAACATTCAAATTAACGAAGGTTTAAATGCACCCTGGGTCTTACGTAACCTGCAAAGGGTTGCCCCCTCAAATACTATAGTTACTACCGATGTTGGTCAACATCAAATGTGGACAGCTCAGCATTATATATTCAACCAGCCCAGAACCTTTATTTCTTCAGGTGGCCTGGGTACGATGGGTTACGGCATCCCTGCAGCTCTAGGGGCTCAGTTGGCAATGCCCGAAAGTACAGTTGTGGCTATTACCGGTGATGGCAGTTTTCAGATGGGAATGCCGGAACTGGGAACTATTGCCGAACTAGAACTCCCCATAAAAATAGTGATTTTTAATAATAATACTTTGGGTATGGTTCGCCAGTTGCAGCATTATTATTGTGGACAGCGTTATTCATTTGTTGATTTTAAAAAGACTTTAGATTTCATGATGTTAGCCAAAGCTTATGGTGCAGAAGGATTACGGATAGAAAAAGAGGCAGATGTCACAGATGTTTTCAAGGAAACATTTGCCAACAGAAAATTTACTATAGTGGAGTGTCCAATTAATAGCCGGGATCTGGTCAATCCTATTGTTTTAGCAGGTAATGGCCTGGAAGAAATGGTTTAAAATTTTTGTTGACAGGAGGATCTTGGTAGTATATAATACGCATTAAAAATACACTAGTGTTATATAATTATTAGTAAGAGATAATATTGTTTAAAAACTGTGATAGGGATCAGTAAGCTGGAGTATTTTGCAGAGAGCCGCCGGTTGGTGCAAGGCGGTAAATATAAAAGCTGAAACTCACCCTGGAGTTGCCAACCGAAATTCTTATGAAAAGTAGATTTGGCCGGAAGCCCACCGTAATCAGGGATAGGGTATGATTGTACCCGAAAAAGTGGATGCAAAATTGTAATTTTTTGCATCAATTAGAGTGGTACCGCGGAAGCTAAACCTTTCGTCTCTATTTAAGAGATGAAAGGTTTTTTAATTTTCCGGAAGTAAGAGGCAGTAAGATTTCAAAAGTCATGTTAAACCCGAAGAATAAGTCCTAGAAAATAATTAAAAGGAGGAAAAAAAGATGCAAAATATATTTATCTTTGATACAACTTTGCGAGACGGAGAGCAATCTCCTGGGGTGAGTTTGAATGTTAAGGAAAAAATTGCAGTTGCTAAACAACTGGCTAAGTTAGGTGTGGACTGCATTGAAGCGGGATTTCCTATCGCTTCTACCGGTGATTTTGAAGCTGTTAAGGCAGTTGCCCAATCAGTAGAAGGGCCGATAATTGCCGGATTGGCCCGAACCGATGAGGCAGATATTAAAAGAGCGTGGGAAGCCCTGAAAGATGCACAGAAACCAAGAATTCATACTTTTATTGCTACTTCAAATATTCATATGAAACACAAATTAAAGAAAACACCTGATGAGGTTCTAAAAAGTGCCGTTCGAGCAGTAGAATTGGCTAAAAGCTATACTGATGATGTTGAATTTTCGGCAGAAGATGCATTTCGCAGTGAATTAAGCTTTTTGTGTGAACTATTTGAAGCGGTAATTAAGGCCGGTGCTAAAACTGTAAATATCCCCGACACTGTAGGTTATGCAACTCCCTGGGAGTTTGGTGAGTTTATTTATGCCATTAAAGAAAGGGTACCTAATATTCACCAGGCAGCAATCAGTGTTCACTGCCATAATGACCTTGGCCTGGCTGTGGCCAATTCTTTGGCAGCAATTAAAAACGGGGCAACTCAGGTGGAAGTTACTATTAATGGTATAGGTGAACGGGCCGGTAATGCCTCTTTAGAAGAATTGGTTATGGCTCTTTATACCCGCCGTAATTATTTAAATGCAGATACTAAGATAAATAAAGAAGAAATTTATCGAACCAGTAAAATGGTAAGTACTTTGACCGGTATGGTAATTCAACCTAATAAAGCTATAGTAGGTAAAAATGCCTTTGTGCATGAATCTGGAATTCACCAAGATGGTGTAATAAAAGAACGGGAAACTTATGAAATTATGAATCCGGCTATGATTGGTGTACCTGGAAACAACCTGTACTTAGGAAAACATTCTGGACGGCATGCCTTTAAACTTCATTTAAAAGGACTAGGTTATGAACTGGATGGTGAAGCACTGGACAAAGCCTTTAAAAGATTTAAGGAGCTATGTGACCGCAAGAAAAATGTTTTGGATGAAGATTTAATTGCTTTAGTTGATACGGAAATTTTAAAAGGTCCGGAAACTTATCAATTTTCTTATATCCACGTCTCATCTGGGACCAATATAGTTTCTACTGCTACAGTAGGAGTGCTGGTAAACGGCCAACTACATGAACAAGCGGCTATTGGTAAAGGTCCTGTAGAGGCAACCTATGCAGCCATTAATAATATTGTAGAACAAGAATTTATTTTAGAAAATTATGCTATAAACTCTGTTACTTCAGGTCGGGACGCCCAGGGAGAAGTGGTTGTTAAGGTGTTATACCAGGGGAAATCATTTACAGGTAGGGGTATTAGTGTTGATGTAATTGAATCCAGTGCTAGAGCCTATTTAAATGCTATTAATAAAGCTTTAAATATGACAAAAATCATTGAAAAAGCAAAAGTTGAAGGGATGTGATTATAGTGGGAATGACAATTACAGAAAAAATCTTGGCGGCCCATGCCGGAATAGAAAGAGTTCGCTCAGGAGAGTTAATCAACGCTAAAGTTGATGTTGTTTTAAGTAACGATATTACGGGGCCGGTAGCAATTAATGAATTTAATAAACTGGGTGCAAAAAAGGTTTTTGATAAAAGTAAAGTCGTAATGATTCCTGATCACTTTTCCCCTGCCAAAGACATAAAATCAGCTGAACAGTGTAAAGCAATCCGGGATTTTGCCCGGGAGCAGGAACTTACTCACTATTATGAAGTAGGACAAATGGGGATTGAACACTGTCTATTACCTGAATTAGGCATTGTAGCACCAGGTGATTTGGTAATAGGGGCAGACTCCCATACCTGTACTTATGGAGCGTTAGGGGCCTTTGCTACCGGAGTAGGTAGTACAGATGTGGCAGCGGCTATGGCCACCGGGGAAGTTTGGTTAAGGGTTCCCGAAACAATAAAAGTAGTGTTAAAGGGTAAACCTACCCAACCATGGGTAGTTGGTAAAGACGTAATTTTAGCTCTAATCGGTAAAATAGGAGTGGATGGTGCCCGGTACCAGGCTTTAGAATTTGTCGGGGAAGGGTTAGAACACTTATCCATGGATAGTCGGTTCAGTATGGCTAATATGGCAATTGAAGCCGGGGCTAAAAACGGTATTATGGCCTTTGATGAAAAAACCAGGGATTATGTAAAGGGTAGGGTCAACAAACCATTTGTATTTTATCACAGTGATCCCGATGCCCATTATGCTAATGAGATTGAAATGGATTTAAGCCAACTTAAACCACAAGTGGCTTTTCCCCATCTACCATCAAATACTAGAAATATTGACCAGGTAGGAACTGTTCTTATTGACCAGGTTGTAATTGGCTCTTGTACCAACGGCAGATTGGAAGATATGCGGATTGCTGCCCAGGTGCTTAAAGGAAAAAAGGTCCATCCATACTTACGGTTAATTGTGATACCAGGTACCCAGGCAATTTACCAACAATGTATTAATGAAGGAATAGTTGATATTATTATTGAAGCAGGAGGAGTTTTCAGTACACCTACCTGTGGCCCCTGCTTAGGAGGCTACATGGGCATTCTGGCTAAAGGAGAGAAAGCTTTAGCCACAACAAACCGCAATTTTGTAGGACGGATGGGAGACCCAGAAAGTGAAGTTTATCTTTCCAATCCAGCAGTAGCAGCAGCGTCGGCCATTAAAGGAAAAATATGTTCTCCTGAGGAGGTAATGGAAAATGACTAAGTATATCGGTAAAGTTTGGCGAGTTGGCGATGATATTGATACAGATTTAATAATTGCTGCCCGCTATTTAAATGATGCCAGTGAGGAAAATTTGAAAAAACATTGTTTAGAAGATGTTATTCCAGATTTTATTGGAAAAATACAAAAGGGGGATATATTAGTAGCTGGTAAAAACTTTGGTTGTGGTAGTTCCCGGGAACATGCACCTTTAGCCATTAAAGCTGCTGGTATAAGCTGTGTTGTTGCCCAGAGCTTTGCCAGAATTTTTTACCGTAATGCCATTAATATCGGGTTACCCATTATTACTTCCGAAGAAGCGGTTTGGGGTATTTCAACAGGTGACCGGATTGAAGTAGATGTTAATCAAGGTTATATTTTTAATATGGAAACCGGTGAGGAATATGAAACAGAAACCTTTCCTCCTTTTATTCAGGAAATCATTAAAGCGGGAAACCTCTTAAATTATGTCAAGAATAGGGTGAAATTTAATGGTTAAAGTAGCAGTACTGCCAGGTGATGGTATAGGACCGGAAATAATAGAGAGCTCTATGCTCGTTGTCAACAAGGTAAAAGAAGTATTTGAAATAGATTTCAGTTTTCAAAAGGGACTTTTTGGTGGTTCAGCCTATGATGCCACAGGTACACCTTTTCCTACAGATACCAAGAAGTTAGTTGAAGAAAGTGATGCGGTACTCTTAGGTGCGGTAGGCGGTCCTAAATGGGATAATCTGGAAAGAGGATTAAGGCCGGAATCTGCTCTTCTGGAATTGAGAAAAAGGCTGGGACTCTACTGTAACCTTAGACCTGTTAAATACTATAATGCTTTGGAAAATAAAGTTGTTTGGAAACCGGGTTATTTAGAGGGTGTAGATGTAGTAGTTTTCAGGGAATTAACAGGAGGAGCTTATTTCGGAACTAAAGGTAGAACTGAACAGGAGGCTTATGATACTATCAGTTACTCCCGAGAAGAAGTATATAGACTGGCAGAGCGAGGTTTTGAGCTGGCTCAAAAGCGGAAGAAGATTCTTCATTCAATAGATAAAGCTAATGTTTTAGAAACTTCCCGCTTATGGCGGGAGGTAGTAAATGAAATAAACCAGAAATACCCCGAAGTAAAGGTGGAACACCTTTATGTAGATAATGCAGCTCTACAATTGGTTATTAATCCTAGGCAGTTTGATGTAATAGTGACAGAAAACATGTTTGGTGACATTTTAAGCGACCAGGCGGCCAGCATTGCCGGCTCTTTGGGAATGCTACCATCGGCCAGCCTGGGTGGAAAGGTTAATTTGTATGAACCGGCCCACGGTTCTGCCCCTGACATTGCCGGACAAAATAAAGCTAACCCTATTGCTACCATTCTTTCCGTAGCCTTAATGCTACGTTTTACCTGTCAGCATGAAGAAGCAGCCCAAGCTGTTGAAGTAGCCGTAGACCAAGTACTGGCCCAAGGTTATGCCACAATTGATATTGCTGGTCCAGGAAAGAAAGTTGTAGGAACCAAAGAGATGGCAGAGCTGATAGCTAATATTATAAAATAGTGATTGTTACCGTATCCGCCTCGGTTTCGTGTTTTTATATTAATATTTTGTAAAGAGTCTAAAGCATCAACATTTGTTGGTGCTTTTAAAAAATTACAAATAAACCTTGGGGATTTGTTGATTTAAGAATATCAACTCAAGAAATTTCTGATTTGACTGGTATTCCTTGCAGGAAGATCCTGTTCAATTTGGCATTCGGGACAGATGTTATCTATTTTGGAATTATGAAGAACTTGCTTTTCCCGGCTTTTATCCCGGTAATGGTCAATAGAGATCATCTATTAAACAGCTCCTTCACCCGGTGAAAGAAGTTTTTCCGAACTTCAAACTCATAGTTTGCATCTGGTTTTATCAGCCTCTGACTAATATTTTTAACACATTGGGCTGCTGGACATAAGGGATCTGTCAAAACAAAGGGGCGTAATTTTTTAATTGCTCTTAAAACATTGCTATCTTCTAAAATATAGCCAAGACTTTCCAGTTTTAGACTTAGAAAATGATCTGTTACTTTTATCATTTTCTCGGAAATTTTTTTAGCTTCTTCCGGACTTTCCACTCTATTGAGTATTAGTTTGGGATTAAGAGTAGTATCCCGTTCATCCATGACTTTAATTATGGCGTAAGCATCAGTAATGGCGTGTGGTTCGGGGGTTGTAACTACTATAACCTCATCACTGGCTAAAATAAAATTAATAACATTTTTGGAAAGTCCTGCGCCGGTATCTATTAATATAACATCAGCATATTTTTCCAGAACCTGAAAACTATTAATTAATCTGTTAAACTGCCACTCATCCAGGTCAGCCAGGTTTTGCAGTCCGGAGCCACCAGGAATTAAATGAATTCCTCCAGGGCCATCTATTATTATATCTAGTATATCCTTTTCCCTATTAAGAATATGTTTCAAATTATATTTAGGCTGTAAATTAAGAAGAACATCTACATTAGCAGTTCCTAAATCTGCATCAATGATAAAAGTACGGTAACCCATTTGGCTTAAAGTTATACCTAAATTAATAGTAAAGCTGGTTTTTCCAACACCACCTTTACCACTTGTTATAGAAATGAATTTAGTGCTTTTCTGGGTTTTTTTATCAAGGAGATTTACCGGTAATGCCAGGGTTAAGGAAGGTTCGGGACTAAAAGTCCGGCCAAGTACTTCAGAAATAAAGGAAGTTTGATTTTCCTCTATAGTAACTTTAAGCATGGTTCCTACACTTAATAAAACCAATTTACCGTTGTCATAAGGCATCTTAATGGTAAAGGTAGTATCAGCTATATTAAAAATAGTACTCTCATAAGACCTGTTGTATATTAGGGACTGGGGTTCAAGCTTTATAGTTTGATTTACTTTAAGCAATACTGACACCTACCTCTAGTTAGTTACTGGTTATTATTGACTAGGTACTGGTATAATAATGCCTAGCTGGTGTAACAAGATAATTGTTAGTCAACTAGCCACTGGCCAAGCCAGTTTTACTTATGTATATTTCTATAGAACGGTGAGTTTTTCCTGCATACCTAATTTGTGGTATATTTCGCCCAGTAGACTTAAAAGTTAAAGGGATTAATCCATTGACCTGTAGGTGTTTGAATACCAAAATTTAAATGGTCTGGATTAATTAAAATAAAACCTGTAATATTGATTAATTTTAATTTCAGAGTTATACTTTTTTTGGAGGTGAATGGTATGCCAACCTATGATTTTAACTGCAAAAAATGTAACGAGAATTTTACAGTTCAAGTTAGTATAAAGGATAAATCAAATGTAAATTGTCCTAAATGTGGTTCCAAGGAAATACAACAGAGATTTACTCGAGTAAATCTAGGTGGTATTTCAGGTGGTAATGCCGGATCTTCTGCTTGCAGTAGTGGAAGTTGTAGCACTTGTTCGGGTTGTTGATGAAATTAGATAAAAAATTAAAGCACAGCTTTAAAGTTGTGCTTTAATTTTTTATCTATTTGGAGGAAAACGGCTTTTCGCCATACCTTCTTTTCACAAGAAGATTACTAATTTTCAATAAAAACCTTTTTATTATTGAAGTTAATTTTAACCAGATTATCAATCCCAATGTTAATAAAAACAAAACTAAATAATCTTTCACCACTGTTCACCTCTGGTAGTGGCAAGAAATAAAATTAATAGTAATTTAACCATAAACTACTTAGTAAAAACCTTATCATTAATATATTTATATGTAAGTAAGAAATCCAGGTATACTTAAAAAGTTATAAAGATTCAATAATACAAAGGCACCCAATAGGTTTAGATTCCGAGTCCACACGTAAAGGGTAAGAATTATATCTTACTTTAAATTCATACCCTTTTTTATGTCTAAAGGTATAGGTATAATTGTTAATTGTTTCGCCAGCAAGTATTCTGGGATAACGGGTATAATCATAGGGATCATTAACAACTAAAAGATCAGCAAATTCATTTAAGGTAAGGTCCAGGAGGTCATCTCTGGAATAGCCGATTAAATCACAAAAATGAGAATTAACATAGGCTAAAGTAGATTTATCATTTAAAACTAGAATATTGAAGGGCAGATTATCTAATATTGCCTGTAATAATCCCTTTCTTATTAAAGGTTTTTCACTATCTTTAAATATTTCTATGATTTCTTCTTCAGTACGGGGAAAAGCCGGTTCATAATTTAAGTTTAATTTTTTCATTTTCCGTCCTCCTTTATTTACCATTTTCAAATAATAATTTCCTTAAATTATTAAATCCTCCTTCTTAATTTATAGAATATATTAAATTATTAATATTGTCCTTTAAAATTTAAAGGATAATTTAAACAGGAATTCAGACCGTTAATGACGAAATCTCTCGTAGCTAAAAAAATAATGTCATAATAAGAGGGATTTGTCATGAAAAATATAACAAGACGTCATTTTTTGTTGGGGGCAGCTTCCCTAGCTATAACAGGTATATACATATTAAGTGATGCTAAAAATTTAGCTTATCCTATTTTAGAAAAACCAGACTCCCAATTACTAAAACCTATTGATTGTGATTTGATTATTGAAAATGCTTATATTATTGATGGATCTGGTAATTCGGGATTTATAGGCTCTTTAGCTATAAAAGGAGATGAAATTGTAGCAGTTGGTAGCTTTCCCAAAAGTAGATTTGCCGAAAAATTTGACGCAAAGGGTATGGTAGTTTGTCCCGGTTTTATTGATATTCATACTCATACGGAAAATTATATACATAGTGGTGGTAATCCTGTAATGATTTTGGCACAGGGTGTTACAACACAGATAGGTGGTAATTGCGGCACATCACCTTTTTCAACTAAGGAGTATTTTGCTTCCCTGGGAGATATTGGTGTAAACATAGGTTTATTATCCGGTTATAAGTCAATACGTTACTTAGTAATGGGTGGACAACGCTCCGGGATAGCTTCGCCCAGACAGGTTAGTCAAATGCAAAAAAAACTGGCTGAAGAACTTTCTGCTGGAGCTTTTGGTCTTTCAGTAGGGCTAGAGTATTATCCTCAGAATTTTGCAACTACTGACGAACTCATTGAACTATGTAAAGTTGTCAAAGATTATAATGGTTTATATGCAACCCATTTAAGAAGTGAATCCGATGACTTGTTAGAGGCTTTTGAAGAAGCGGTTACTATTGGGCAAAAAACTTCGGTACAAGTACAATACAGCCATACTAAGGCATCTTTTGTTAGAAATTGGGAAAAATACCCCCGGGTTTTGGACATGCTTTCCCAGGCTAAAAGCTCTGGTGTCGATATTACGGCAGATACATATTACTATACTTTTTCTGGTTGGGATATCGGTACTCAACCTTTACGACACTCTATTTCAGAGGAGAATATTGAACTAGCGATAATTCACGATCTGGTCTTTTTCGGTAGTGATTCCGGGCTAAAGTCAGGGGGGAGAGCTACTCATCCCAGAGCCTATGGAAACTACCCCCGGATTATTAAAGGTATAACTGGTCAGAAAATAATGCCTTTAGAAAAAGCTATTTATAAAATGACAGGATATCCCGCCCAAAGATTTAAAATAGCAAATAGGGGTTTGTTAAAACCCAAAATGAAAGCTGATATAATTGCTTTTTATCCTGAAAAAGTTAAAGACCTAGCCACTTTTGAAAATCCTAACCTTCTTTCGGAAGGTATTTCAGAAGTATGGCTTAATGGAAAATGGGTTATTAAAAATGGTCAATATACTGGTTTAATGGCAGGGGAGCCCGTACTTAGAAGTTAATAGTTCATAATAGCGCCACTTGGTTGTGGCTAGTGGTGTAAAAGACTTGGTTTCAATAGAACTAAGTCTTTTTTTTAGCGTAAAGAAAGTATAACTTTTGGGCTAACCTTCAATCTTAATTTTTTAATTCCTGTAGCACGATAGCACTGTAGCTACTGCAGGTTCTGAAAGACCGACGAAGTCGGTTTTTCTTACCCTATAGGAAACATTAAATTCACTAATCACTACAAGTCGTCCTTGTTCTTATCTAGTCTAATGAGAAAGGAATTTAATATACTAATTATTACTAGATATAGTCAACATATACTGATTAAATACTACATCTTGTGTAAAAACTGTTGTTTAATGGCGAAACATGATGGAAAAATACGGAAAAAAACTAGAGGAAATTTAATATATAAATCGAAAACGGTATAGAGAAACAAATTTTTTAGAAAGGGAGTCATTAAGTGCTTAAGAGAAGTTTTTCTAAAAAGGGTGTTTATAGTGAATTGGCTAAGGAATTAATATTCTTAGCAGAACTTGATGGAGCTCAGGCAACATGTTTAAATATTATTGGAAATTTACCTTTTGACATTCAGCATAAGATAATTATAGATTTAGCCAGAGCTAATAACCCCAAATTGATACCTTTTTTTCAATTGGTTGCTAAAGAAATGGAGGGAGAAATAAAGAAAGCTGCGTGTAGAGTTTTAAAAAAATATGAATACTTGGGTTATGAGATAAAACCATTAGATACTGAACAATTACCTATGAAAAATCTACTGGCTTTTGCCTCTCAATCAAGGCTTGAGGGTACCTGTGTTCTACTTTTTTTAATAGAAGGTAAAAATGAATTTCAGGCCCACTATTTTGTTTTAGCTTTTAATCATTTAGGAATTAAGGAATATTTCCAACACAGGAGTGTTTCTAAATCAGAAATATTAAATGGTATTGAAAAGCACAATTTGGTTACTCTAAATTTTTTTGAAGCCCAACAGCTTCTACTAGATGCTTACCAGCAAAATCGAAAATTTGGTACAAAAGTAGCTAATGGATTTTCTCAGTATCAGCATTTATTAAATAAAAACTTTGACTCTACCTCAAAATGCTATTATGACTGTTTAACTAAGCTATCCAGGAATAAACTTTCACCCTGGAGATTAATTAATGCTTATTTATTGGCCTTAAAAAATATGGATGCAACACTAATTTATGATATATCAGCACCGGTTTTACAGATGAAATTTGGTAAAAGAAATGAATTTCTAAAGAATTGGGTTCATCCCTTTGATAAATATACTTTTATTAAATCAATTCCGAAAAAATGGCAAAAAAATGGTAATAAAATTACCAGCCAAATGCAACTTGTAGCATGTAATGAAAATGACGAATTAAAAAAAATTGATTTGGATTTTGAACTTCTTAAAATAGAAGATAACTGGTTCATTTCTAATGTAATAGTTAGCGGTTTTAGTACACTGGATAATACAGACCCTTTAAATCCTCTAAACTATAAAGTATATACCAATATTTATAAGATAAATTCTTTGAGTACTCTAAGGAATTTTTTTGACAACTGGGAGTTAGTACATTTGACCGGGGAATTAGAAGGAGGGGTATGTTATAAATGGTTTAAAACCAGTGACCCCATAGAAGAAGGCATAGATATAAGTAAAGAAGTTTATGGTGAGTTCATTTTAACTAATCATGAACTGATAATTTTCGGGGGCAGTTTAAAAAATGTAACAGAAATAGGGTATTACCTTGTAAAAAATATTAAGGATATAAAAGGGATAAATCTTGAGCTAACAATGAGAAATCTATGTACAGTCCGGGAAGTTTACCAGGTGGTGGAAAATTCTCAACTATTACTTTCGGAATCCCTGAAGAAAAATTATATTTATTATATACCCCCTTCAGGGTATCAAAAGTGGTATAAATACTGTAAAGATTATCATAATGAAGTTTATGTTCTAGATAAAAATATTAGAGCATTTCAAATTAGAAATGATAACAAAATCTTGGAAGTAATTTTTCATAAAGACCATGCCTTTATCTGTTCCTTTAATACATCATTAGAAGATGTTAAGAAGTATTTAGATATTCCTCAAACGGAAATATTAACTATTACTAATATGTTGGATGTAACCTATGGTGTTAATAAATGGAATTATTTAAAGTTAATTAATAATTTAAAGCAGGAACCTGTAACTAGTGTTTATGTTCCAGGTTGTTCCAAAAAGGAAATTGCCCGTAGATTGGGTTTAATAGTGTAGAATCTTGAGAAGCTTCACCCAGTGGTGAAGCTTTATTTTCTAACTAATTCTGCTTCTAATAAGACAAGTTCATTTTCTATTGGTGGGATGATTATTTCTTCTTCCTGTTCTAAATAGGGATAAGCACGGAATAAAGCTAAATTATCAATAATACCTCCCGGTAAAGTTAGACCTTTTTCTAAAGTATTGGGGTTACCAATTGCTTTAATAATTATGGGGAAAGTTAAAGGTTTATGGTTTAAAGTTATAAACATAGAATTTTCAGTTTCTGTGTAAAAGAAAACAGTACTGTAATCAATTCTAGTGTCATTAACAGAAATTGCTTCTGCTCCTGCAGCCCAGAGCTCATTTATAATGCTAACAATATCAATATAAAGTATGGGCGAATCTTTACTGATTATAACCTTTAGTCCTGGACCTTTTACTTCTTTTGTACCATTAATAATTTCCAATTTATTTAATTCTGCTCTAAGATTATTTATAATATTAAGTTCATCTGAATTAGAATTTTTAAGAGCAATGAGTTTACCTTCAATATCTTCTAATTCTTTTTCCAACTGAAATCTTTTTTCAGTAAGATTTCTAACCATAGTTATTAAATCTTCGGTTTTTTGCATGGAGAGGTCAGAAAGGACCCGGGTTTGAGTTTGGAGTTGGGCGGACAATAAAATGCCTAGAAAAACTAATACTATAGTAATGGGAAGTTGCCAGCTCTTTTTTTGCATTTGTATCACCAACTTTCAATATCCAAGAAGATAACTTCTGGGCTCTGATGTACCAAGTAGTAAAAATTTTTGCGTCTGACACGGCTGCAAAGCTAGACTAGTGGGTCAGACATACCAGGCAGCCAATCTTTTGCGTCTGACAACTACTCAAGGGTTAGCTTAAGGGTCAGATATACTTCTTCGTAAAATTTTTTGTCAGACAATTTCTTAAGGGTTTAGCTTCCTGGTCTGACGTACCAAGTAGTTTAATTTTTGCGTCTGAGACAAGAATACTGGGCACGGGTTTGTCGGATGCATTATGTCCACCCAGAAGTATTTTCTAACCCAATAAATTTACCCAGCAGGTTATTTCCTAGGGCAGCCTTTGTAATTTTTCAAGCTTCTACATAATAAATAATGCCTGATAGTAGCTAAATTTTGGAATAACCTTACTCCAAAGGCAAATACGGCAGCCAGATAAAGGTCAACACCTAATCTATCTCCTAAATAAGCCAGTAGTGCAGCAAGCAAAGTATTGGTAAAAAATCCCGTTAACAAGATAGTTCCATCAAATGTTTCTTCCAAGACACTCTTTACACCACCAAATACGGAGTCTAAAGAGGCAAGTACAGCAACTGACATATATTTAGCATAGATAAGTGGGATTTGAAATGATATTGCCGAACCGATAATGGCGCCAAAAAGTAATCCTAATAGTGGAAGCCACATAATATCACCTACTCATTTATTTTCACATAATTAAATTGAAAGGTTCCTGTATATGCAGGAATTTCTAAGGGATTTTCCTTTGTATACTTGGTATAACTCACTGGAAAACCGGCGCCTTTTAATAGGTCATATTCGCCCGATATTAAGACCTCCTCCAGAAAATCAGGATTTCCAATAGCAGATATTTCAAAAGGAGGTGCTAGCCGGGTAGTATTAACTAAAATAACATTTCCTACACACCTAATCTCTGATGGAGTAACAATTCTTTGACCATTAATACTGATCGCTTCAGCTCTACCTAATTTTAATTCGGTAATAATATTAAGGATATTTTCATAATGAATGATATAACGGTTAGGATCATCATTGGGGTTAGCATTAAGTCCTGCTTTATTATCATCTAAAATAATTTTAATACCCCTGCCTTTTACAGACAATAAACCGGCTTTAAGCTTTGCTTTTTGGACTTTTTGTTGTAGTTTTTGGATATCTTCTTGCCCGCTGGCTTTATTATTTTCTATATTTTCTAGTTCTTCCCGTAAAGATGTTAACTCATTTTGATATTTAACAATTTCTTGTTCTAAGTTTTGGATGAGCTCAACTAAAGCTTTATTTCTTTGACCTATCGGGTTAGAAGACAGTGAAGCCTGTGCTTTAAATTGTAAAGATAATAATAAACCGGATATAATACATACTATAGTAATTGGTAATACCCATTTTCTCACTGTTAGCTACCCCTTTTACATGAATTAATCTATACCAATCCTTCACTATATTATAGCATAGACTGATATAATTAAAAGATATAAGATGCTGTCAAAATAATAACAAAGAGAAACGATGGTAAATGGTAAAATAGTTGATAGTACATTTATTGGAAACTAAAATTGAATAAATGTAACTATTACTATTACAAAGGAAAAATGTTTAGCAGATAATTTTTTGTTTAAGTAATCAATCTTACATAAGTAAATTTTTTTTGGTTCTTACCAAGGAAAAACAGGGTTTTTTATCTAAATTATCGAAAAATATATTGAATTTAAATAACAGAAAGGTGGTGCCGCCTTGTTTGACCAGTTTTTAAAAATACTGAATCCCATAAACTTATTGGATATAGCCATAGTAGCTTTCGTTATTTATAAATTAATGATGATTTTAAAAGGAACACGGGCGGTCCAGTTAATAAAAGGTTTAGTTGTCCTTTTAATTGCTACTGTAGCTAGTGAAATTTTAGGACTTAAATCCATTAATTGGCTTTTAGAAAAAGCACAAACCGTATTTTTTATTGCTATTCCTATCGTTTTTCAGCCGGAATTGCGCAGAGCTTTAGAACAGTTAGGAAGGGGTAAACTATTCGTCCGGTCAGGCTATTTAGCCCAAGAAGATGTAGACAAGTTAGTCAATGAAATTGTTAGGGCTATTAAAGTAATGGCCAAGAAAAAAATAGGTGCTCTGGTAGTTATTGAAAGACAAACAGGGTTAGCCGATTTTGTTGAAACCGGTATAAAAATAGATGGATTTGTTACCAGTGAACTATTAATTAATACCTTTGTTCCTAAAACTCCTTTACATGATGGAGCCGTAATCATTAGAGGAGATCGTTTGCTTGCAGCAAGTTGCTTTTTACCATTATCAGAAAACCCTAATCTTAGTAAAGAACTGGGAACAAGGCACCGGGCTGCTGTGGGTGTAACTGAAGTTTCCGATGCTCTTGTTGTGATGGTTTCTGAAGAAACCGGCGTTATTTCCGTTGCAGAAGATGGAAAGCTTACCCGTTATTTAGATGAGATTACTTTAAAAGAGTTATTGCTAAATAGAATTGAGCCACAGCAAAAATCTACCCATTTCTGGAACTGGAGGTCTTAACTAATGGGAGAAACATGGAAAGATAATTTGATTTATAAAATGATTGCAATTTTACTTGCTATATTACTGTGGCTCTATGTTTCAGCGGATCAAAATCCTCCTATAGAAAAGACACTGAATTTAACTGTAAATTACGATAATTTGAGGGATGATTTGACTCTTACTTCTAAAGGGAATTCCGTTAACGTTAAAATTCGCGGAGACCAAAAAATAATTAACAGCTTGGGTTTAAAAGATTTCAAAGCAAGTGTTGATTTATCCCAAGTAAAGATGGGTGAGCAGTCTCTACCTGTAAAAATAGTAAATCCTTTAGGTGTTGAAATTGTAGAAATATCTCCTAAAGAGGTAAAGGTTAATGTAGATAAAATTTCCGAAAAACAGGTTCCTGTAAAAGTTGCCTTACTAGGGCAAACGGCACATGGTTATTCCAGCTTTAAAGCTTCAGTAAAACCTTCTCAAGTTGTTATCAGGGGTCCCAGGAATATTCTAGAGAATCTAGTTGAAGCAAGGGCTGATGTGAATCTAAATAATGCTCAATCAAACTTAGTTTTAAACCTACCTATTAAAATCCAAGACCGCTGGGGAAATTGGTATGGCCCCGACTCTTTGAATATTATACCCAATACAGTTGAAGTTTTTATTCCCATAATACAAGATACCCCCAGTAAGACTGTCCCGGTTAAGCCTATTTTTGAAGGAACACCGGCTCAAGGTTATCAAATTACTAGAATACTGGTAGAACCTGAAACTGTGAAAATTTTAGGTCATTTTAATAAATTAGATACTATCGATCGTGTACAAACTTTACCTATATCTTTAACCGATGCTAAAGAAGATATTATTAAAGAAGTCGATTTAAGTGTTCCCTCAGGTGTTACTTTGTTATATGGAACTAAAGTTAAGGTAATGATCCAAATAGAAGAAGGGGCAGTGCAGATGAACTTTGATTTGCCGGTAAATATTCATAACAATAAAAGCACTCAAAAAGTAGTATTAGCTTCAGAAACTGTAAAAATTAAAATTGAAGGGAAAAAAGAAATAGTTGAAAAGTTGTTACCTAAAGATTTTCAAGCTTTTGTAGATGTTTCCGGTTTAGAGTTAGGGACACATGAACTAGAAGTACAGGTTGATGCACCTAGTGATATTCAGGTATTAAAAATAGAACCGGTTAAACTAAAAGTAGAGATTAAACATTTAGAAGAAAAACCAGAAACTCAATCAGTAGGGAAGAATACTTAAGGGTGAACATTATGCGTTTAATATCCTTACAGGTAAACATTACGCGTCTGACAAAAGAACGTGCCCAGTACCCAGTATTTTTGTATCAGACGCAAAAGCTTAACTACCTGGTATATCTGACCAGCAAACTAAACCCTTAAGAAATTGTCTGACACAAAATTTTACGAAGAAGTATATCTGACCCTTAAGCTAAACCCTTGAGTAGTTGTCAGACGCAAAAGCTTAACTACCTGGTTTACCTGACCAACAAACTAAACCCTAAAGATTAAAAGATAGGAGAGATAAATGTGGTAAAAATTTTTGGTACTGATGGTATTAGAGGTCAAGCTAATTCAGAGCTAACACCAGAGTTAGCATATAAATTAGGAAGAGCTTCAGCATTTGTCTTAAAACCACAGACTAGACAAAAAGCTTTTGTAATTGGAAAAGATACCCGTATTTCCGGTGATATGTTAGAAAGTGCATTGATTGCAGGGATTTGTTCAACTGGAGTTAATGTATATAAAGTAGGGGTAATGCCTACTCCCGGAATTGCTTTTCTTACTAGAAAATTACAAGCCATGGCAGGAATTGTTATCTCGGCATCCCATAACCCTGCTAGTGATAATGGCATTAAGTTTTTTAATCATCAAGGATTTAAACTTCCTGATGAAATTGAAGAAGACATTGAATTCACAATGCTAAATAGATTGGAGGAAATACCTTATCCTACTGGTGCTGGTATTGGTAAGGTAGAGTATATCCAAAATGGTAAGGAAATGTATATAGAGTTTCTAAAAAAAGTAATTGATGTTGATTTAAAAGGACTGAGGGTTGTAGTTGATTGTGCTAACGGTTCTGCCTACCAGATTACACCACCCTTATTAAGAGATTTAGGTGCGGAAGTTATTAGTATTTTTGATAAACCTAATGGTCTAAATATTAATGTTAATTGTGGTTCAACCCATTTAGGAGCTCTTCAGGAGGCAGTTTTAAAATATGGTGCCCATTTAGGTGTTGCCCACGATGGAGATGCCGACCGGATGCTAGCAGTTGACCAGGAAGGTAATGTTATTGATGGAGACCAGATACTTGTTATTTGTGGTCTAGAATTACAAAAACAAGGAAAGCTTAAAGGTGATAAAGTAGTTGTCACAGTAATGAGTAATTTAGGACTAAAACAGGCTTTTGAAAAACACGGGATTCAGGTGGAAGAAACCAAGGTTGGGGACAGGTATGTATTAGAAAGAATGCAAGAAACAGGTGCTGTTTTGGGTGGAGAACAGTCGGGCCATATTATCTTTTTAGATTATAATACAACTGGAGATGGGGTTATAACTGTCCTCAAATTACTGGAAGTTATTAAAAAAAACGGTATATCTCTAGGTGAACTGGCCAATCAAATGGAAAAGCTCCCGCAAATACTAGTGAATGTAAAGGTAGAAGATAAAGGTTCCTGGGAAAATAATGGGAACATAAAAAATATAATTACCAGATATCAAGAAGAGTTGGGAAAAAGAGGCAGGATCTTAGTAAGGGCCTCTGGCACAGAACCTTTAATCCGGGTTATGGCTGAGGGTAATGACCTGAAAGAGCTTGATAAAATTACACGGGATATAGCAAAGGTAATTACAGAAGAACTCAATTAGCTTCTTAATTAGCTTCTGGGTGGACATTACGCGTCTGACAATTACTCAAGGGTTAATATATTCCGTCTGATGTACTTTAGGGCAAATATTGAGCGTCTGACAACTCTTCCGGGTAACATTTTCCGTCTGATAATTATTTAGCATGCAATGCTTGTGTCAGACGCAAAAGATTGACAGGCTGGTATGTCAGACCTAACAAATTAACTTCTTGGGCATTGTCAGACGCCAAATGTTAATTGCTTGGTATATCTGACCAAAAAGTTTGGCTTTTTAGCTTTGTCAGACACAAAATGTCACGGAGAAGTATATCTGACCCTTAAGCTAAATCCTTGAGCAGTTATCAGACGCAAAAGCTCGACGTAGAAGTATGTCAGACCCCTAAGTTAACGAGAGAGTGATGATATGATTATTGGTATCGGTACAGATATTATTGAAATTGGTAGAATAAAGAAAGCCATTCAAACCAGGCCGAAAATGGTGGAAAGAATTTTCACCCGTGCAGAATTGGATTATTGCCAGGGAACAGGAAATTTGTTTGCTTCTTTAGCGGCTAGATTTGCGGCCAAAGAAGCAGTGGTTAAGGCTTTGGGGACTGGTTTTAGAGATTATAAATGGCAGGATATAGAGATAATTAATAATCACTTGGGAAAACCCTCTGTGGAGATGCATGGCAAAGCCCGGGAAAAAGCTCAAGAACTAAGGGTGGCTAACATCCATATTAGTATAAGTCATTGTCGGGAATATGCTGTTGCTATGGTGATTTTAGAAAGGGGGTAAGGATATGTTTGTGGTTACCGGAACAGAAATGGCACTGATTGATAAAATGGCCATTAATGAATGGGGTATCCCAGAATTAATTCTCATGGAAAATGCAGGTTTGAAAGTTGTTGAAGAAATCAAGGAACGTTTTCAACAACTAATCGGTAAAAAAGTGATAGTGGTTGCCGGTAGGGGTAATAACGGTGGAGATGGACTGGTTATTGCCCGTCATCTTTCTAATCTTGGTGCAGATGTAAAGGTATTTATGCTGGGGACAAAAGAGTATAAAGGTGCGGCTTTAGTAAACTATAAAATTGCCCAAAAGTTACCAATAAAATGGCAATTACTTGAAAATGAAAATAGTTTACACCTTTTGAAATTATCTTTACATTATACAGACATTGTTGTTGATGCTTTATTCGGTACAGGTTTTAAAGGGATTGTACAAGGATTAGCGGCAAAAGTTATTGAAATTATTAATGAAAGTAATTCCTTTATCCTTTCAGTAGATATTCCATCAGGACTGGATGCAGATACAGGTAAAGTATTTGGTCCTTGTATTAAAGCAGATACTACTGTTACCTTTGCTTTACCTAAACTAGGTTTGGTTATTCAGCCTGGTTGTAATTTTGCAGGTCAATTAAAAATTGTTGATATCAGTATTCCATCTGACTTAATTAATAAGTTAGATATAGATAAAAACTTAATTACCAAAAACGAGGTAGAAAAAAGTTTACCCCGGCGTAAAGAGGATAGCCATAAAGGTAGCTATGGTCATCTTTTGATAGTAGGTGGTTCTTTAGGTATGATGGGAGCTGTTCATTTAGCTGCAAGTGGAGGCTTTGCACTAGGTGCAGGTTTAGTTACAGCCGTTGTGCCTCGCTCAATACAACCTAGTTTAGCAAGTTCCTTTCCCGAATTAATCACCCAGCCTGTATCAGAAACACCCCAAGGTACCTTTGGTTTTATTTCAGGGCCGGAAATAATAAAATACTTACCGAGAAAAACTGCTCTTGTCTTTGGTCCCGGGGTTGGTAAACATAACGAGCTACAGCCTTTATTAAAATGGCTTATAGACCAGTTGGAAATACCGGTAGTTATTGATGCCGATGGTTTAAATGTCCTTGCTGAGGACCTGGGTATTTTGAGTGCCGCCAAAGCTCCGGTAATACTAACACCTCATCCCGGTGAAATGTCTAGACTCTTAAACATGTCTCCTAAGGAAATACAGGATGCCCGGTTGGAAGCAACAAGAAGTCTAGCTGTAAAATATAGAGTTTGGGTGGTATTAAAAGGGTATAAGACTGTAATTGCAACTCCTAAGGGAAATTTATTTATTAATACCAGTGGAAGTCCCGCTTTAGCTACTGCAGGTACGGGAGATGTTTTAACCGGTATGATAGGAGCTATGATAGGCCAAATTGGTGATATTACCAGGGCTATTTGTGCTTCGGTATACTTACACGGCTTAGCAGGTCAGTTTGTATCCCGGGAAATTGGTGAGATAAGTAGTAAAGCTAGTCATGTAGTAGAAGCTGTACCTAAAATTTTGAAAAAGGAGTTTAGTCTATGAAAAGTAGACCGGTTTGGGCAGAAATAAACCTTAAAGCTATTAAACATAACCTGCTTGAAGTTCGCAGGCTTGTTGGCGAAAAAAAAATTATGGCTGTGGTTAAAGCCAATGCTTATGGGCATGGTGCATTTGAAGTAAGCAGAGCCTGTTTAGAGGCCGGTGCAGAAAGATTAGCTGTAGCTATTTTAAATGAAGCAGTTGAATTAAGGAGTAAAGGTATAGCTAGTTCTATTATGGTTTTAGGATGGACACCTGTAGAAGATTATCCCCGGGCTATAGAAAATAATATTATTTTGACCATTTTTAACCTGGAAGAAGCCAAAAAGTTAAATGAAACTGCCCGTGCTTTAAGGAAAAAAATTAAAATTCATTTAAAGGTTGATACGGGAATGACCAGAATAGGATTGGTTGCTAATGGAGAAAACGTCAATAAAGCCCAAGAAATTATTAATCTTTCCAATCTTATTGTAGAGGGAATATTTACTCATTTAGCTAAAGCTGATGAACTGGATAAGTCATATTCGTACTGGCAGCTAGAACGATTTTTGGAATTTGTTAATAAACTGGAACGAGCAGCAAATTATAAAATACCTTTAAAACATGTAGCAAATAGTGCTGCTATTATTGATTTGCCTGAGGCCCATTTAGACTTAGTAAGACCCGGGATAATGCTTTATGGCTTAAAACCTTCTTTTGAGGTTAATTTATCTAAAGTTGATTTATGGCCGGCTTTAGCACTAAAAGCTAGAGTTTCCCGTGTAGAAAAGTTTCCAAAAGGTACACAAGTAAGTTATGGTGGAATTTTTACTGCGGAAAGGGAAACAATTGTAGCCTCTTTACCCATCGGTTATGCTGATGGTTATACTAGATTATTAACGGGGAAAGCAGAAGTTTTATATAAAAATCAGAGGTTTCCTGTAATAGGTAAGATTTGTATGGACCAATGCATGGTTGATGTAACTTTCGGGCCTGAAATTAAACCGGGAGATGAATTTATTTTGATAGGAAACGGGCAAAAATATAATATAAGTGTGGATGAAATAGCCCATAAGCTGGGTACTATAAATTATGAAGTAGTTTGTATGATATCAAGTAGGGTACCTAGAATATATATAAACTGATGTCATAAAATACCATAGTTGACAGTCTAAAGTATTGCAGGTATTTCATTGACATGTGGAGTAAATAATATATATAATGATATAGCATTAAGTATGTACGTTATAATAGGAGTACTGTTTCTTAATTGCTTGGGAGGGGTACTAGTGTCGGAATTGAAACGAATTATGATTTCATTACCGGATAATTTATTAGAAGAAGTTGATGGCATCGTAGCCTTGGAGAAAAAAAATCGCAGTGAATTTATTAGAGAGGCTATGAAATTATATATAGAAGAAAGGAAAAGAAGATACTTGAGAGAACAAATGCGTATTGGCTATCAGGAAATGGCTTCAATAAATTTAGCACTTGCCCAGGAAGGATTAAATAGTGAAGAAGAAGTACAAGTTTTATTTGATAAAGCTCTTGGAGTGTAGATGATATGGTTACAGTAAAGCGTGGGGATATTTTTTTTGCAGAACTTAGTCCTGTTATTGGGTCGGAGCAGGGTGGGATCCGACCTGTCTTAATAGTTCAGAATGATATAGGAAATCAATACAGCCCAACTACAATTGTTGCTGCTATCACCAGTCAAATTAGTAAAGCTAAACTTCCTACCCATGTTGAGATATCTGCCCAGGAAAGTGGTTTAGTTAAAGATTCTGTAGTGCTGACAGAACAGGTCAGAACCATTGATAAAAAACGTTTAAAAGAAAAAGTTAGTAGTGTTGATGAAAAGTTAATGGGAAAAGTTAACCATGCTTTAGAAATAAGTTTAGGATTAATTGATATATAAGTACTTAAATCTTAGTACATAGTTGCTATTATTATTCATAGAAAAAGCAGGCATTGGCCTGCTTTTTGAGTCATTTTCGTCGAATTGTGGAGTGAAAAGAGATGGTAAATACCCAAAATAAAACAGGAAGTACTTTAATTGAAATTAAGGGTGTAACTAAAGAATATGTAATGGGAGATGTAAAAGTTAAGGCTCTGGATGGTATAGACCTTATTGTAAGAAAAGGGGAGTTAATTGTTATCTTAGGCCCTAGTGGTTCAGGGAAAAGTACATTAATGAATATTATAGGTGGAATTGATACTCCTACCCAGGGACATGTCTTTTTTAAAGGAAAAGATATCTCTCTTTTCAATGAAAAAGAGCTGACTAATTACCGAAAAGATAGTATTGGATTTATATTTCAATTTTATAATTTAATTCCAAGTCTAACTGCAGAGGAAAATGTGGCAATTGCCGGAGAATTAGTAGAAAAGCCCCTTTCTGCAAATGAAACTTTAGCCCTAGTGGGACTTAAAGAAAAGGCTGATTCTTTTCCTTCTCAAATGAGCGGAGGCGAACAACAAAGGGTAGCCATTGCCCGGTCAATAGTGAAAAATCCTGAAATGTTATTGTGTGACGAACCAACTGGTGCTCTGGATAGCACCACAGGTAAAAAAGTACTGAAAGTATTACACGATATTAATAAAAATTGGGATAAAACAGTGATAATTATTACCCATAATATAGATATTGCTAAAATGGCCAAAAGGGTAATCAGAATGGCTGACGGCAAAATTGTTGAAGATAAAATAAATCCAGAGCCGCTACCTGTAGAAAGGGTTGAATGGTAAATGGGTATACTGGGCAAAAAGCTGAGACGGGAAATTGTTATGGCCAAAGGGCAGTGGATAGCAGTTATTGTAATAGTGGCCATAGGTCTTATTGCTTTTAACAGTTCATATGTATCTTTTCAGAACTTAAATAATTCTAAAGACTTCTATTATGCAAAACAAGGTTTTGCTGATTTGTGGTTTTATTTAGAAAAGGCTTCCCCTAATGTTATCAATAGTGTTGCTGAAATAAAAGGGGTAGAAACGGCTGCCGGGAGAATTAGCCTGGATGTTTCCATAAATCTTTCCCAGAGTCAAGACCGTGTATATGGGAGGATCCATTCTTATGACATGGAAAAGCAGAAAATTAACAAGGTTCACATTTTAAAAGGCTATTTTCCCAAGGATGTTTATTCCGAAATACTTTTAGAAAAACAGTTCGCGGAATTGAGAGGGATTAAGATTGGAGATAAAATATCGGCGGTTTATAATGGGGAGAGACATACATTTATAGTTTCAGGCTTAATTGCTAGTCCCGAATATATTTATCCTATGCGGAGCGGAAAAGATCTTATACCTAATCCCGCTAATTTTGCAATAATGTTTGCTTCCCCTTCCTTGGTCAAGAGTATCTGGGGCAAAGGAGAAGGTATCAATGAAGTACTTGTGGTCTTGAAAAAGAATGCTGATGAGGATGAAGTAATAAAAAATATTGAGAATAAGCTGCAAAACTACCGTTTATTCAGTACGATAAAAAGAAAAAACCAGCCTTCTAATTTGATGTTAAATAATGAACTGAAACAGTTAGAAAATATGGCTATTATTTTTCCGCTGATTTTTTTGGGAGTATCAGCAATCATAATTTATATTGTCTTAAAAAGGATAATTGAAAACCAGCGTAGTCAAATAGGACTTCTGAAAGCCCTTGGCTTTTCTAAATTTAAGACTGTAACCCATTATTTATCTTATGGAATCCTGGTTTGTATTACAGGGGGTATTTTAGGAGGGACTATTGGACAATACCTAGGGGTACAAATCACTGAAATGTACACCCGGTTTTTTAATATTCCTTTTTTAAAATTTAAAATATATTGGTCAATTTTTTTGTCAGGTATTTTTTTATCCCTGATATTTGCCCTATTAGGTGGATGGCAGGCGGTTAAAAGAATTAACTTATTGACCCCTGCTCAAGCCTTAAGACCAGCAGTACCTGTTGATTTTAAAAAGAGGTTGTGGTTGGAAAAAATAACACCGGTTTGGGAAAAGTTGAGTCTTAGCTGGCATTATGCTTTAAGAAATTTGCTAAGAAACAATTCTCGAACATTTATTACTATTTCCGGAATTACCATTTCTGTAGCCCTGATGATTTCTACAGTCTTTTTTCTAGATGCTCTGGATTTCCTTTTAAACAAACATTTTAAAGAAACCCAGGATTACGAGCTACGAGTAATACTGGATAAACATTTAAAGGAAAGCACTGTTCTTAAAGAACTTGAAAATAATGGGAATATTCAAATTGCTGAACCATATTTGGAAGTTCCAGTAAAAGCAATTCATGGCTGGCAGGAAGAAAATCTGGTCTTGGTAGGAATTAAAAGAGATAGTAAGCTTTACAATATATATGATAATCAGGGAAATGTCATTCCTCTGTCTGATGAAGGTATCATATTATCACAGATATGGCAGAAAAAATTAGGTATTAGTAAGGGGGACATTATAAAAGTCAAGCCATATGCAGGTGATTTTAAGGAGAAGGAAGTTAGGGTTCAAGGGTTTACCAAACAATATATGGAATTTAACGGGTTTATGCTCTTGTCAAAGCTTAATGAATTAATAGGGGAAGAGGAGATTATTAATAATGTTTTATTAAAGGTTGAGTACCAAAAAAAAGATGATGTTAGAAAGACATTAATGAGATTACCTAATGTTTCTTTTGTTGAAACAGGGAACACGTTAAGAGAAAAATTTGAAGAGTACCTTGGATTGACGTATTTATTCCTGGGTATAATTGTTTCTTTTGGAGGAGCAATAGCTGTCAGTATTGTTTATGTTACCAATAGTATTTCTTTATTGGAAAGACGCTCAGAACTGGCATTATTACGTACAGTGGGTTATAGTAATAATCAACTAGCCGATATGGTTTTTAAAGAAAATACCATTGTTAATTTATTGGGTATAGTTTTTGGTTTTCCCCTGGGGAGACTTCTGGCCGAAGGTATTGTCCAAAGCATACCTGAGGAGATAATGGTTATACCCGTAATTATTTACCCCAGGACCTATTTATTTGCTGGACTTGTAATTATTATTTTCATGTTTTTACTACGTTTACCAAATATTAGGTTTATTAAAAAATTAAATCTGGTAGAGGTATTAAAAGACAGGGAATGATAGGAGGAAGCCTATGTTTAAATGGCGAAAATTATTAATATTTACGGGTATCATTTTTACTATAAGTTTTATGGTATTTAATTATTATTTTTTAAAGAGGGAAGAAGTAAAGGTCTATAAAGTAAAAAGGGATACAGTAAAATCAGTAATTGAAGATACAGGTAGAATTGAGCTCAGGGAAAAACATTTAATATCTACAAACCAGGGAGGCAAAATACAGAAATTAAATGTTGAGGTTGGCGACCGGGTTGAACCAGGCCAATTGTTAGGTTGGTTAAGCCAAAGAAATACTCTTTTGAAGCAAAAAGAAGCAGCTCAATATGCCTTGGAAGCTGCAAAGGCACAAGCAGAAATTGTAATTACCGAAAAACCCGAATATAAATTGCTAAAAGCTAATTTGCTTCAAGCC
This sequence comes from Clostridia bacterium, assembly GCA_030154225.1. Lineage (GTDB taxonomy): Bacteria > Bacillota > Peptococcia > Peptococcales > BICA1-8 > JASKKI01. Next base: position 20,544 of record JASKKI010000009.1, on the reverse strand, counting down.
CAAACCAGCTATGAAAAAGCTAAAAGGTCTTATGAGCGGGGTAAGGTACTTTATGAAATGGGAGCCATAAGTAAAGAAGAATTCTATGATTTAGAAGACACTTATTTCTATCAGGAAAAAAACCTGGCAGCGGTAAAAAGTCAGGTAAACAGCTTAGAGTTGGGTAGTCAAGAAAAGGATGTATTGTTTCAATTGGCTAATGCTCAAGCCAACCTTTTAATGATAACTGAGAAACTCGTAGATGCCGAACTAATTACAAATATGGAAGGGACTGTAACTCAAATCTATTTTAAGGAAAATCAGGTAGCTCCACCTGGTAGTGTGGTATTAGAAATTGGCGATTTAACAACAAAGGAATTGAAAGCAAATATTTTAGCAGATAAAATAATGGATGCTCAACCGGGATTAGAGGTAGAAATCTATGGTGATCTTTTGGAGAAAAATGAAATTATTAAGGGAAAAATTACTGAAATTGCACCTGTTGCTGTATTAAGTCATTCCCTTTTGGGGGCGGAGGAGTTCAGGGTGCCGCTTACTGTTTCTATTGATCGACAGGATAGAAGATTAATACCTGGAAGTGAGATGGATATTAGAATAGTTAAAGAGAAAAAAGATGATGTAATAACTATAAACAAGAATTCATTATTTACCTTAAACGGAGAGGATTTTGTTTTTATCGTAAACAAAGGCAGGATTCATTTACAAAAGGTTGTTACAGGACTTAAAGGGAAGGATATTATTGAAGTTAAAGAAGGGTTAATAGAAGGAGATGTTGTGGTAAGTGACCCTGCGGATGAGCTAAAACCCGGTCAGAGAGTAAAGGTAAAAATGCTGCAATAACTTTGCAGCTTTTTTATTGTAAAAATAATAAAGTAAATATAGTATAAAAAAGGATAATTAAAAATATAGAATGTTTAATTTAGGGGGAGATGACTAGATGATTCAGCCCGTTATTGGTATTACCGCTGGTTTTAGTAATTCTAATGAGAAACATTATTTGACTGATTATTATGTGCAGGCTATTGAAACTTTAGGGGGTATTCCTGTAATTTTACCTTCTGTAGGAATTAGCCTCGTGGAAAGTCTTTATGAGCAAGTGGATGGACTTATTTTTTCCGGTGGCGGTGATGTTGATCCAGGTTATTTCGGGCAGAGCCCTTTGAAAGGAATAAAGGAAATCACACCTCTTAGAGATAGATTTGAGTTATACTTAGCCAAAAAGGCCTTAAATGGAAAAAAACCCGTTTTAGGTATCTGTCGGGGTATGCAAGTTTTAAATATTTCAGCAGGTGGAAACATCTATCAGGATATTGGGGAGGTTACTAGGTTGGAACACGATCAAAAAGCACCTAAGTGGGTTCCCTATCATGAAATTCAAATCGAAAATAATTCATTACTTTTTAATATAATAGGTAAGACTAAAGTAAAAGTAAATAGTTTTCATCACCAGTCAGTAAAAGATGTAGGGTTGGGGTTAAAAAAGGTTGCCTGGACCGAAGATGGGTTGATTGAGGCTATTGAAAGTACTAACCCTGAGAAATTAATTCTCGGTGTCCAGTGGCATCCTGAATGCTCCTGGGATAGGGATAATACATCCAAGTCCCTTTTTGAATTTTTGATATATATGGCCAGAGAACGAAAGGAGTAAAAGCTCTGACAAAACTAGAGAGCTAGGCTTTTTGGTCAGGCGTACCAGGTAGCTAATATTTTGCGTCTGACAACTACTCAAGGGTTTAGCTTAAGGGTCAGATATACTTCTTAGTAAAATTTTGTGTCAGACAATTTCTTTAGGGTTTAGCTTTTTGGTCAGATATACCAGGTAGTTAAGCTTTTGCGTCTGACACTAAAATACTGGGCACATTCTTTTGTCAGACGTGTAATGTCCACCCGGGAGTATTGTCAGACGGGATATCTTTGCCCTTAAGCAATTGTCAGACGCAAGATGTTCACCCAAAAGTCAGTAGAGAAGGAGTTGTGAAAGGATATTATGACACATGTTGAACAGTTGGCCCAAGAGTTAAATTGGCCGCATAGTAAAATAGCAAAAACTATCGAATTATTGGATGAAGGTAATACCATACCCTTTATTGCCCGTTACCGTAAAGAGGTAACGGGTGAAATGGATGAGACTATTTTACGCCAGCTGGTGGACCGTTTAGGTTATTTAAGAAACCTTGCGAAAAGAAAAGAAGAAGTTATTAAATCTATAAAGGAACAAGGCAAACTTACTCCGGAACTGGAAAAAGCCATCAATGAAGCTCAGGTCCTTCAGGAGGTAGAAGACCTTTACTTACCATATAGGCCCAAGAGGAAAACCCGGGCCAGTGTTGCTAAGGAGAAAGGATTGGAACCATTGGCTTTAATGTTCCTGGATATAAAAACCAAAGGAGAACCGGGAATACTGGCTAAGGAATTTGTAAATTCGGAATTGGGTGTTGAAAATATTGACCAAGCCCTCATGGGAGCTCAGGATATTATAGCAGAGGTTGTTGCTGATGATGCTGAGACAAGAAAGGTAGTTCGCAATCTGGTCTGGCAGGAGGGGATTATTTACTCTAGAGCTGTGGATAGTGAAGCAGTTACTCCTTATGAGATGTATTATGATTATCAAGAACCAATTAGAAAGATACCACCCCATAGAGTACTAGCTGTAAATAGAGGGGAAAAAGAAAAAGCATTACAGGTAAAAGTAATACAACCGGAGGAAAAGATATTACCAAAGATCGAAGAAAAGTATCTGCCTCAGACGGCTTTAGCCTATCATGCTTTGGTAGCAGAGGCCATAAAAGATGGATATAAAAGATTGGTTGCTCCAGCTATCGAAAGGGAAATCAGAAATGAATTGACTTCACTAGCTGAGGAGCAAGCTATTAGAGTTTTTGCCAAGAATTTACATAATTTATTATTACAGCCCCCGGTAAAAGATAAGGTGGTTTTAGGTATTGACCCCGGATACCGAACAGGCTGTAAACTTGCTGTTGTTGATGAGACAGGAAAGGTTTTAGATATAGGTGTTATCTATCCCCATTCACCTCAGAATAAAGTGGAAGAGGCCAAATCCTTGGTCGCCGGTTTGCTAAGTAAATGGTCAGTAGATATAATTGCTATTGGTAATGGCACTGCTTCCCGGGAAACAGAATTAATGGTGGCCGATCTATTAAAGGATTTAGATGTTTCTGTCCAATATATTATTGTTTCAGAAGCAGGTGCCTCTGTGTATTCTGCTTCAAAGCTGGCTAAAGAAGAATTTCCCGAATATGATTTATCTTTAAGAAGTGCAATTTCTATTGCCCGCCGTTTACAGGACCCTTTAGCGGAATTGGTCAAGATTGAACCTAAAGCAGTAGGGGTAGGACAGTACCAGCATGATGTTACGACCAAACGTCTGGATGAAGCTTTAAAAGGTATAGTAGAATCTTGTGTTAACTCGGTGGGGGTAGAGATAAATACAGCATCTAGTGCATTATTACAATACGTTGCGGGGTTAACTAAATCTACAGCTGATGGGATAGTAAAATATCGAGAAAAAAATGGAAAATTTACTAAAAGGGAACAGTTATTAGAGGTACCCCGGTTAGGACAAAAAGCTTTTGTACAGTGTGCGGGCTTTATTCGTATTACCGATGGCATAAATCCCCTGGAAAATACACCCGTTCATCCTGAATCCTATGCAGTCGCAGAAAGATTGTTAGCTTTAATAGGTTTTGATTTAAATGACTTATACACCCAAAAGATATCACAAATTCGCAAAGCATTAGCCCAAGTAGAAATTAAATTAATGGCGGAAAAATTGAATGTTGGTGAACCGACTTTAAAGGACATTGTAGAAGCCTTGCAAAAACCGGGTAGAGACCCCAGGGAGGAATTACCACCTCCATTATTCCGTACCGATGTCTTAACCATGGAAGATTTGAAACCGGGCATGGAATTACAGGGTACAGTACGAAATGTAGTTGACTTTGGTGCTTTTGTAGATATCGGTGTTAAGCAGGATGGTTTAGTGCATATATCTCAACTAGGGGAAAAATATATTAAACATCCCATGGAGGTTGTGGCTGTTGGAGATATAGTTAAGGTTAAAGTTTTAGAAGTGGATGTGCATAGAGGGCGGATTTCGTTGACAATGCGCCTCTAATCTGCTTCCCGGTTGCATTTTCGGTCCGTGTGGCAACCCAATAAATTACTTATAACACACCAACACATTAATAAAAACTGAGGGAGGTACTACAATGAATACGGAACAAATTTTTGATTTAGCTTTAAAAGCCGCCGGTTTATCTGAAGCTCCTGCTGATAGTGGAGTTATTGTTCCCGGTGATAATATTAAGAAGATTGCCTTTGGGATAGATATTGATACAGCAGAGATAATGCTAGCCAAACAATTAGGATTTGACTGTGTTATAACCCATCATCCCCATTCTGTACATAAAGTAGATTTATATAAAGTCATGGATAATCAAATAGAAAGGATGGTAGAGGCAGGAGTACCTGTAAATAAGGCTCAGAAAGCACTGGCTGAAAGAAAAGAACAGGTTGACCGAAATATGCATGTCACAAATTATGATAAGGCTGCTAATGCCGCAAAATTATTGAATATGCCTTTTATTGCCATTCACTCTCCTGCTGACTTACTAGTTGAGGATTACTTACAACAGTATTTAGACGACAGATTGAGGGATAAACCCATGGCTTTAATCAAGGATGTTTTAGATGTACTTTTAGAAATTCCTGAATATCAAAATACCTGTGCTCAGCCGAAAGTTAGGGTAGGTTCGGAAAAAAGCTATGCCGGTAAAGTATTTGTAACTATGGCTGGAGGCACTAGTGGCGGTAAAGATGTTATAAAAGCATATTTCGAAGCAGGTATAGGTACCCTGGTTGTCATGCATGTTCCCGATGATGTTGTAGAAGCTGTTAAGAAACAAAATATCGGTAATATCATTGTGGCTGGACATATGGCTAGTGATTCTATAGGTGTTAATTTAGTGATTAAAGCCTTTGAAGAAAAAGGCCTGGAAGTTGTCAGGTTATCGGGAGTAATTGAGCCATGCTAGCTTTAACTAATGGTAAAATTTTAACTATGGAAGAACAGGATTATGAGCAGGGAACAGTTCTAGTTGCCGATGGAAAAATCTTAGAAGTAGGGGAAATGGTAAGTATCCCTGATGATGCTCAAGTTGTTAATGTACAGGGTAATTATATTTTGCCAGGTTTTATTGATGCCCATACCCATGTTGGTATAGCTGAAGAAATCTACCAAATTGAAGGTGATGATACTAACGAAATAACAGACCCCGTTACTCCCCAGTTACGTGCCCTAGATGCTATAAATCCTAATGATCTGGGTTTTAAGGATGCGTTACTAGGTGGAGTAACTACGGTAATGATAGCCCCTGGAAGTGCCAATGTTATAGGAGGTTTAGTTAGTGTATTAAAAGTATGGGGGAAAACCTTTTCTGACATGGTTATTAATCCGGAGGCAGGTTTGAAGATTGCTTTTGGTGAAAATCCTAAGCGGGTATATGGTGAACGAAAAAAGATGCCCCATACTCGCATGGCTACTGCAGCAATGTTAAGACAAGCCTTAATTGAAGCAGAAACATACCGTAATAAAAAAGAGAAAGACAGGGATTTAAAAAAAGAAAATTTAGTAAAAGTATTAAATGGTGAAATACCTTTCAGGGCTCATGCCCATCGGGCTGATGACATTTTAACAGCTATAAGAATTGCCAAGGAATTTGGCGTGAAAATAATTATTGAACACTGTACTGAAGGGCACAAAATAGTTGATGAGTTACTAAATGCCGGGATTAGTGCTGTAGTAGGGCCTTCCTTAACCAGTAGAGCAAAAGTTGAATTAGGTGAAAGATCTTTTAGAACTCCGGCTGTTTTAGCCGCTTCCGGGATTCCGGTGGCTTTGACGACAGATCACCCCGTTATCCCCGTTCAATATTTACCTTTATGTGCCTCATTAGCTGTTAAAGAAGGGATGGAGGAACTAGATGCCTTAAAAGCTCTAACAATAGTTCCAGCGAAAATTTTGCAATTAGGTGATCGTATTGGAAGTATTAAAAAGGGGAAAGATGCAGATTTAGTAGTATGGGATGGACATCCCCTAGATATAAGAAGTAAACCTCTTAGAATTTTCATCAATGGAATTGAAGTTTATAACCAAACGACAAACATTGTCAAAATTAGTCATAATTCTTCAAAGGATAAAAAATAAGTTCCTAGAATAAAAATAATAGCTATTTTATGACATTATTTTCGGAGGTACAATTGATGGACAAGACTGAAATTGACATACTTGTTGTTGATGACCAATTGGGGGTAAGGTCATTATTAACCACTGTTTTAGGAGATATTGGCTACAAGGTAGTTACTGCATCCAATGGTGACGAAGGTGTGCTGTTAGCTAAAGAATTAAGACCAAAATTAATAATAATGGATATAAAAATGCCTGTTAAGGATGGGATTACTGCTCTTTATGAAATTAAAGATCAGTTTCCTGATATTATGGTAGTAATGATGACTGCTTATGGTGAAGTTGAAACTATTGAACAAATTAAAAAAGGTGGGGCTGTTGGGTTTCTTTTAAAACCCTTTGATATAGAATCTTTTATTAAGTATGTGAACAACCTAATAAGAGGAAAACAAGAAAAAGCGTATGCATAATACTTACAGGTGAAGATTGGGCGTCTGAAAAAAACCGTACCCGGTGTCCAGTGCCCAGTGCCCGGAAAAAACCTAGAAATCTAACTTTAATCTTTTAATCTAACCCTTGAGTAGTTGTCAGAGGCAAAATGCTGGCTGCCTGGAATATCTACCTAACGAAGGAATTGGAGAGAAATCTTAATCTAGTGAAGCGGAAAAAACTGAGCTTGCTCAGTTTTTTTTATTGCTGTTTTTCCTAACTTATATTAGGATATACTACAGACTAGGTTAGGAAAATACAAGGAGGATTTATAAATTGGTTTGTCTAATAACAAAAAATCCGGAAGAAACAGAATATATCGGCCAAAGAATGGCAAAATTTCTTAGACCTGGTGACTTTATTTCCCTGAATGGAGAGTTAGGTGCTGGGAAAACGGTCTTTGTTAAGGGAGTTGCCAAAGGAATGGGAGTAGAAGAAAATATAACTAGTCCTACCTTTACAATTATTCATGAATATCATGACGGGAGATTACCTATTTATCATCTGGATGTATATAGACTTAATTCTATAAATGAAATGGAAGAATTAGGTTATGAAGAGTATTTCTACGGAAAAGGTATTACCCTTGTGGAATGGGGGAATTTAATTGTCGATATTTTTCCTTCTGAATTTCTAGTTTTGGAATTTAAACAAAATCCTGAAGGAAGAGAAATTTGTTTTTATCCCCGGGGAGAGCATTATGAAAGGTTAGTAGAGGAGTTGACCGGTTATGATTATACTAAGCATAGATAGTTCTACGCCGGTAGCGGGAGTAGCTATTGTTGATAAGGAAAAAATCTGGGTGGAAAATTTTTTAAATACCGGTTACACCCACTCGGAGCAGTTACTGCCTTTAATAAAACAAACATTAGATTTAGCCAGATTAAGGCTTAAGGATGTAACGGGAATTGCTGTTACTAAGGGTCCGGGGTCATTTACAGGATTGAGAATTGGCTTAGCCACAGCTAAAAGTTTAGCTCAAGTAACTGGAATTAAATTAATTGGAATTCCAACTTTAGACGCTTTGGCTCAAAATCTTTTTGGTATTCCCGGAATTATTTGCCCCATTCTTAATGCTAGAAAGCAAGAAGTTTATACAGCTCTTTATGAAATGCATGATAATGATCTGATTCGCATCAGTGACTATCTTGCCATAAGTCCAGAAAAACTTGCGGAAGAATTAAGTATTCAAGAAAAACCTGTTACCTTTCTTGGTGACGGGGTTTTTGAATATAAAGAAGTAATCAATTCTAAACTTTTAAATAAAGCTCTCTGGGCTCCTTTAAATAATCTTTTACCCAGGGCAGCTTCTGTAGCAGTGTTAGGCCTTAAACAATTAGAAAAAGGGCAGGAAAATGATCTATTTGCACTGGAACCATTTTATTTAAGAAAATCAGAAGCGGAAATAAAATGGGAGGCAGCAAGATGTCAGAGATAAGCTCCAAAGTTCTTTTAAGAAAAATGGAGTTAGGAGATGTCCCTCAAGTTGTCGAAATTGAAAAACTATCTTTTCCTACTCCCTGGTCACCCTATGCTTTTAGTTGTGAAATTCTAGATAATAATTTTGCCTACTATTTAGTAGTAATTCCCAAAGATGACCAGGATAAAATAATAGGCTATGGGGGAATGTGGGTTATTTTAGACGAAGCCCATATTACTAATATTGCAATTGCTCCTGAACACCGGGGGAAGCGATTGGGTGAAATACTTTTACAAAATCTGATGGAAATGGCCTTGAAAAAAGGTGCAGAAAGGATAACCCTGGAAGTAAGGGTTTCTAATACCAGTGCCCGAAAGCTCTATGAACGTTTAGGATTTAAAGCAGCAGGGCTCCGCAAAGGTTATTACGTAGATGCTAATGAAGATGCAGTTATTATGTGGAAAGACTTGCGGGAAAAGGCTTCTGGATGAACATTATGTGTTTAATATGCTAACAGGTGAACATTGAGCGTCCGACATACTTCAGGGTGAACATCTTGCGCCTGACAATTGCTAAAAGGCGAAGATATCCCGTCTGACAAAATCCGTGCCCAGTAAGCTTGTGTCAGACGCAATATGTTAGTTGCCTGGTACGTCTGACCCATTGGTCTAGCTTAAAAGCTTGTAATTCTGGTCAATGAGTTCTTATGTGGGGGTGATGTATTTGGATAAAACAATTATACTAGCAGTTGAGACCAGCTGTGATGAAACTGCTGTCGCCATAGTTAAAGACGGGAAAGAGGTTTTAGCTGATGTTGTCGCTTCACAAATCTCTACCCACCAAAAATTTGGTGGGGTTGTACCAGAGGTGGCATCCCGTAAGCATTTAGAACTTATTAATATAATTATAGAGGAAGCCTTAAATAAAGCTAATTTAAAAATTCCCGATTTAACTCATTTTGCAGTTACTTATGGTCCGGGATTGGTAGGGGCTTTACTAGTGGGAGTTGCTACTACTAAAGCTATGTCCTTTGCCGCCGAAAAACCGCTGATTGGTGTTCATCATATTGAGGGACATGTTTATGCAAACTTCCTTACCCATAGTGATATTGAATTTCCAGTGGTCTGCTTAATAGTATCGGGTGGACATACTACTCTGATAAAAATATTGGAACACGGTAAATATGAATTTTTGGGACAAACTAGAGATGATGCTGCCGGGGAGGCTTTTGATAAAATTTCCCGGGCTCTAGGTTTGGGTTATCCGGGAGGTCCTAAGATTGAATTAAAAGCCAAAGAAGGTAACCCTAAAGCTGTTAATTTACCCCGGGCTTGGCTTGAGGAAGGAAGTTATGATTTTAGTTTTAGCGGTCTTAAATCTGCTGTTTTAAATTATCTTAATCAATGCGAAATGAAAAATATACCCATTAATAAGGCTGATATAGCGGCCAGTTTTCAGGAAGCTGTTGTAGAAGTTTTAGTAGAAAAAACTGTAGGAGCGGCAGTGAAAGAAAAAGTAAAAACAATTTTACTGGCAGGTGGAGTAGCAGCTAATAGTGTATTACGGACAAGATTATCCTTAAGAGCAGAGGAAAAGGGTTTCAGATTAGTTTATCCACCAATGAAGTATTGTACTGATAATGCTGCTATGATTGGTGCCGCCGCCCACTATAAGGTGCTAAGAGGAGAATTTGCCGGGTTGAATTTAAATGCAGTTCCCAACCTGAAGTTTAGTGATTATACTTCCGGGTGAATATATTCCGTCCGACAATATTTCTGGGCTAACATTCTGCGTCTGACAAAAGAACGTGCCCAGTGCCCAGTGCTCAGTGCCCGGAAAAAACCTAGAAATCTAGCTTTAAGCTTGTGTTAGACGAAAAATGTTAGCTACTTGGTACGACTAACCAAAAAGCCTAGCACTTTAGCTTTGTCTGACACAATAAGTTAACTACTTGGTATATCTAACCAAATAGTCTGGGCTTGTAAGCCATTGTCTAACAATAAAATTACCCTAAAAGCGATGTGGAGGTCACAATGAACTACTTAGTTGATTATCATATACATACTAATAATTCTTTTGATAGTAAAGTAAAAATGATTGATTATTGCCAGAGGGCGGTAGAACTTGGTTTAAAAGAGGTTGTTTTTACTGAACATTTTGATCTTAATCCCTTTGATCAAGGATTAGGTCATTTTAACTTTAGTAAATACTCCCAAGAAATAGAGGAATGTAGAGAAAAATTTAGGAAGAAGTTATCTATAAAAAAAGGTTTGGAATTGGGAGAACCGCATCTCTATCAAAAACAACATTCTGATTTTTTAAAAGATAAAGATTTTGACTTTTTTCTCGGTTCGATTCATTATGTAGGTAACCAGGTTTTACATCGTACTTACAATGATGAAGAAGATAGAGATGTATATTTTAAGTATTTTAATGAAGTATTAGAAACAGCTAAAAATGGTGATTTTCATGTCTTGGGTCATTTAGATGTTTTAAAAAGATATGTACCGAGACATTTTCAAAAGTTTACGGCAAGAGATTATGAAGAAATAATTAGAGAAATTTTAAAAAATGTAATTAACAATTCCAAAGGTATAGAAATAAATACTTCAGGATATAGACAGGGTCTAGGTGAACCACTACCGACAATAGATATTTTAAAATGGTACCGGGAATTAGGTGGAGAGATTATTACCATAGGTTCAGATGCCCATCACTTACAGCAATTAGGTCAGGATTTAGATAAAGGAATACAAATTGCTAGGGAATTAGGGTTTAGGGGTATCTGGACTTTTGAAAAAGGAAAACCTCAACTAATTAGTTTTAAATAGGACAATTGAGTCCTATTTTTGTTTAAATAAAACACTTGAAATATAATAGTGAAACCATGTGTTATAATTGTAAATAAATTTACTAATTATTAGTTGAATAATAATATTTTGATATAATTAAAAAGGTTTTTCTTTCTCTTCCTTGATAGTCTTTAAGTATTCTACTAATAGTTGGTCAAGTTTTTGGCTTATTTGTATGACATCTTCTGAAATTAAATTACCGTCTACCAGTTCAATAACCTTGTGTAATTGACTTCGTAAAAGCTCAATTTCTTTTAATAACTGGATACTTTTTTTCATATTTTTAGCTCCTTATAAATAACCAGACAATAGGTTTTGCAATTTGAAGTAAATATTAATGTTAATATTTAAAAGATATGTAATATTATACAAGAAATACTTGTAGAATAGCAATATTTATTTTAGTAATACTTGTAGAATTTGGGGTGGATAACTTGAAAGAAATAAAAATTGGGGAAAGGATTAAAAAAGTTCGGATGCAAAAGGGTTTATCAGCATCATACTTGGCTGAATTGACGGGTTTAAGCCAGCAATACATAAGCCTGGTTGAAAATAACAAAACTACTCCATCCTTAAAAAGCCTGTACAAAATAGCCAGTGCTTTAGAATCTACTCCAAGTATTTTAATAGATGATAACAGATGGAATGATACTCCTATCTTTCTTTACCATATACTTGATGAAGATTTAAAGTCATTTCTTCTAAGGGAAGAAAACATAGGTTATTTAAAATTGGCTAAAGAAATAAAAGATAAGAATATTTCAGAAGATGATATGAAAGCTTTAATTAATATACTTTATAAAAACAAATAAATAGGACTAAAAACCTAAACAGATATAGGCCTTTTTTAGCAAAAAAATTCAGGACTAATTAACCTGGATTTTTTTTGTCAAGTTCTAATATTGTCACATTTTGTTTTGGAGTAAAGTAGTTAACAAAATAAAAGAACAAGTGTTTTGTGGATTTTTTTCTGTGGATAATGTGGATAAATCTGTGTATAACCCATGAGATTGGGTTTTTTGGATGTGGAATTCTTTACACAGGAAAAGCCACATTTCCTTGTGGATAATGTGGAAAAACTGGGGGATTAGAGAAATTTTCAAGTTTTTTCTGTGGATAAATTTGTGGATACTGTGGATAGCAGGAAATTTGGGAACAGTTGTTTTATAAAAATATATGCTGGGTATAAATAAATATACCTTTTTTACTACATAAAACTATCAAAATTGAAGAAAAATTATATATATAGGAGGGAAGTATATGCATTATGTAGTTTGTATGAAGCAAGTTCCGGATACAACAGAAGTTAAAATTGATCCCGAAACAAATACTTTGGTTAGAGAAGGTGTTCCTGCAATTATTAATCCTTATGATATTCATGCTATAGAGGCCGCTTTACAATTAAAAGATAAATATGGTGGAAAAGTTACTGTAATAACTATGGGCCCTTCTATGGCTTTGGAAGCCTTAAAAAAAGCTATTGGCTTTGGAGTTGATGAAGCCATTCTTTTAAGTGATAGAGCTTTTGCCGGGGCGGATACCTTAGCTACAAGTTATGTCTTAACAAAGGCTATAGAAAAATTAAATGTACAAGAAGGTGTAGATTTAGTGTTATGTGGAAAACAAGCCATTGATGGTGATACTGCCCAGGTAGGACCAGGAATAGCAGCGAGAATGAATATTCCTCAATTAACCTATGTTATGGAAATAGTTAATTTAGATATAACGAATAAAAAAATACAAGTATATCGTAAAGTTAAAAACGGTAAAGAATTAGCAGAAACCCGTTTCCCAGCATTATTAACAGTGGTAAAAGATATAAATGAGTTAAGATATGCCAGTTTGGATAATTTGATTAGAGCTGCCCGTTATGAGTGTAAAATCTGGGATAAAAATCAGATGGATTTTGAGACGGATAAACTAGGGCTAAAAGGTTCGCCAACAATGGTTCGGAATATTTTTGCACCTCCCGGAAGAGGTGGTGGCCAAATAATTCCCGGTGGTGAAGATAAACCTGAAGAAGCTGTTAAAACATTGGTTGATAAACTTATTCCTTTAGATGTAATACCAAATTAGCTAGCGGGATAAGCTAATTGGTCAGAAATACTTAAGGGTCAAGTTTTTGCGTCTGACAACTACTCAAGGGTTTAGCTTAAGGTCAGATATACTTCTTCGTAAAATTTTGTGTCAGACAATTTCTTAAGGGTTTAGTTTGTTGGTCAGATAAAACAGGTAGCTAACATTTTGCGTCTGACAACTACTCACAAGTCTAGCATTTACGTCTGACACAAAATATTCACCTGCACACATTTTTCAGACGCGTAATACTAACTCTGAAGTATATCAGACGCACTATGTTCACATTAAAGTATATCAGACGCGTAATCTTACTCCGAAATATGTCAGACGTAATATGTTCACCCAAAAGTAATGTCAGACAGAAAAGCTGTCCTTGAAGTATGTCAGACGTGTAATGTTAACTAAGAAGTAAATCGGACGCAAAATGTTAGCCCAGTAGCAACTGTCAGTCTATGAATATTCACCCAGAGGCAAAGAAAGGAGGTCAAATAGGTTGACCGTTGAAGTAATCAAGAAGAATTGTATAGGTTGTGGGGCGTGTGTGCAAACGTGCCCATTTGATGCGTTAGATTTAGTAGATGGAATAGCTGTAGTCAATCCTGAGAAATGTACTGATTGTGGCGCGTGTGTAGGAGTATGTCCAACAATGGCCCTAACACTGGAAGATAGAAGAAAACCCGATGAAACCCCAAAAAAAGCTGAAGAAAAAATAAAAGAATTCAAGCCCAAAGATGAAAAAGTGAATGCTTTTTTCGGAGTATGGGTGTTAATTGAACAAAGCTATGGAGAAATAGCTGATGTGTCGTGGGAGCTTTTAGGTGCAGGAAGGAAGTTAGCAGATGAGTTGGGAGTAGATCTTTGTGGTGTATTATTAGGACACAACATAAAGGATAAAGCCAAACTTGTATTTGAATATGGGGCTGATAAAGTCTATTTAATCGATGACCCTGTTTTAAAAGATTATCGTACTGAACCTTATTCCCAATCCCTGGCCATATTAATAGAAAAATACAAACCGGAAATTGTTTTAATGGGAGCAACTACTCAAGGGCGGGATCTGGCCGGACATGTAGCTACCAAAGTTGGTACTGGATTAACAGCTGATTGTACTGAATTGAAAATAGAAAAGGAGTCCAGATTGCTTTTACAGACCAGACCGGCTTTTGGTGGTAATGTAATGGCAACTATTGTTTGCCGGAACCACCGGCCCCAAATGGCCAGTGTGCGACCTAGAGTTATGCCTATGCCTAATAAAGAAGAAGGGCGTAGCGGTACTCTAATTGAAGAAACAATTAATATTAAAGAAGAAAATGTTTTAACTAAAATATTGGAATTTATACCTCAAGGTGGTAGTGCTGTTTATTTAGACCGGGCTGATATCATAGTTGCCGGGGGTAGGGGAATAGGAACAAAAGAAAATTTTAAATACATATTTGACTTGGCAGAAGTTTTAGGCGGTACTGTTGGAGCATCCCGGGCTGCCGTGGAAGCTGGGTGGATTGATGTAGCCCATCAAGTAGGGCAAACTGGGGCTACTGTAAGGCCCAAAGTTTACATAGCGGTAGGCATATCTGGAGCCATTCAACATTTGGTAGGTATGCAAACAGCTGATGTCATTGTAGCCATTAATAAAGATCCAGAAGCACCTATTTTTAAAATAGCTACTTATGGTATAGTTGGAGATTATCAAAAAATTTTACCCCTCCTGACGGATGTTTTCCGCCAGAAATTGGGGTCTTAAGGGGGGGATTATTATGGTTCAAGAAAAATTTGATGCTATTGTTGTGGGAGCAGGTCCGGCTGGGCTGTCTGCAGCCTATACCATGGCTAATAATGGTTTAAAGGTTATTGTTTTTGAACGGGGTGAATACCCTGGAGCAAAAAATGTAATGGGTGGAGTGCTCTATCGCCGGGCAACAGAAGATGTTTTCCCTGAATTTTGGGAGGAAGCTCCTTTAGAAAGACCAGTGGTAGAATCCAATTATTGGTTTACTACCGATGGGGCTGTTTCTAAAATTGGCTTTCGGACCCAGGAGTTTGGTATAGAACCTTATAATGCTTTTACTGTGTTAAGAGCTAAATTTGATCGTTGGATGGGCCGGCAGGTGGAACAGGCCGGAGCACTACTCATTTGTGAAACAGTGGTAGAAGATATTATCAAGGAAGATGGTAAAGTAATTGGAGTTAAAACGGGACGTCCAAATGGGGAAGTTTATGCAGATGTTGTAGTAATCGCTGAAGGTGTAAACAGCATGTTGACCCAAGAAGCTTTAGGTATGCAGAAAGGTTACTTGGCCTGGGATTATCTGGCGGTAGCAGTCAAAGAAGTAATAGCTTTACCCAAGGAAAAAATTGAGGATCGGTTTGGTTTAGAAGACGGTCAGGGTGCAACTATTGAGATTATCGGGGAAGCTACTAAAGGAATGGTGGGTACAGCCTTTATTTATACCAATTACGAAAGTATTTCTATTGGTGTGGGGGCCTTAATGTCCCATCTTATTAACAGAAAGTTAAATCCTAATGATTTATTAGAAAATTTAAAAGCTCATCCAGCTGTTAAGCCACTAATAGAAGGTGGAGAAATCAAGGAATATTTGGGCCATATGATTCCCGAAGGGGGTTATAAAGCTATTCCTAAACTGTATGGTAATGGTGTGGTAATAGTTGGGGATGCTGCCCAATTTGTTAATGGACTTCATAGAGAGGGTTCCAATCTGGCTCTAATTTCTGGGAAAGTAGCGGGGGAGGTAATAACTAAAGCTTTTGAAAAAGGAGATTTCACCATTAACTCTTTAGCGGAATACCAGCAGCGTTTATCTGAAACTTTTGTAATCAAAGACTTGCAAAAATACCAGCATGCATCCGGGTACTTTGAAGAACATCCAGAATTATTTTATTTGTATCCCCGTCTGGCTAGTATTGCAGGTAAAGAATTTTTTACTGTAGATAACATACCTAAGAAAGAAAAACAAAGGATCATCATGAGGAAGATATTTGAACAACGGTCAAAGTGGGATTTAGTTAAAGATCTCTATAAGTTATGGAGGGTTTTAGGATGAGACTGGAAGATAAATTATTTTTAAATAGGTATCAGTCAGATAAACACAGCCATATTCGTATTGTTGATAGGGATCAATGTCTAAAATGTGACTATAAACCCTGTACTTATGTTTGCCCAGCTAAAGTTTATGCCTGGAGTGAAGAAGAAAATCGTATCTTAACAGCCTATGAAGGGTGTGTGGAATGTGGTACTTGCAGGTATGCCTGTCCCCCTCATGTTATTGACTGGCGTAACCCCCGGGGGGGATTTGGGATTCAGTATAAATTTGGATAGAATTGCCTCCTGAAAAACCCGTGCCCCGTGCCCAGTGTCCAGTAAGCTTGTGTCAGATGCAAAAGACTACTAGCCTGGTACGTCAGACCTAGTAAATTAACTTCGTGGGAAATGTCAGACCTGAAAGCTAACTTATAAGCCATTGTCAGACGCAAAAGTCTAGCCCAAAAGTATGTCTGACCAAAAACATTAACTCAGAAGATAATCGTTGGAGAGTGAAATAATGGATACTAGGTTAATGCAGGTTCTATACCATACAGTCCAAAACTATAATATATTACCTATTACTTCATTTTGTAATGTTAGATGTCTTTTTTGTAGTCATCGGCAAAATCCACCTGGTGTTAAAGCTATAAATGTACCGCCCTTGGCAATGGATATTATAAAAGATCTTATTACTTATCTTGATGAAAATAGGAAAATAGTGATTGGTGAGTCAGCCAGTTTAATTATGGAGGGTGAGCCCTTTACTCATCCGTATTTTTTTGAATCTTTGGAATTACTAAGAAAAAGGTTTCCCCAGACACTAATTCAAATTACAACAAATGGTTCTTATCTAAATGAAGAAACCATAAACATACTAAAAAAATTTGAACCCATAGAATTAAATCTATCACTAAACATCTATGATGTAAATTTACGGCAAAAATTAATGAATGATAAAAAGGCAATGATTGCTTATAAAGCACCTGAATTATTAAAAAAATGGGATATTAAATATCATGGCAGTATTGTAGCTATGCCCCATATTACGGGGTGGTCAGTTTTATATGATACAATTAAAACTTTAAGTTGTAATAATGCCCTGACAATTAGGGTATTTAAACCGGGGTTTACTAAATTCGCACCCTCTCATTTACAGATAGATAAGAAAATGTTGGAACATCTGGAAGAAAAAATAATAAAATGGCGAAAAGATTTTTGCCCTATAACATTAGAACCCCCATATTTGAGTGATTTAAAGGCAGAAATTATAGGGGTAATAAAGGGGAGTCCGGCTTTTCGTGCAGGGCTAAGGTCAGGAGACATAATTACTGCTATAAATGGCCAAAAGCCTTTTTCCAGGGTGGAAGCATTTTTAACTTTACAGGAAAATGGAAAATACATGCTGGAAATAGAAAGGGATAAACAAGTAATTGTATTAAACATAGACATAACAAATAATAAAAGTGGTCTTGTTTTTGATTATGATATCTCTAAAAGTAAAGTGGAGCAAATAAAAAGTATATTGACAAAATTGAAACCGTTAAGGCCTTTGCTTTTAGCTTCACAATTAGGTTATCATCTTTTAAAAACAAGTCTGGCTAAAATTAATAATTTGCACATTGTACCTGTTAAAAACAATTACTTTGGTGGAAATATCCAGTGTGCCGGTTTGTTAACTATTGAAGATTTTAAAGAAAGCTATCAGAATTATGTTAGAGAAAATCCTGCACCAGACTTAATTTTAGTCCCTTCCCTAGCCTTTGACATGGGGGAAAGGGATCTAACAGGTGCAGGATTCTGGAAATTAGAACAATTTGTTAAATCTCCTGTAGTAATGTTGTAGATTGGTAAAGACCCTTTTCTGTGCAAATATAATCCATTAATACGTCAAAATTTTCAGAAGGGAGGGGTTCCTGGCTAATTTGTAATTCATAAGCCAGGGCTACTTTGGGGGTGTCAGATCTCAATAAAGGTAAAAAGCGATCATAATAGCCAGCTCCAAAGCCTATGCGATGACCCATCAGGTCAAAAGCTAATCCCGGTATCAGGCAAAGATCAATTACTTTAGGGTCAACTTCCATTAGTTTTCCTTCTTTAGGTTCTAAGATTCCCATAGTGCGTGGTTCAAGATCAGCAAATGAAAAAAGTTGACTGGGCTCAATATCACATGTCTCCCGTTTACAAACAGGTATTACTACCTGTTTATTTGCTTTCCAAGCTTCTTCGATTATGGGTTTAGTATAAACTTCCTTACCAAAGGATAAATAACACATTATATGTTTAGCATTCTGCCAGAAAGGGTATGATGTTAATGTTTGTAAAATAGCAAGGCTTTTTTCTTTAACTTCCTTTTCAGTAAGACTGTTTCTTAAGTTTTTAAAATGTTTTCTTATTTCATTTTTCATGTTACACCTCACATAATGTATCTTTTTTATGAAATGTGTATAAAAGCTTTTATTAAAGGGAAATATTTTTTATGTAATGGTGAAAAAAGGAGATATTAAATAATATTTTACATTAAATAAACAATAAAACAAAAATTTTTTTAAAAAAAGGTCTTGATTAAGAAGCTAACGTTGACTATTATTATTAGTAGATGTTAGCACTCACCTCCAGTGAGTGCTAACAATAAATAACACTCTAATTAATAAAGGAGGGTTTGTTTATGAATATTAAACCATTAGGTGACAGAGTAGTTGTGAAAGCACTTGCTCAAGAAGAAAAAACAAAAAGCGGTATTGTATTACCTGATACTGCTAAAGAAAAACCACAACAAGGTGAGGTACTAGCAGTAGGTACTGGTAGAACTTTAGAAAATGGTCAAAAATCCGCTATGGAAGTGAAAGTAGGAGATAAAGTTATTTTCTCCAAATATGCCGGTACTGAAATTAAGTTAGATGGTGAAGAAGTTCTTATCCTTGGAGAAAGAGACATTTTAGCAATTATTGGTTAATTAAATAAGGAGGGATTACATAATGGCCAAAGATATTATTTTTGGTGAAGAGGCGAGACGAGCCTTAGAAGCAGGTGTTAATGCCGTTGCTGAGGCTGTAAAAGTAACTTTAGGGCCTAAAGGTCGTAATGTAGTATTAGAAAAGAAATTTGGTTCTCCAACCATTACTAATGACGGTGTTTCTATTGCTAGAGAGATTGAATTAGAAGATCCATTTGAAAACATGGGTGCTCAACTTCTTAAAGAAGTTGCAACAAAAACTAATGATGTAGCTGGAGACGGAACTACTACCGCTACTGTACTGGCACAAGCTATGATTAGAGAAGGCTTAAAAAATGTAGCTGCTGGTGCAAATCCAATGATTTTAAAACAAGGTATCCAAAAGGCAGTTGATGTAGCAGTAGCTGAAATTCACAAAATTGCTAAACCTATTGAAAGTAAAGCAGCTATCGCTCAAGTAGCTTCTATTTCTGCAGCAGATAAAGAAATCGGTAACCTGATTGCAGAAGCTATGGAAACCGTTGGTAATGATGGTGTTATTACTGTTGAAGAATCCCAGACTTTTGGGACTTCTTTAGATGTAGTTGAAGGTATGCAGTTTGACCGTGGTTATGTATCTCCTTACATGGTTACTGATACTGAAAAAATGGAAGCTGTACTGGAAGATCCATATATTTTAATTACTGACAAGAAAATCTCTGCAATTCAAGATATTTTACCAGTATTAGAAAAAGTTGTTCAATCCGGTAAAGCTTTATTAATCATTGCTGAAGATGTTGAAGGTGAAGCACTGGCTACTATGGTTGTAAACAAACTAAGAGGAACATTTACATGTGTAGCTGTTAAAGCACCTGGCTTTGGTGATCGTCGTAAAGCAATGTTGCAAGATATTGCTATCCTAACTGGTGGTCAAGTTGTTAGTGAAGAATTAGGATTAAAACTTGAAAACACTACATTGGATATGTTAGGAACTGCCCGCCAAGTTAAAGTAAGTAAAGAAGAAACTACTATTGTTGAAGGTAAAGGTAGTAAAGCTGATATTGATGCCCGTGTAGCTCAAATCCGTGCTCAATTAGAAGAAACTACTTCTGAATTTGACAAAGAAAAATTACAAGAGCGTTTAGCTAAGTTATCCGGTGGGGTAGCTGTAATTCAAGTTGGTGCTGCTACCGAAACTGAATTAAAAGAGAAAAAACATCGTATTGAAGATGCTCTAGCTGCTACCAGAGCTGCTGTTGAGGAAGGTATTGTAGCTGGTGGTGGTACTGCTCTAATTGATGTACTTGCTGCTTTAGAGGGTATTACAATGGATGAGTCTGATGCTCAAACCGGTGTAAATATTATCAAAAAAGCTTTAGAAGAACCAGTTCGTCAAATTGCTAATAACGCTGGTGTAGAAGGTTCCATTGTAGTAGAAAAAGTAAAAGAATCCGGAGTAGGTATTGGTTTCAATGCTTTAACTAATGGTTATGAAGATATGATTGCTGCCGGTATTGTTGACCCTGC